>DAOUFX010000110.1:0-33325 GCA_034429675.1 Anaerolineae bacterium | reverse complement strand
CATCCCCCAGATTTTTGAGAAGATATGATCTACGCCGTTTTCTTTTCCGCATCCTCTTCGCATTGCAGACGATAAAGCATATAAGCATATTCAAGAATCTGGCGCCGTTCGCGCGGGCGCAGGTATTTCATCACGTCGCGCAACTCGTTCAAATTCATGTCATCGGCAGGCGCGGGCAGATTCGGCAGCAATCCCGCACGCCTGAAAATGCCGTCGGGCGGCAACGCCAAAATCGAAGCCAGCCCTCTGCAAAATTCGGGGTCGGGGCGATTTTTCCCCGATAAGATTTGAGAAACAACTGCAGAAGACACCCCGGTGCGCCGCGCCAATTCGGCGACGCTGAGGCCGCGTTCGGCGATCACTTCGGTGAGCCATTCGGTAAAAAGGTGATCTGACATCGTTAATCCGTTATCCATTTCAAGGTTTATGTATCGAACACGATTTCCGTTTCGTATCCCGATCCGACCGGCAGCACTGCCAGATTGTGAAACGTCGCCGCTTTTACATAGCTCTGGTACTCAAGGATTTTCCCACCCCAGGCGACGACCTGCAAGCTCGTGGGGGTGAGTCGTTTGAACTCATAGCGCACGCAAGCGCAACCGTCCATCTCATTGAGATAGAGCAGCTCGTTGAGCCAATCCACCAACAAAGTCTCTACATCCAAAGCTTCCAACGAGAACGTCACTTCGCGCGCCGGCGGCACGGCGTCCAGATCGCACATCAGCGAAAACATCCCGCGCGCCGAGGTCGCGAAAAGGTCGGGCAGACCGTCTGCCCAGATGTGCAGAGACAAGTCAGCAGTGTGGTCTATTGGTTTCCATCGTCCCATAGTTGTTAGTCCTGTAGTCGTTAGTCTTGTGGACATCAAACTTCGTCACGTTTCGTTGCAAGTTGAATGAACCGCGCCTCGATGAAACCGGCCAGCGCCGGGATGTCGTCAAATCCAAAGCGCGGGCCGTCCCAGGGCAGCCCCGCAACGTCGGTCACGCAAGCGACCCGCCCCACCAGATCGGGCAAAAGGTGAGGGTCGCGCGCCGCTCGCACCACTTCAATTTTGGGCTGGGAACCCTCTTTGTAGCCCTCCAGCACAATCAAATCCACATCGCAGACGCCGCGCAGCGCCGTTTCCAGCGACGGCGGAGCGTCATAACGCCGCGTATGCACAATGCGATCTGCGGTCGCCAGCGTGGTATGCGCCGCTCCTGCCTCCCAGAAACGCCGGGTATCCTTGCCGGGCAGGTCACTCTCGACATCGCTCCGCAGCGTGTGTTTGACAACGGCAACCCGATACCCGCGCGCCCCCAAAACCGGCAGCAAACGCTCCACCACCGTCGTCTTCCCGCTGTTCGACCGCCCCACAAAAGCGACAACAGGAATAAACACTCCCGATAATCCCCATTCAGCCATCAAAATTCCTTTTCCTACTCCCTACTCCCTACTCCCTACTCCCACCAAATACGCCACCGCCTGCTGAAACACCTCTTCCGGTGACAACTCCGAAGTCTCAATGTACACGTCGCAATGTTGCCGGGCGTGTCGCAGACGCACCTCGCGCTCTTCAGGCCACCACGAGGAGGGCTGATCCAGACCCTCCCGCCGCGCAGCCACATCGGGGTTGACATCCAGGTAGATCAACACATCGGGGTTGGTCAGTTGCCGCCACATTGCCGGCGCGGCGCAGTGCTCCTGCATAATCTCCTTGACCGTGTATCCGCCATCGCGCAAGGCGCGCGCCAACGTGGATTTACCGGAAGAACACGGGCCGACAATGCCGACCAACAGGGAAGAATCCGTCACGGGGGCTTTCTCCACAATCGAGGATGAGTTCTACTCGTCCGGAAAAGGCACCTCAACTTGCATTCCGCGCGGACCTGACGGCGGCCCGGACTGCACCTGCAAAACGATGACACTGGTATCGTCGTTGGGGCGTCCGTCATCCAAGGCGATCGCGCGTTCCAAAAGACCCTGAGAAACCGCCGCCACCGACGGCGATGACTGCCAGATGTCTTCAATCGCGGCGGGAATATCCAGCGGCGACCCGGCGCGCTCTCCGGCGTGCCGTAGCCCATCGGTAAAGGCGCACGCCAACAGCCCGGGCTCCAGATAGAGGTGCTCCACGGTGGGGCGTGTGGTGCGATAGAAGCCCAAAGCCGGCGTTTCGCTCTCCAACAGCGTCAAATCGCCGCCGGGGTAACGCACGTAGACCGCCGAATCCCCGCACTGGGTCACGATCAACGAACGGCTATCCAATTCCACCGAAAGCACGACCAGGGTGGAAGACACCTTGCCGCCGCGCAGCGCATGCAGCATGTCGTTCGCGGCGCGGACTGCCGCGCCATCGCGCACACCCTCGGCTAAATCCGAAACGACCTTGCGCACCACCCGGATACTGATGGCCTTGGCGGCTTCGCCGGAACTCTGCCCGTCAGCCAACACAAACGAGATTCCACCGTGCGGACGTTCGATCATCTCCAAAGTGTCGCCACTCTCACGCACAGCCCACTTGTTAATTTTACTGGCGGATACCGAAAGATGCATGGCCTTACTCCTTGGCGGGTTCTTTTTGCTCTACCACACGTTTTCCGGAAATAGCTCCGGGAAGAATATCCACCACAACGTTGTCGGCGAGGGCAATCCGGGCAAGGTTTTCCTCAAGATTGAGATAAACCAACGTTCCCAACAATCCGCCGATCGTAACAATGTGATCCCCGACGGTCAATCCGGCCTCCTGCTGACTGCGCCGGCGCTGCGCCAGCAACCGGGGAAGATAGATAACAGCAATAAACGCCACGATAAGGACCAACCAGACAATCCAATCCCCGATTTGCCCCACAAACATAAACGTCTCTCCTCAGAAGATAGTCTTTAGCTGTTAGCCGGATATAAGGGCGTGTTTTTTCAAGCCGAGGTAGCGGCTCGAAAAAAAAACACTTACCTTTTATCTCTTGGCCTGCAAAGCCGTGATTTTCATCCAACTGTTGGTGAACCGCAGGTTAATGATGAATCCGATTATACCTGTAACAAACAATCCCACAAACGCAAAAAAACGTCGCCACACAATGTGTGGCGACGTTAGCGGCAACTAGAATGGGCGTTAGCTCTGATTGTCGGGCTTCTCGTCCTCGGATGGCCGAGATTCCCCTTCGGACTTCTCCGCTTCAGCCTGGGTCGTTTCGGGCTTTGGCGCCGCAGGCATCAGGGCGTGCTCCAGAACTTCCGTGACATCATCCACCAACACGAACTCCAAGTCTTCCCGCACCTTGTCCGGCAACTCGTCCAGATCCACCTCGTTAAGACGCGGCAGAATGATCTTTTTGAGTCCGGCCCGATGGGCGGCGAGCACCTTCAACTTGACCCCGCCGATGGGCAATACCTGACCCTGCAAAGTGACCTCGCCGGTCATTCCCAGGTCAGGATAGACCGGGCGTTCGGAAAGTAGCGAGACCAACGCCGTCACCATCGTCACGCCGGACGAAGGCCCGTCCTTGGGCACGGCGCCGGCGGGCACGTGCAGATGGATGCGCCCCTTGCAGCAGTCTTCGGCCAGATTTAGCGTCTTCCAGTGCGATTCCACGTAACTGAGCCCGATGCGCGCCGATTCACGCATCACCTCTCCCAGATGCCCGGTGAGGATCAGATTGCCCTCACCGCCCGGCATCCTGGCTGCCTCGACGAAGAGCACTTCGCCGCCGGTCGGCGTCCAGGCCAGGCCCGTGGCGACGCCGGGCTTTTCCGTGCGCAAGGCCGCCTCAAAGCGATAGCGCGCCTTACCCAGCAACTCCCGCACCTTCTCAGGATTGACCTGGATCGGGGAAGCATCCTTGAGCGTACCTTCAGCCACGGACGTGGCGATCTTGCGGCACGCCTTGCCAATGCCGCGCTCCAACTGGCGGACGCCGGCTTCGCGGGTGTAATCCCGGATGAGCGCGCGCAACGCGGGTTCGTCAAACGCGACCTCTTCGGCCAGCAGCCCGTTGATCTTGAGCTGGCGCGGAACCAGGTATTCCTGAGCGATGTGCAACTTGTCGTACTCGGTGTAGCCGTCCACTTCGATGATTTCCATGCGATCCAACAACGGCGCAGGAATCGTCGCTTCGGTATTGGCCGTGCAGATGAAAAGCACCTTGCTCAGATCGAAATCTACATCCAGATAGTGATCGCGGAAAGCGTGATTCTGCTGCGGATCCAACACCTCCAACAGCGCCGAGGAGGGATCGCCGCGCCAGTCCGCCCCGACCTTGTCCACCTCATCCAGCATAAAGATCGGGTTTTTGACGCCGGTGCGCTTGACTGCCTGCATAATGCGTCCGGGCATCGCGCCGATGTACGTCCGGCGGTGTCCGCGAATCTCGGCCTCGTCGCGCATACCGCCCAGGCTCATCCGGGTAAATTTGCGCCCCAAGGCGCGCGCCACCGACTGCCCCAGCGAAGTCTTCCCCACGCCGGGAGGGCCGATCAGAGCCAGGATGGCGCCGGTACCTTCGACTTTGCGCCCCTGCAAGTCGGCCTCAATGGCCTCGTCCAGGCCGCGATCCATCCGTAACTTGCGCACGGCCAGGAATTCCAGAATGCGCTCCTTGACGTCTTCCAGATCGTAGTGATCTTCCTCAAGCACCGCGCGCGCATTGGTAATATCCAGATTGTCTTCGGTAGCTTCCTGCCAGGGCAACGAAATCAGCCAATCGAGATATGTCTTGATGACCCAATACTCAGCAGCCTGCGGCGGCATCTTCTCCAGCCGTTCCAACTCGCGCAGCGCCACTTCCTTAGCCTCGTCGGACATACCGCACTCGTCAATCTTCTTGCGATATTCCTCGGCCTCACGCCGCCCGTCGTCGCCTTCGCCCAATTCCTTGCGAATGGCATCCATCTGTTGGCGGAGATAATACTCGCGCTGCGTCTTCTCAATCTCTTCTTTCGCCTTCTCCTGAATCCGCTGCCCGATCTCGCGCACTTCCAACTCGCGGGTCAGTACCTTGACCAGATATTCCATCTTGGCCGCCAGATGGTCCACTTCCAAGAGCTCCTGCGCCTCACGCATGTCCACCCGCACGTTGGAAGCCAGCAAATACACCAACAAGCGCGGATCCTCCAACTGCTGCATAAAGCGGATGGCCTCGTCGGGCAGCTGCGGGCTCAATTCGGCCAGGCGCGAAGCCACCTCCAACAGGCTGCGCCGCAGCGCCTCTTCCTCGACCGAGCCGGCCACCGTGTCAGGGGTCAACGCGATGCGCGCCCGCAAATAGGGCTGATCTTCCGTCCAGGACACCACCTTGAAACGCTCAAGGCCCTGAATGAAAACCGTCATCGTGCCGTCGTCGCCGCGCATCACACGATGAATCACCGCGACCGTGCCGACAGTGTAAACCTCGTTGATGTTAGGGACTTCGATGGAAGGATCCTTCATAGCCACCAGACCCACCATGCGATTGCCACGTTCGGCGTCCTCGACCAACTGTATAGAATGAGGAACCGTTGCGGACAAAGGTAACACGATGTACGGGAAAGCCACCAGATTGCGCAGCGGCAAAATCGGCAAATCCTGCGGAATGCGGCGGATATGCTCCTCAACGTTTTGTTCCTGCATATTGAACCAAGATAACATTGTATCCTCCAGACAGAATCCGTATACGATTCCTAACTTTCACAGACACTACCCAATTTGGGGATTATAACATGACACAATTAGAAATACATCGGAGAAATAAACACAAAAGGAAGCGACGCTCCCAAACCACCCGCAGGGTTACGCCGCGCCCCCAGGCGCCTCCAATCCATCCAGCATCTGCTGCACGCGCCGCGCCTCCGGCAGCCCCAGGCTCTCAAAGATTGCCAGACCTTTGTGATAATACTCCCGCGCCGATTCGATGTCGCCACGCGCCTGCGCTGCCTGGCCGAGTTTGACCGTGGCAAACGCCAGGTGATCGGCAAACCCACCTCGCTGCGCCAGTTCTGCGGACTCCGTCAAAACTTTCTCGGCCTCTGCCCACTGCTTGCGCTGCATCAGACTATTGGCCATGTTGTGCAAAGCGGACGCCTGTCCTTTGATGTCGCCGCTTTGCACATAGAGTTGCAAGCTCTCTTGATAGAACGCCACGGCGCGATCATGATCCCCCTGCATCAGGTAGATCTGCGCCATCTGGTGCAACGTCGCCGCCATCCCTAAACGATCGCCCAGAGATTCCTTCAAATTCAGGCTTTCTTGATAAAACGATAACGCGCATCCCGGCGCGCCGCGAGCCAGATACACCTGAGCCAGGTTGTGCAAAGAAACCGCCTTGCCGCGCAAATCGCCGAGGCGAGTTCGCAGGCTCAGCGTCTCCTCAAGCAATCCCCGCGCGCGATCGGTCTCGCCGCACATCGAATAGACGTGGGCCATCACGGAAAGCGCAGCCACCCATCCTTTGATATCGGGAATAGACTCATAGATCCGGCAGCTTTCCTCAAGCAGGGCCAACGCCCGGCTGCGGTCGCCGCGCGCCAACCAGACTTGCGCGATCACAGCCGTCGCAGTCGCCTGCCCCTGCCGGTCGCCGATATGGACGTAGATTTCCAGGCTCTCTTCGAGCAGCGCCGACGCGCGATCGAGCCCCCCGCCCATCAGCGCAAGCTGAGCCGTCATCACCTGGATCGCCGCGCGGCCCAAAGGGCTGCCCAGGCGGGCGTAAAGGGCGCGGCTCTCCTCCAACAACGCCGGGATACGTTCCATGTCGCCTTGCAACATCCTGGCCTGCGCTAACAAAATCAGTGATTCGGCCTGCCCTTGAAAGTCGTCACAGCGCCCGTACAAAATGCGCATCTCCTCCAGCAGCGGCGCCAAACGCTCCAACTCGCCGCGCATCAACGCGATCTGCGCCAGCAGGGCCGCCATGTCGCCCTGCCCCTTGAGATCGCCGCAGCGGTCGTACAGGAGCCGCCCTTGCTGCGCGAGAGACTGCACCTGGCTGATGTCGCCGCGCAGAAGAGCCACGTGCGCCAGAAGATTCAGCGCATCCCCCTGCCCGCGATCGTCAGCGCAGGCCCGGCAAAGGGAGTCTCCCTCCTCCGCCAGCGCCGTCGCCTGGGCCAAATCTCTCCGCGTCAGAGCCGCCTGCGCCAACAGCAGCCGGGCGCGCCCCTGGCCGGTGCGGTCGTCCCGCTGCGCATACACAGCCTGGACGTCGTCCAGCAACGCCGTCGCGCGCTCCAGTTCGCCGCGCATCAAATAGGCGCGCGCGACGGCCAGTTCGGCGTAGCGCCCCTGGAGCGCGCCCGGCGGCCAGGGGAAGGCGGGGGGCAGGCGCAAGAGCGCGTAACGCTCCGCCAACCGTTGCGAACCGGCGATCGTCGCGCGCTCCCACGGGATCGCAGCGGCGGACGCATCGGCATCAAGTAACAGCCGGCGATCGGGATCGGCGTCCAGGCGAGCCAGCAGCGCATCACCGCCCAACGCGCGGGTCAACGCCAGACCGGCGGCAGCATCCGCACCGGACGTTGGCAAAGCAGCCAAAGCCGTCGGTTCGATCGGCGGGAGTCCCTCGGTGGCGACGTGCAAGACACGGTCGGAATCACAACGCAAAATTAGAAGTACGCTCATTGCAAACACCTCGAAGAGTATTCTAGCGAGATTTGCCAAAGGTACAATTCTAACCAAACAGAATCATTTTTCCTGATGTCCGGCGTCGCTCCCACCCTCTGCATAAGGTATAATAGGAACCACAAAAACAAAAGGAAAAACCATGATTGACACCCATGCCCATCTACAACATCAACGATACGAGGACGACCTGGCGGCCGTGCTGGACCGCGCCGCGGCGGCGGGCGTAACGGCGGTGATTCTGCCGGGGACGGACGTGAAGGACAGCCGCGCCGCGATAGCGCTGGCCGAGCGCTATGCGAACGCGCCCTGCGCGCTGTACGCCGCCGTCGGCGTGCACCCCACATCCACGGACGATGTCGAGCCGGACGAAATTGCGGAGTTGCACGAGCTGGCGCAGCACCCGCGCGTGGTCGCCATCGGCGAGATCGGCCTGGATTACTACTGGCCCAACCGCTCCGACCGCCGCTGGCCCTGCGCCAGCCCCGTCGTGCAACGGATCGCCTTCGAGGAGCAGCTTGCGCTGGCCGCCGAGCTCAATCTCCCGGTCATCATCCACGACCGCGACGCCCACAAGGACACTCTGCACATTCTGCGGCGGTGGGTCGCCGGGGGGAGCGAACGCACCGGCACAATCCACGCTTATGCCGGCGGCCCGGAGCGCCTGAAAGACACCCTCGATCTGGGATTCTACATCGGCATGGACGGCCCGGTGACGTTCCCCAGAGCCGCCGACCTCCTTGCCGTCGCACAGCAAGTTCCGCTCGATCGCCTGCTGCTGGAAACCGACGCCCCCTATCTGACGCCGCACCCGCACCGCAGCCGGCGCAACGAGCCGGCGTACCTGACCTACGTGGTCGAACGCATCGCCGCAATCAAAAGAATCACCCCCAACCAGGTCAACGCCACCACCACCCAGAACGCCCAACGCCTCTTCAAGCGGATGGCGGAAGAAGAAGGTAGACAGTAGACGGTAGACGGTAGACAGGGGCAGAGGATGCGTGAAACGTGAAGCGTGAAACGTGAAATACGAAACCTAATCCGCATCTTAACTTGCAACTTTCAACTTAAAACTCAACGCACGACTTTGGACTTTGGACTTTCGACTTTCGACTTTAGACCAATTCCCGAGGAGGACCCTATGAAACAACCCAACAAAACCCATCCCCGCCTTTCCCGGCGCGAATTCTTGCGGTTGGCCGGTCTGGCCGCCGCCGGGCTCGCCGCCGGAAGCTGTACACCGATTCCGGCCGCCTCACCGGCGCCCAGCGATACCGCCACGCCGGCCCTCGCCGATACTGCCACACCGGCCCCCACCGACACGACCACGCCGGCCCCCGCCGATACACCGATTCCCGCAACCACGCCCAAGGCTACTCACACCTCATCCCCTACTTCCACAATCACCCCATCCCCTGCTCCCACTACCCCGCCCAAAGCTGCCACCGTTGCCATCGCCCGCGCCGCAGACTACTCGCCCGATGTCATCCGCGCGCAAGTGCAGAATCTGCTGGATAACCTCGGCGGGCTGGGCGACATCGTCCGGCCCGGCGCCCGCGTCGCCATCAAGGTCAACCTGACCGGGGGGACGTACTGGCAGCCGCAAACCATGCCGGCCACCGAGAGTTTCGTCAGCCACCCCGAAGTGGTGCGTGCGCTGGTCGGCTCGGTGTTCGACGCCGGCGCGAGCACGGTCTACATCGTCGAGGCGGTTTCCCAGTGGGACTCCTATGTGTTATGGGGCTACGAAGACGTGGCCCGCGACACCGGCGCCACGTTGATTGATCTGAACGGCGTGGCCCCCTACGACGATTACGTCACCGTTGCCGCCGGCGGGCACGCCTACGAGACGCTCACCTTCAACCGTATTCTGCAAGAGGTGGACACATTTATGTCGGTGGCGAAGATGAAGTGCCACTGGTGTTGCGGCGTCACCCACGCGATGAAAAACCTCGTGGGGCTGACGCCGCAGCGTTTATACACGATCACCGCAGAAGATAACAATCGCACGGCCTTGCACGGCGTCGGAGAGGAATTCGGCAAACGGTTGCCGCGCGTGATTATGGACCTTAATCTGGCGCGTCCCATTCATTTCGCGCTGGTGGATGGGATCAAAACCACCGAGGGCGGCGAAGGGCCGTGGATCGGATCCATGGCTCCCATCGCGCCGGGCGTGCTGATCGCCAGCAAAAACGCCGTGGCCGCCGACGCCGTCGCCACCGCCGTTCAGGGCTTCGACCCGGACGCCGATTCGTTCAGCGTCCCCTTCATCCGCTGCGAAAATTACCTGCGTATGGCCCACGAGCTCGGACTCGGCCCACATCGCCTGGACGACATTGACGTCGTCGGCGCGTCGGTGGCCGAGGTGCGGTATCCGTTTGAACCGTGTTGGGAATGACATTGCTCTACCAGACTTTGCTCAAAGACGACCTGATCGCAGTCCGAGATTTAGTGCTGGAAACGCTGCAAGACTTGCCGCAAGACTTGCGGGCAACTGCGTCGGCGATGGTGTACCGGGGCGGCAAACAGTTGCGCCCGGCGCTGGTGTTGCTGGCGTGCCGCCTCTGCGAAGCCGAGACAAGCCACGCGCTGCCGGTGGCCGCCGCCGTCGAGCTGTTGCACACCGCCACGCTCATTCACGACGACTTGATTGATCAGGCTGCCATCCGGCGCGGCGCCGAAACGCTCAACGCGCGCTGGTCTCCCGCTGCGACGGTGCTCTCCGGCGACCTGATTTTCGCCTGGGCCGCGCGCCTGGCCAACCGGGGAAAAAGCTTACGGCTGACCGAACGCTTCGCCGAGACGCTGGTGACGATCTGCAAGGGCGAACTCAACCAGATGTTCGCCGCTGCCCTCCCCCCCACCATCGAAGAGTACGAAGCGCGCATCTACGCCAAAACTGCCTCACTCTTTGCCGTCGCGGCCGAGTCCGGGGCGCTCATCAACGACGGTTCGGAAGACCAGGCGCAGCGCGCCCGCCTGTTCGGAAAACTGATTGGCGAGGCTTTCCAGATCAGCGACGACGTGCTCGACATCACGGGCGACGCCGGCGCGCTGGGCAAACCGGTCGGCAGCGATCTGCGCCAGGGAATTTTCACGCTGCCGGTTCTGTACTATCTGGAAGATCACGCCGGCGACCCGACCCTGGACGAACAAGTGCGCGCCATCGCTGCCCGCACTGCCGGCGCGGACGCGCTGACCGCCCTGTTGGATGCCGTGCGCAAGTCCACGGCGATCGAACGCGCACAGGCGCAGGCAGAAGCGCGCGTCGCTGCGGCCCTGGAACTGCTCGCCGCCCGTCCCGATTCGTCCTATCGCGCAGCGCTGGAAGAAATCGCACATTTTGCCGTGCAGCGGAGATATTAAGCCCTGACTACTTCATCCACCCCAACGCTCTCGGTCATCATCGTCAGTTGGAACGTGCGCGACCTGCTGCGACGCGCGCTGGCCTCGGTGTATGCCTCGTGGGGGGAGCGTCCCGGGCTGGAAGTCATCGTCGTGGACAACGCTTCGCAGGACGGCAGCCCGGCGATGGTGAGGCAAGAGTTCCCGCAGGCGCGGGTCATCGTCAACCCGCAAAATCTGGGGTACGGCGCGGCCAACAATCGCGGGATTGCCGTTGCTTCCGGCGAATTTCTGCTCATCCTCAACCCGGACATCGAAGCGCTGGCCGATGCGCTGCCGCGCCTGGTCGCCTGCGCGCAGGAGCAACCCGACGTGGGGATGCTCGGCCCACGCATGCTGTGGCCGGACGGCGCGACGCAGAGCTCGCGACGCCGCGTCCCAACCCTGCCCGTGTTGTTCCTGGAGAGCACCTGGCTCGAACGGCTGGCGCCGCGACGGTTATTGCGACACTACTACCGGCAGGATCAGGCCGACACCGCCCCCCAGGACGTGGACTGGATCACTGGCGCGGCCATGCTCACCCGGCGCGCCGTCGTTGAATCCGTGGGCGGTTTCGACGAGAGATTCTTTATGTATTCCGAGGAACTGGACTGGTGCCGCCGGATCAAGGAAGCCGGCTGGCGCGTGAGCTACTGCCCGGACACGAACATCATCCACCACGAGGGCAAAAGCAGCGAACAGGTCGTCGCCGCGCGCCACATCTACTTCCAGTCCAGCAAGGTGGCCTACACGCACAAATATCACGGCGCCGCCATCGCCGCAGCGCTGCGGCTGTGGTTACTGGCCCAATACCTCTGGCAAATGGGACTTGAGGGGATCAAATGGCTGACCGGCCACCGCCGCGACCTGCGCGCGGCCCGGTTGAGCGCCTACAAACAAGTCATCCAAAGCGGACTGAGACGGAAATAAACAGAGATGTATTTTTTCGTGCGGGGGTACCCGCACGAAAAAATACTCCTTTTTTACCCTCTGCCGCGTCGGCAGACTTTTGACCTTGGACTATTCTCGAAGGAGTTCAATGATGATAAAGTCAATGCAAAAATACATCTTTCTCCTCGGCTTCCTTCTTTTCATCGCGACCCTGGCGAACTGCAAGGCGTCGCCGACTTCGTCGCCGCTTCCCACCGCCTCGCCGATCCCCACGCCCACGCCGCTGCCGCGCACTTTCACCGGGAGCCTGGCCTATCCCTGGGTCGCGCGCCAATGCGACCTGGGGCCGCGCATCACCGGAACCGCAGCCAATCGCAAGGCCGGAGATATGTTCATCGCCGAATTGAAAGCGTTGGGGTGGACGGTAAAGGAACAACCGTTCACTTACAAGGACACCGCCGCGCGCAACATCCTGGCCTGGAAAGGCAGCGGCCCCGCCGTGATGATCGGCGCCCACTACGACAGCCGCAAGTCCGCCGACCAGGAAGACCCGGCGCAGCCGGTCATGGGCGCCAACGACGGGGCCAGCGGTGTGGCCGTGCTGTTAGAGCTGGCGCGCGCGCTGGATTTCGAGAAGACCGGCTACACCGTCTACCTGGCGTTCTTCGATGCTGAGGACAACGGGCGGCTGGACGGCTGGGATTGGATCGTCGGCTCCACCACAATGGCCGGCCAATGGGGCGCCGGCGGCGAACCGCAGCTCACAGCGATGGTGCTGGTGGACATGATCGGCGACGCGGATCAGCAAGTGTACTACGAACGCAATTCCGACCCAACCCTGAGCCAGACCCTCTGGGGCATCGCCGGGCAACTGGGCTACGGACAACGAATCGTCCCCGACTATCGCCACACCATGCTCGACGATCACATTCCCTTCGTGCAGAAAGGCATCCCGTCCGTGGATATGATTGACTTCGACTATCCCTACTGGCACACGACCCAGGACACGCCCGACAAAGTCTCGGCGGAAAGCCTCGAAGCCATCGGGCGAACATTGGAAGTGTGGCTGGAAAACGGGCGCCCGTAGAGACGCAAAATTTTGCGTCTCTACTTTGCCAACAGGCAAAATGGGCCATAATAGGAAGAGGGAGTAGAAGAAAGGTGTTTTTCGCACGCGGAGTACCGTGTGCGAAAAACACTCCCCTTTACCCTGGCCATTAGAAACGGCCACGGACTTTCGACTTTTTGACTTTCGACTATTTTCAACGGAGTGCCTATGCAATGTCCATCGTGTGGAACCGCCAATCCTGACCAGGCTCGCTTTTGTATGGGCTGCGGCCTGAAGCTGACTCAGGCGCAGGTATGCCGGGGATGTCACTCCCTGTTGCCGGCGCAAGCGCGCTACTGCTTCTATTGCGGCGCTTTTCTGGGGGAAACCGACGCGAGCGGGATACCCTGCGAGCCAGGGATGCCCTTTGGCGTAAGCAGCGCGCCACAGCCGGGAGTTACGGCAATGCCGCAACCAACCGGCCCGCAGACCGCGCGCGTCATCCTGGGCCAGCTCCCACCGCCGCGAACATTGGAAGAAATCCTGCCAATGCTGCGGCGCTACCTTCCCGACGAGATGTACGCGCCTCTGGAACGGCGCCCCCAGGAACGGCACTTCGTTGCCGTGCGCGACCACCTGACCCATCTGTTGCGTGCGGTCAAGACGTATCTCCCCTGGCCGGTCATCACGGAACCGCAACCGGCGGGCGAGCCGCGCGGCGAAATGCGCAATGGCGTCTTCCTGTTCGGCGACGTGTCCGGCTTCACGGCGCTCTCCGAAAGCCTCAAACTTCTGGAAGACGGCGCGGAGTACGCCGGCGGAATCATCAACGCGCTATTCGCCGAACTGGTGCGCGAAATCCTCGACCACGGGGGAACCCTGCTGAAGTTCAACGGGGACTCGCTGCTGGCGGTCTTCTCCGGGGAGACGGCCACAGAGCTGCGCGAAAGCGCGCTACGCGCCGCCCAAACCGGCATGGCGCTGCTCAATATCATGCAGCAAGACAAGTACGCCGCCATCGCGGTCGCCGGGAAAACGCACGTGCTCAAGATCAAATGCGGCATCTCCGCCGGGCCGTACTTTGCGGCCCACATCGGCGCGCCGCCCGGCGCAACCCACGACAACGGACCGATGGCGTACATCACCACCGGACACACCGTCAACCAGGCGGCCGAAGCCGAGAGCCACGCCAACCCCGGTGAAGCCGTGATGTCGAAAACCGCCCACGCGCTGGTCGCCGACGCAATCCCGGTCGGCGCCGTCGCCCGCGAACCGGACGACGGGTTCGTGCAGATTCTCGGCGTCCCCCAGACGGACAAAGGCGCCGTCCCGCGCCCGTCTATCAACGAGCCGCCCACCGGCGAACTGCCGGCGCAGATCACTTACCTGGTCAATCGCTTAAATTTGCTCACCCCTTACCTCTCCGGCGAACTTGTGCAACAAATCAAAGTCAACCCTCTCGCAACCAAAATCGTCCCGGAATACCGTCCGGCGACCATCATGTTCGTCAACTACAACGGCATCGGCGACCTCGTCGCCAAAATGGGCAACACCAATCCCGATCTGGTCACCCGGCATCTCAACGATTACTTTACGCGCATAGCGCACATCGCCGAAAAGCACGGGGGGACGCTGGCCCGCATGGATCAATACATCGTGGGTGACCGGTTAACCGTCTTCTTCGGAGCGCCGCGCGCCCATGAAGACGATTCCATACGCGCCGTGGCCGCCGCCCTGGAGATGCAAACGGATGTGCGCGAAAATTTCAGCGACCTGCCTGCCGCCTCCGGCAGTTTCCGCTTTGAGCAACGAATTGGCATCAACACCGGCTATCTTTTTGCCGGGAACGCCGGCGCGCCGGATTTACGCCAGGAATACACCTTGATGGGAGACGACAGCAGCGTGGCGGCGCGCTTGATGGCCCATGCGTCCTGGGGCGCGCTGTACATCGGCAGCAAGACCGCCGAACGGGCCCGTTCGGCCTTCAAAATCGGGGCTCGCTTCGATCTCAAAATCAAAGGCAAGGATGCGCCTATTCCCGCCCATGAAGTTCTTGGCGGCGAGGCGGTCGAGCCGGAAAGCAACCGGCACAAGCCGCCGTTCGTCGGGCGGCAGGAAGAAATGACCATGTTGCAGGAACGCGGCCAGGCGCTCCTCAACAAACACGGCCAAATCGCCGGCATCATCGGCAACAGCGGTCTGGGGAAATCGCGCCTCATGTACGAATTCAAGACCTGGCTTCAAGCGCAAGCCGGCGCCGGCGGAGCCCAAGACGTCGTGTGGCTTGAGGGCTGCGCATTGTCCGTCAGCGAGCAAACAAGCTACTGGCTGATCGCACAAGTGCTGCGCAGCGCGTTGGAGATCCCCGAAGGAGCTGGCGACAGTGACGTCCTCAAGGCGCTTTGGAAGAAAGGCGAGCAATTGCTCGGCGAAGAAGCGATAGAAGCCGTCCCGCTCCTGGCGCACCTGATGGGGCTTGAATTGAGCGAGGAATGGGCCGAGGTTGAGGCCATGGCGCCCATGATGCGTCAAAAGCAAACGTTCTGGGCGGCAGAGGAATTCTTCAGCAACCTGGCGCGGCAAAAAGCCGTCGTCATCGCCCTGAACGACCTGCATTGGGCCGACGAAGCTTCGCTGACCCTCGTCGAGAGCCTGCTCGATATCACCGATCGCGCGCCGGTGATGTTCCTCCTGGTTTCCCGCACCCGCCGCGACAAAGGCTGTTGGCGATTGCGCAACAAGGCCGCCGGCATCTTCCCACATCGCTACGTCGAGATCAACCTCAAGGCGCTCTCGCGTGAAGACAGCGAGGAGTTGTTGAACACCCTGCTGGGCGGCGCGGCCCTCGACGCATCCATCCAGAAAACCATCCTCGACAAAGCCGCCGGCAATCCTTTCTACATCGAAGAAGTGGCGCGCGCGATGCGCGAAAACGGGGCCTTGATCCCCAATCCGGCCCGCGCAGGGCGCTGGATCGCGAACCCCGAAAAAGCGGCGCAAATCGAGGCGCCCGACACCCTGCACGCCGCCATCATCGCCCGCATTGACCGCCTGACCGAAGACAGTCGCCAGGTCTTGCAGATGGCATCCGTCATCGGGCGGCAATTCCAATCGGACATCCTGCGACGGCTGGCCCAGCCCGGCAGCGATCTGGATGCAGGGGTGGCCCGTCTGGAACAAAACGGCCTGATCCGGCCCGAACCCGGCGCAGAAACAGATTACGCCTTCCCCGATGCCCTGATCCAGGAAGTGGCGTACAATAGCCTGCTGGTCAATAGCCGCAAAAGCCTCCACCGTCGCATCGGAGAAGCGATGGAGGAGCTGTTCGCCGGAAAAATCGGGGGCCGCTGCAACCTGCTGGCGTATCATTTCAGTTGCAGCGATGACGACGCCCGCGCCGTGCGCTATCTGCAAATGGCTGCCCAAAAAGCTCACAACGAGCACGCCAAGGCTACCGCCATTCAACATTACACGAACCTGTTGACGGTGATGGAACGGCTGGACGACCGCAGCGGGCAAGCCGACGCCCTGTACCAGATGGGCGTTTTGGCCTACGAGATCGGGGATTATCCGCAAGCAAAGCCCTGGCTGGTGCGCGCCGCCGAACTGTATCAGGAAATCGGCGACCAGGACAACGTCGGTTGGAGCCTGATGCACGTGGGATTGGTGGATCTGAAACAGGCCAATTATGATCAAGCCGTCAAGAACCACGCGCGTGCGCTGTCCCTCGCCGAGACGCTTGGCGACACCCACCAGCTAGGCGTTCACCTGACCAATGCGGGAATCGTGATGCTGCGGATGGGCGCACACACGCGAGCCGTCCAGCTGTTCAAAAAATCGTTGAAGATTGAGCAAGAAAACGACGACGTGGACCGGCAGGGGCTCACCTACTACCACCTGGGAATGGTCTACCTGGACCAGGACGACGTGGAGAAAGCCGCCGCCGCGTTCAAAGCGGCGCGAGAATTGTGGATGAGTCTCCCTGATCCCCAACCACTCCTCGGCTATCTCCATCATAGCCAGGGGCTGCTGGCCCTCGCGCGACAACAATACGATCAGGCCGCCGAGCACTTCCAACAGGCGATCGCGCAAAACAACAAGTCGGGGCTCAAAGCAGAAGTTGTCGCAAACTACTCCTATCTGGGTCAGGCGTGCCTGGGATTGGGCCGCCTGGATGAGGCGCTGGACTTATCCATCAAGGCGATCACACTGATGGCCGCGCGCAAGGACGTTGAGGAAAAACAACGCATCTATCTGAACCATTATCTGGTTCTGAAGGATCGCGGGGATGTGGAAGCCCTGGATTATTTGAAAGAAGCTTATGAGGAGATGATGCGCCAGGCCGAACACATCACCGACGCAAAGGAACGTAAAACTTTTCTGGAAAAGGCCCGGGTAAACCAGGAAATTCAAGCGCATATCCAGGAAGCGAAGAAATAGTATGGTCCAAACAAAAATCACCCGCGCCCAACTGGAACATCTGCTCACCCTGGAGCCGGAAACCTCCGACGCCGATGCGTTGATGGCAAACTCGCGCATCCTGCAAGCGCTCACGGCGATGGATCGCGAAACGCTGAGTCAAATGATCGCCGAGGAGACGGCGGCGCCGGGAGACGTCATCTTCCGCGAAGGCGAAACGGGCGATACCATGTACGTGATCTGGAGCGGGCGCGCGCTCGTGGTCAAGGGCGATCCCGTCTCACCCACCGTTTTATCGCAGAGCGGGCCCGGCGAAATCATCGGCGAGATGGCGCTGTTGGAAGACCAGCCGCGTTCGGCCTCGATCATCGCGCTGAACAACATGCGCCTGTTGGCCATCAACCGCGAAAGTTTCCTCGCCCTGCTCGCCAGCAACCCCAAACTTGGCATGAACCTGATGACAATCCTGAGCTCGCGCCTGCGTGAGGCCGACGACGCGCGCTGCGCCAACACCGAGAGCAGCAAACAACTCAAACGCAGCGTCGCCAAATTGCGCACCGAGAAAGCTCAGCTCCAGGAAATCCAGCGAATGCGCGACGAGACGGCCAATCTCATCATGCACGATCTCCGCAATCCGTTGAGCGTCATCATCAACGCCCTGCAGATGTTGGAAATGACGCTTCCCCCGGAAATCATCGAACGCAACCGGGAGCTGCTCGATCTGGCGGGACAGGCCGGCAATAACATGGAACGGCTGATTCACACGCTGTTGGATACGGCGCGGATGGAAGCCGGCGAGGAGCCGTTCAACTTTATGCCCATTGACATGCACACAATCCTGGACATCTCGCTGCACAACATCCCGCCTGAGGTAAAAACACAGGGGCCGGCCATCAAAGTGGAAATTCCCGACAAAATACCACCGGTTCTCGCCGATCTGGAGAAAATCGAACGAGTCGTACAAAACCTGCTGGACAATGCCCTTCAACACACGCCAGACGACGGGCAAATCACCATCGCGGTCAAACCTGACCGGGACATGGTCACGGTCAGCATCAACGACACGGGGACGGGAATTCCGGCGCCGGAGCGCGAACGCATCTTCGAACCGTTCGCGCATGCAGGCGACGAAAAATCACGGCGGCGCGGGTTCGGACTGGGGTTAACGTTCTGCAAACTGGCGATTCAGGCCCACAACGGGCGCATCTGGGCCGAGGCCGGCGCCAACGGCGTCGGCAGCCGATTCGTCTTCACATTGCCCACCGCCGCGTAGAGACGCAATATATTGCGTCTCTACCTGCCATACCAGGCGCCGCCTGTACAGACGCAAGATATTGCGTCTCTACCCGCCATACCAGGCGCCGCCGCCTGTACAGACGCAAGATATTGCGTCTCTACCCGCCATACCAGGCGCCGCTGCCTGTACAGACGCAAGATATTGCGTCTCTACCCGCCATACCAGGCGCCGCCTGTACAGACGCAATATATTGCGTCTCTACCCGCCATACCAGGCACCGCTGCCTGTACAGACGCAAGATATTGCGTCTCTACCTGCCATACCAGGCGCCGCTGCCTGTACAGACGCAAGATATTGCGTCTCTACCGAACCTCAGACAACGCCGCCTGAACCTGACGATATTCTTCATCGAGACGAGAAACCAACCCGTCAATGTCCTCCACGACGCCATCGCGCGCCCGCGCTTCCAGGGTGCGCGCCAGATCGGCCAGGAGCATGGCGCCCATCGTGGCGCTGGTTGATTTGAGAGTGTGCGCCGCGCGCTCCAGTTCAGGCATCTGATTTCTCGACCACGCCTGAGTAGCCTCGGCGATCAGACGTGGCGCGCTTTCAAAGAAGCTTTCGATGAGCGTGTGCAGCTTGGCATCGCCCCGGCGGCCCAGAGACGCCTTGAGCTTGTCCAACACCGCGACATCCAACGCCAACAAAGGTATGGCCACGCCGCCAGAGGTAGGCGAACCGGCGTCACGCATACCCTCGTCACGCACGGAGGACGGGCGCAGACGCCGCAAAGCTTGCGTCAAGTCTTCCACCTGAACCGGCTTGCTGATGTAATTGTCCATCCCCGCCGCCAGGCAACGCTCGCGATCGCCCTGCATGGCGTTGGCCGTCATCGCAATGATGTAAGGTTGAGTTTCGGGCAACAACGTTCGGCGAATCTGGCGCGTGGCTTCCAATCCATCCATTTCCGGCATCTGCACATCCATCAAAATCACGTCGTAGGGTTGCCGCTGCAACGCTTGCAACGCTTCGCGACCGTCGCCGGCCACGTCCGCGCGGTACCCCAGGCGCTCCAGCATCAACAACGCCACCTTTTGATTGACTGCATTGTCTTCGGCCAACAGAATGCGCAGGGGCAATTGTTCGGCAAGATGCGTGTCAAACTCTGAGGCCGGCGCCGGCGACGACTCAAACGATAGCTCCTGGCCGGAACCGGAGAGAACTCGCTGCAATGCGTCGTACAACTGCGCCACCTTGACCGGCTTCGTCAAGATGGCCGCGAAACCGCGAACGGAGCCGAATTCACCGCGATCCACCGATGTGAGCATCACCAACGGCAGAGTCAAGCCCCAACGCGATTGAATCTCCCCGGCCAGTTCCAGCCCATCCATCGTGGGCATGTGCAAATCCAACAGCGCCACATCGAAAGGCGGACCCTGCGCCAGCAACGCCAACGCCTCCGCGCCGGAAGACACCGCAACCGGTTCCATCTCCCAGGCCCGCACCTGCTGCGACAAAATCTCGCAGTTCAGGGAATGATCGTCTACGATCAGAACGCGCTTACCGCGCAGCTGCGGCTGGCCCAGGTTCAGATAAACCGGCAACGGCTGGCCGACCGGCCGACCGTGAATTGTGAAATGGAAAGTTGACCCCACCCCGACTTCACTCTCGACCCAGATGCGCCCGCCCAACATCTCGCACAAACGCTTGCTGATGACCAGCCCCAGGCCGGTGCCGCCATAGCGCCGCGTCGTGGAAGCATCCACCTGGCTGAAGGAACGGAAAAGCCGGTCCATCCGCTCCTGCGGGATTCCAATGCCCGTGTCCCGAACGGAAAAGTGCAGCTCAACCGGCGCCACGGCGTCGGCGCTCTGAGGTAAGGGGGCGGCATCCACGCGCAGCAACACCTCGCCGCGCCCGGTGAACTTCACGGCATTCGTCAACAAATTGACCAGAATCTGGCGCAACCGTGTGGGATCGCCCACGATGGCGACCGGGACCGCGGCGTCAACAGCGCTGGCCAGCGTCAGCCCCTTCTCGGCGGCCTCGGTCGCCACCAAATCCAAAGCCGACTCCACCACCTGACGCACGTCTAAAGGCTGGAATTCCAGCTCAAGCCGGCCGGCCTCGATTTTGGAGAAATCCAGGATGTCGTTGATGATGCGCAGCAATGCGTCGCCGCTGTCGCGGATTGTTTCGGCAAAGTCGCGCTGCTGTGCGTTCAAGCCGGTATCCAACAACAGCCCCGTCATGCCGATGATGGCGTTCATCGGCGTGCGAATCTCGTGGCTCATTGTCGCCAGGAAACTGCTCTTGGCCTGGTTGGCGCGCTCCGCCGCCTCGCGCGCGAGCTGGCTCTGCTGGTAGAGGCGCGCATTCTCAATCGTATTCGCCAACTGGTCGGACATGGTCTGGAAAAGCAGCTTCTCCTCGGCCCCAAACGCCGACGGCTCAACCGACTGAACGCTCAACGCGCCGATCACACATCCCCGCGAAATCAAGGGTAGCGCCAGCTCAGAGCGCGTCTCGACCAACCAGGGAAGCGTGAAACGCGGCGCCGCGCTCCCGGCCTCCGAGGACACGTGTGAATGCTGGTCGAGAATGCAAAGCCCCACCAGAGATTGCGTATCTACGGGCACACGGCGCCCCGCAAGAGAAGGCTGGCGGTCGGCGCCGGCGCCCGCCTGGAGCACGGCCTCCGCCCCCGTCTCGCCCACCAGGAAAACGCCCACGTAGTAAAGCGAGAATCGCTCGCGGATCACGCCGACCACGTAAGGCAACAACTCGTCGAGATTGAGAATAGAACCGGCGGCCTGCGAAACCTCGGCGGCCGTCGTCAGGAAGTTGCCGCGCCAGCGTGCTTCGGCCAACAACCGGGCGTTAGCGATAGCCGCTGCGGCCTGATACGAGAACGACTGCATCAAACTGACATCTTCGGGCGAGAAATCGGGGTGATCGTCGCGATTGAGGCAAGTCAGGGTGCCGAGAGCCTGCCCGCCGTACATCAACGGTACGACCACAATGCTGCCGGTATGCGATCCCAACCGCGATGCGCGCACCCCGGCATCTTCACGGTCATCGCCGCCGGCCAGGCGACGCGGAGAAACCGCCGGCTTTTTCTCACGCAAAGCCCACCCGGTCAGTCCTCGCTCCAGCGCCGCGAAGTCCATTTCCGTGATCAGGTCCTTCTGCTCCCCACCCCTGACAAAATGCCGCACCTCGCGTCGTCCGACGTCCATCACATACAACACCACCTGATCGGCAGGCAACGACCGCGCCGTGCCGTCCACGACGGTCTGCAGAATATCCACCAGCTCCTTGGAAGCCAGCATGGCCAGGTTCCCCGTCTGCGTCACCGCCTCGGCGCGCGCCAGAGCAGTCTGAACCTGAGCGAACAACTGCGCGTTGCGAATCGCGCCGGCGATCTGCGCGCCGATGGTCGAGAACAGCGTCAGATCGGCTTGCTCGTACAGGTTCTCCTGCTCGTAACTTTGGATGCCCATGGCGCCCACCACCCGGTCCGCCGCAATGAGTGGAATGCCCATCCACGACTTTGCCGGTTCGCCCAACACGGGGACATTTTCCGCCCCCAGAAAACGTTCAATCTCCGCCTCGTTGCTCAACAAAAGCGCCTTGCGATTGCGAATAATGTAACCGGTCAAGCCGCGCCCCAGAGAAAACCGTTGACGCGGACTGCGCACACCACGATCCTGCATCAACAACACTTCCCACTCCTCCAGGCGTTCATCGTAGGTCACAATGTAAAAACTGTCCGTATCGAAAATGCGGCTGACCTGCTCCAAAACCACTTCGCCCAAGGCTTCCAACTTGAGCGCAGACGAAAACGCCTGCCCGACCTCGTTCAGCGTGGATAATTCGGCGATGCGTTGCTGCGCCTCGCTGTACAATCGCGCATTGTCCAAAGCAATGGAAGCCATCTCGGCAAAACGCATCAACACGTCGTGCTCTTCGGGGCCAAACACAATCCCGGACTGAAAGTCGTGGGCAAACCCCAACACGCCGATGACCTGATCCCCGGATTTGAGCGGCACACCCACCACCGCTCCCAACAAACCGGGAGGAACACGCGGCGAGCGGTCGGCCCACTCGTCGTAATGAGCGACCAGCAACGGCTGCTCGGTTTGCCAGACATAACCGGAAACGCCCCGGCCGGATCCCAAACGCGATCCGACGGAGTGCTGAAACTGCCCCAACCCCACCCGGCATTCAATGACATTGTCTTCCGGATCAACCAGGTCAATGAATCCATTCGGCGTTCCGAGAAGTTGGCCGGCGCGGCTGACCAGCGCCGCGAGCAAGTCCTCCAAATCCAGACGGCTGATCAGATCCAGGGCCGTCGCATTCAGCGCCGCCAGGTATTCACGTTGGCGCTGCAACTGCTGCGTGCGCTCCTCGACCCGCTCCTCCAACGTGCGATTGTATTTTTCGATACCCTGGTACAGCTTCACGTTTTCGATGGCGACCGCCACCGTGCGCCCAAGCGTCAGCAGAACGTCCTGATCCATCGGCGTGATCGGCAACCGCGATGTGGCATTGTCCACCACCAACACACCCACAGGTTGGCCGCTCGCCTGCAACGGCACCGAAAGGAAAGCGTTCGAATGTAAGCTGGACACCAGATCCCGGCCATCGGGCAGCACGTCGTCAAAAGAAGCGACCAGGACCGGTTCACCCGTCGTCAGAGCGCGCACCGGCGCCCAGTCATGCGAACTCAGCGGAATCTCCAACTTGCTGGCAATTTCCTTGTCTTCCACGGTTCCGCCGCTCGAATAGCCACTGGTCAACACCTGGCGCTCGGAATCGAGCAGCATGATCAGCGCGCGGTCAAAATGAAGGTCTTCGGTGATCATGCGAACAACCTGATCCAACAAAACGCTCAAATCCAGAGTCGAAGCGATGGTCTGCCCGATGCGATGCAACAGAGTCAACTCGCGCACCATGCGCTCCAGGTTAGCGTTGACAATCTGCTGATCCCGGTACGCCGCCATCAATTCAGTCTGCTGCGCCTCGGCCAGTTGTTGTTGATCCATCAACTGATCCGCACGGGTCGCTTCGGAAGTGCGGGCTTGATTCACACGAACCAGATACCAACCCAGCAAGAACGGCACAGGCACCCAGAAAGCGACCCACTCATGCCCCGGCAGATCCGACAAGGCGTACACCAACAGCCCCAGCGAGATCACGGTCCCCAGCCACCCACGCGGATCACGCGACTTCGGCGGGTTCTCCCAGGCGAACTTCCATTCAAAGTAAGCGCCATCGGCATCTTCCAGCGCAGTTTCTTCCACCGTGGCCGCTGGAATTCCCATCGTCGCGTTGGGGATGGTGGAGAGAAGCCCTCGGTAAACCTCGGTCGCCATTCGAATGTAGGCCGGGCCATACGCCTCAGGCAAAAGCGCCAACTCGCGCGTGGGGCGCCATTGGAAGATCGCATAGGTCGCAGCAACCTTGCACACACGGATGTCAGTGTTGGAGAAGCGCGCCAGCAGACGCGGCACGGCCGCATAGACCTGAGACAGCGAAAAAGGCCGGGTCAACCACACCAGAGAGGGCGGAATCGTCCGCGTGCCGCGGTTAAAGTAAAAATGTGCGTCGCCGGAGATGGTCTTCGCATATTCGCCCAAAACCAGGCTGAACTCATAAGAATAATAGTTATTGGAATCCAACAAATACTCGGAGGTTACCTGGAAACGAGGGTCGTGAAACGAAGCGTTGAGCATCACAAGTAGATCATCCAGAGCGCGCGTCGCGGCCGCGTCGCCCAGCTTCTGCCGCTCATCCTGAAGAACGCCCAGCGGCAACGCGCGCAGCGTCTCGCGGCGAATGACTTCCTGCATATACAGAACGGTGCTCTTGACCGAGCTGCCGCTGATAAAGTCAACGCGCCGCCCTTGAGCATCCAGTCCAAACGGCGGGCCGGTGATGGTCATCCGCTGAATATGGTAGTGTTCGAACCGATCTTCCGCAGTCATTCCCACCCAAACTAGAGCAAAGTCAAAATGTGCACGTGGCCGGTGTCGTCCCCCACAGCAAAGCGACGCCCATCGGCGGCGGCTGCCGCCGCCAGGAAGCGCGCGTCGCCGTGAAACGCAGCCACAACACGGTCGGTCGTCAAATCCCACAAAGCGCACTCCGCCCCCGACAGAACCAACACGCGATCGCCCTCGACAAAAACCGGAGTACGGGGCTTGAGAAAGTCGCCGGTCCAGGTACGCAGCAGTCGTTGACGCTCCACGTTCCACAACCTGATCGTCAAACGCTCATCTTCCTTTGCCGCCGAAAGCAGACCGTCAGGATGCAGAGCCAGCGCGATGACATAACTTCCCGGATGCGCTTCCCAGCGCGCCAGGCAATCGCCACGGCCAGCATCCACCAGATAAAGCGCGCCATCCGCCGACCCGGCAACCAGACGTTCCGCCCCTGCCAACAGCGCAATGACACTGAAATGCGGCTTGCTTTTGCCGCCGGGCTCCGGCGCCAATGCGTACAGTTGCCGTCCCGTCTCCACGTCCCACCCCTGCAACAGGCCCGGCTTCGACGAATCATTGACGCCGTAGGCGCACGTAGCGGCGCGCCGCCCCTCTGCCCAGAGTAGAATTTGGGCAATGTGATGGTCGCTGGCATCGAAAGGCATCGGCGACTCTGCGCCGGTGAGGTCCCAGCGCGCCAGTTTATCGCCTACCGCGCCGGTGAGAGCGATCTCGCCGTCGGGCGACAAGGCCAGCGCATTGACCCAATAGAGCGGATTGGCGTGTTGTTGGCGGTGAATTTCAACGCCGTGCACGACATCCCATACTTTGAGCTCGCCGGCGTGTGTGGCCGTGACGGCGCTTCTGCCGTCAGAAGCAAAGGCGATAAGATCCACAAACTGATTCCGGTGGCCGGACAACACGGCAGCGCAACGGCCGGACGCCACATCCCAGACGCGGGCGACACCATCGTAGCCACCGCTCAACACCTGGCGCCCGTCCGCCGAAAAACAGAGCGCCGAGACCTGCCGCGTGTGCCCCTGATACGGTTGCGTATGCTCTGCGCGCTGCAAATCCCAGACACGGATCGTCCGATCCTTCGACCCGGAAATCACGAAACGTTCGTCGGGCGTAAACGCCAGCGACTTCACCTCATCAGTGTGCCCGGTAAGCGTCAGCAGAACCTTCTCGCGCTCCCAATCCCACACCTCAACGGCCTCTGACGCAGTTATGGCGCGCGACCCGGACATCGTCAAAGCCAGCGCGTGCGAAGGCCAGGGTTGGTAACCGAAGCGCGACAACTGCTGCCGCGTCGCCATGTCCCACACGATCAACTCGTGTTCCACAGAGATCAACCGCGTTCCATCCGGCGAAACGGCCAGCGCGTTGGCGCAATTGCGATGCCCTACATCGCTCTCGTTGGGCGCATTGATAAACAGGTCGCCCGGCAGCATGACCACCAGATCGCCCTTGTCGTACTCAAAGAAAGGCGCCGCCTCAGTCCAGGTCATCAAATCCCAGGTTTTGATGACATTGTCAATAGACGCCGAAATGGCCGTCCGCCCATCCGGCGTCGCCGCCACACACGTCACCCACTGCGCGTGTCCTTCAAATGTGTGCAACAGATTCCCCGTATTCAAATCCCAGACGCGCACCGTGCCATCTTTCGAGCAGGAAATCGCCCGGTCGTCCGGCGTCGTGCAGACACCGCTCACGTAATCGGTATGGCCTTCGAGCGTGTGCAACACCCGCCAATCGGAGACCCGCCACACCTTGAGCGTTTTATCGTCCGAGGCCGAGACCAGACGGGAGCCGTCCGGCGTCAGGGCGATGGCGTTGACGCAACTGTCGTGTTCGCGCAAAGTGCGCAGCAGCACCCCATCGGGCAGATACCAGAAGCGCATGGTACCATCCTCAGACGCCGAAACCAGGTGCACGCCGTCGAGTAAAACGGCCAGGGAGCCTACGAAATCGCGGTGGCCCTTGAGCGTATGCAGCAAAGGCGCATTCGGGGATTCCAAAGTGGCGCCGGCAGGGCACAGCCAGGTAGCGCCGCGCCAGTCATAGGCCTGCGCCACCAATGATTGAATGGGGGCAGGAAGTCCGGACGAGGGAAGCCCGGACAATCGTCCGATCAGGTGGGACGCCAGATGGCGTGAATCGCGCTCCAACGCATCCCGCGAAAGCGCCAGGACACGGCGCAGCCACCACGCCGACGCAGCCTCGCTCGCCTCCAGGCGTTTGATCACCGACGCAACCCCGTACGCGACAAGCGCCGTCTGCAAAAGGGCCAGATCGCCGATCCAGGCGCGCCAATCATCTACAGGCATGGCGTCAGGCGAGGATACGCCATCTTTCCGGGAATCCTTGGCGCGATCTAAGTCTGACTTGACGCAGGGAATTTTCAAATCGGTCATAGCAGTTCAGATCAGGATGATGAAGCCGCCTGCCGGGGAATATATGCAGGCGGCGCACCTTCCGCAGGGGAAACAACGTCAAACGCCAGGGCATCCTGTGTCGCCTGACAAGTCGGCGCATCGCACCGCACGCGGGCAACCGCATCGGACGAGAGCCCGTCCGGGGATGATTGTGATTGCGCCGCCGTCATCAACTGTCGCGCGCGGGTCGCCGTCTCGCCGATGATAGCGTATTCGCGGCGGCGCGCGCTGCCCACCGCAGCGCAAAAGACCGGGCCGGTGGCGATACCAACGCTCAAGGTGGGATGCTTCTCCTGAAGTTCCTCGACGATCAACAACGCAGCCTGCACGGCCCGCAACGGGTCGTCCTGGTGCGAAAGCGGCGGCAGCCCCAACGCCGCCGTCAAAATCATCCCGGAATCACCCATCTGCAGCTTGTTCACGCTTCCAGAATAACGGTACAGAGCGCGCTGCATCGTCCGCATCGCCAGATGCATCGTGTCGAGCGCTGTCTTGTAAGTGATATCAGGCAAGTTGATGGAAAGAATGCTCAAGTCGCGCAACTCGGCCAACCCGCCGCTCTGGCCGGCAGTCATACTGTTCAGCACCACGCCGGGGATATAAGCGCGCAGCGGCGCCGTCATTTCCGGTTCCAAGATCAACGGCGGCAACGCGCGCGAGGGCAATGGGAAGCGCACATTCTCCAGACGGAAATTGCCGCCCGGCAACTCCTGGCCCACGCCCTGCGCGCGCAACAACGCATAAGCCTGCGGAGACAACAGAATCTCCCCCCACTCCGCTTCCTGAATCATACCAAACGTCTGCGCCACCGTCGCGCCGGAGGTCAGAAATTCCCAGCGCCCCAGAGCGCCGCCCACGCTGGCGGTGAACACCTTCCCGGCGCTGACGGCCATACGCAACGCCAGCCGCCCCTGATCGCCGGTATCGTAGTTTTGCAGCATCTTCTGCAACGAAAGCGCGCATTGCGCCGCGCGATGGGTGGCGGAGACCAAAGCGGCCACGGACGCCCGTCGAGACGACTCACGCTCGGCGGGCCAGAGCACCAGAGCCTTGTCCCCGGATAGGCTCATAATGTCGCCGCCTTCAATTTTCACAAAATCCACCAACAAATTGAAGTAAGCATTCAGGATTTGTGCGAATCGCCGGCATCCTTCCTCGCCGGAGGGCGTCAGCCCCGCCAGTAACGCATCCAGACCGCCGATGTCGGCGTAGAGCACCGCCGACTGAAAGTGCGTGTCCGTCGGGTTGCGCGCCGGCACGGGGTTAGCAAGCAACATGCGCAAAAGGTGCGCCGGCACATAGCTGGCAAGAGCCTCTAAAACGCCTGAATTATCCATAGTGTGAAATTACTCCTTCTGCAACTCGATCTCGACTTCGAGCGGCGATTCTTCGTCGCCAACCTCGATATCATCGCCGATGACGGGGGTATAGCCGTCGGCCCAGACGATGATACTGTACGACTCGCCGCGCTCCAGAGCGTCCGGCAACTCGAAGTAGCCTTTCCGGTCCGTCTGCGCCGCGGTGTAAATGTCCTCTTCGTCGCCTTCCCAATCGGAGACGGAGACGCCGGGGTTCAACACCACGTACAGCGCGCCGGAGATGCCGCGTCCGGTGTCGGCGTTGCGCACGTAACCCTGAATCATCAACCCGCCGGAATCTTTCGGCCGGTCCGGCGGCGCTTCGCCGCCGCCGATGGTCGCCGTCGCCGTCTGAAGCATCTCGCCCTCGATGTACAACTCCAGGCGATACTCGCCATCCCAAAGCGGCTCGCCGTCCTTGCGGTAGATATTGTCGGTGAACGTTCCTTCCTCACCGCTGTCCCACTCCGTCTCGACGTTGATCAGCACCTCGTCATCGAAATACCAACGCGCCTCGTAACTCAATCCGTCCTGCATCCCGGTGTAATCCACGAAATAGTGCAGTTCGGTCGCGCCCGTGGGGAACGAGTTGCCGGGGGCTATCGGTTTGTCGTTCTTGTCTATGCCGGCAGCAAAGGTGATCGAGCCAAGCGCGTTCTCTCCCGCTACGCCGGCAACCGAAAAGTCCGCCGCCGTCATCAGTGCATCTCCCACGTACAGTTCCAGGCGATAGCTGCCGGCCCTGAGCGGAGAGGTGCCCGTCAGGTTAGTCCAACCGCTTCCCTTGACGCCGCCGCTCCACTTCTCGGTCTTAGTGGCCAGCCGCTTGCCCTCGTAATACCAGGTTCGCGTCCACTGTGCGCCATCCGTCATATTGGCGAAGTCAAAAAAGGCGTAGACTTCGGTGATGCCGGCCGGCAGCAGATAGGTTGGCTTGGTCGGTTTATTGGCGCCGGTTTTCCCCTCGGAGAAAGTGACGTTCATGATCGCCGGGTCTTTGCCGGCCTCCGCGCCGCCGACCGAGATTTCGCCTTCGAGCACCACCTCGTCGTCAATGTACAGCTCAATCTTGTAGTCCCCTGACGTCAAGCCATCCGCGTTGAAGACGCTGGCCCACCAGTTGCCGCTCTCGCCGCCCGCCCACGAGGCCGGCGCCCAACTGACATCCTCGACGTACTTATTGTTGCGATACCAGCGCACCTCCCAGGTCACATCTTCCGACATCCCGGAATACTCCCAACAAGCATACAGATAGTTCGCGCCCTCGGCCAGGCGCGTAACCACCCGCGCGGGCAAATCCTGGTCGGTCACATCCGGCGCAAAGAGCAGATTGGCGAATTTGGGCTTGCCGGAGGGTTTCGTCGGCTCAGGCTCCGGCGTTGACGGCGCGGCAATACCCAGGCGAGCCGACTCGATCAAGGGTTTCGCCAGATTGATGGGGCGAATGGCGTTGATGAAACCGCCCACCGGGATACAATTGTCATCCTCGTCAATCTCGCCGTCGTTGTTGGTGTCGGCCAGGTAGCGGCAATCGGCAAAACGATTGGCGCCGCCGTACCCCACCTGCGTCGGCACCCCGACGATGGAGCCGTTCTCATCGGCGGCCAACCCGCCGCTGTTGCCGCCGGCGATCGTGGCGTCGGTTTTGATATAGGCACGTCCATCCACGCCCGGCTCGCGGGTAAACCCGCTGACCACACCCTCGGTAAAAGTGATCGTTTCGCCGCCGATACTGGGATACCCCAGAATTTCCAGCTGATCGCCCAGCTCCAACGTATCCGAATCGCCGATAGGGACATAGGTTAGATTCAGCGACTTGGGATCTACTTTATTGCCGCTCAAGTTGCTGACGATCTGGATGACGGCCAGGTCGAGGTCTGCATCAATGGCGCGCACCTCGGCCAGGTACTTCATCTCCGGCAGCTCGTCGGAACGCACCGTGATGGCGACGCCCAGCGCGTCGGGCTGGTAGTCGGGATCGGGATCGCTGACCACGTGCGCGTTGGTCAGGATCAGGCCATCCTTGGTGAGAATCGTCCCGGAACCGGTCCAGATCGGTTGGTACCTTCCCCGCTCTTTGACCAACGCCACAATCTGCACGGTCGCACGCAGCAACGTCGCGGGCGCGGTTACGGCGTCACCGGTGGGGATTTCCGAAGCGGCCGACACCATCATCGCCGGCAAGCGATTGGGGCCGCAACTCAACAGCAGCAGAAACGCCAAAAGAACCGTTAAAAATCGTTGCCATGGCTTCATTTCACCACCTCGAACTTAAGGCCTTCGGCAAAAGCGCGGAAGTAGGGGTAGTAGAGATCGAACGTGTCCGAGTCGGTCATAAACGTCAGCACCACCACCTGCTCATCGCGGCGCAGGGCCACATCAATGCCCTCCACCACCACCGGCAGGCGATCCACATAGGGATTGTGATTGACCTCGACGTAAGTAAAACGGCGCTGCGTCGCCGGCGCTCCCTGCACCGTTACCGTCATGACATCCATTGACTTGTAAGCAGCATCCACAGTAACGGCGCGCTCCAAAGACAAGGCATCCATCACCATTTTCACATTCGCTTCTTCGGCCAGGGGGCGACGGCGCAGCTCCAACACCGGGCTGAAAGCCCCTGCCGCAGGATTGCGCACGCTGATCAAAGGATCGTCGCCAAACGTCTTCACCCAGCCGGCAGGAACGGTCCCGGTAATTCCCAAATTGTCGAAGGCAAAATTCTCGGTGCGATAGAGCGTGGCGTTGCGCAACAACAATCCCAACACCAGCGCCAGCGCCACGACGCCAACGACGGCCAGGTCGGACAACACATCGCGGCGGAGCTTGAATTTTGTGGTCATTGCACGCCTCCTTCCCCGTCCACTTCTTCTTCCTCGTCGAAGGGTTCGGACAAATCCGCGTCGTCATCCGCCACGTCAGGCTCATCCGGCAAATCGGCGTCAGGTTGTGTTGGAGGAGCGGACACACCCGCATCCGGCTTCTTCGACTTGGGGACGCTGCTCGAAATTTTCTTGCCCACCGCCGACAAGAACCCCGTCCCCGCGCCGACCAAAGCCATCGCGCTGGCGCGTTGCATCAAGTAGTACAACGCGCCCAGCACACCTGCGGCCATGATCGTCGCCAAAATCAGTCCCGGCCAGGGATTAAAACCGCCGCCGGAAAGTTGCAGCGACGTCGTGGTCAACTCGCCGCGCAGCCAGGTGAAGAGGCCGTTGAGCGTCGCCGCCAGGGTCACGCCGGCGGGCAGCCACCAGACGGGCTCCTCCTCGAACTTGGCGCGGCCCAGGAAATAGCCGCTTAACCCGGCGAAGCTCGCCTGCGCCAACGCCGTAACCACAATGCGAATGACGCCGGCCTGCAAGTTCACGCCGCCGCTGGCGACGACATAATTGAGATTGAGCATAGTCGCGTAACCGAGCCCGGCGGCCGTGCCGTAGATCACGCCGTCAATGCGCTCGTCAAATTCGGCCAGGGGATAAACCGAGTAGCGGACTACAGCATACTTAAGAAATTCCTGGACAAACCCCACCACCAGGATGGATCCCAGCAGCCCTCCCAGAAAACTCTGCGGGAGCCAGCGCTGCACCTGAAAGGCGTCGCGCAACAGGGGGTTGTCCACCGCTTGCGCCATCAATGCGCCGAGGAGAAAAACCATCAGCACATAACTCTTCGGCTCCGGCTCCAAACGATCCTGCACATAGAAGAAAACCAGCCAGATCGCCGCCGAAATCAGCGCCAACAACAATCCAACTCCCACCAACATCGCGCCGGAAAACGTCGGGCGCAACAACGTCATCAGGAGTTCCACCAAAACCACGAAGAGCACCTGCCCGGCAATAAGACCAACCCCGGCCCACCAAAAACTCTTGCGGTCCTGAGTAGACTTAGCGTAGTGCCGCTCACAGAAAGTCCGCCCTCCCAGTTGGCGCGCCGATCCCGGGTCCACAGGCTTCTGACAAACACAACACACATCTTTGTCCATATACAATTCCTCCTTCCCAGAAAACGGTCATAGGGTAATGAGAAACGAGCAAAGAGTTATCGGGAATTTTAAATTTGGGAACCGGTAACTCGGAACTCCTGGCAGTGCCGTGTTTTGAGGCGGGCCGCGATGTTCAAACAGAAATGAGAACAAAGAAGGCACAAGTTCAGTATAGCGCCATTGAGAAGAGGACGCAAGCGTCGTCACCGCTCAAGGCGGCGCAACATCGCCTGCACCTGGAATAAATTGCCGTAGTGTTGCCCCCCGCCCCTGGCAAGAAACACCTTCAAATCGGCGATGGCCTGAACCGGTTTGTCCATAGCATCGTAAAGTTTGGCCCGGGCGAAATAGGCGAACAGACTCCCCTCATTGATCGCCTCGCGCAAATCCGCTTCGGCCTGCGCAAATGCTTCCCGTTCGCCAAATTCTGCGCCCAACAAGGAGTAGGCGACGCCGCGATCCTGATAGATTTGATAATGGAAATTCGGCGGGGCATAGCGCAACGCCTGAGTCATATCGGTGATACATTTCAGGACGCCTTCGCGGGTGCGCAGGCTGGAATAGGCCAGACCACGGTTGTAATACGCTTCATAAAAATCCGGTTTGCGCTGCAAGATCGCCGTCCAGTCGGCAATCGCGCCGGCCACATCCCCCCGGCGCAGACGCAAACCGGCGCGGTTGTTGTAAGCCTGATCGTACTGCGGATTGCGCGCAATGGCGCGGTCGTAGTCGGCCAATGCGGCGGCGACGTTTCCCTGATCCTCATAAACGCGGGCGCGGTTATAGTAGAGCGGGGCAAAATCAGGAGCCAGCTCGATGGCCTGGCTGAATTCGGCCACGGCCCCGGCAAAGTCGCGCGATTTGGCCTTGATCAGGCCTTGCATCGCATAGCCGTTGACTCTCTTTTCAAGGTCTTCCATATAAGGCGCCTCCTCAGACAATAGCTTTTAGCCGTTAGCCGGATATAAAGGTAGTATGTTTCGGACGGGGTACCCGTCC
>DAOUFX010000109.1:0-11334 GCA_034429675.1 Anaerolineae bacterium | reverse complement strand
CCCGCCCGCGCCAACACCCCCCTTTAACCCATCACGTTCAGCGGTCATTCCTGGCTAACAGCTAAAAGCTAACGGCTAAACGCTATTTTCAGAGGAGTGCTCCATGAAAGGTATCTCTCACTTTATCACCGGCGTCGCCATTGCCACCTTCTTCCCGGAGGTGGTGCGCCAGGCCGAGTTGGGGATGTTGCTCCCGATGCTCGGCGGCATCGGCGGGATTCTGCCCGACACAATTGATTTCAAGTTTGCCAAATACTGGGAAAAGTTCGACGTGGAGATTGATCCCGGACTGGAGCCGGACGCCGCCGCCGTCGCCGATGCGCTGGTAGCGGCGATGCGCAAAGCGTATGAAGAGAAGGGTTCCCAGAACGTCGTGGCGCACACGATCCGGCTCGGCGCAGACCTTTGGCGTGAATATGTCATCCGGTTTGACCCTGCCGCAGGCGAGGTCGCCGTCAAGATCGGGCCGGTGGTCAACACCGGGCAGGTGCCCTACGCCGGGACCGAACCCGCAGAGGCCGGCGAAGTTCGCCGCAAAGTGGGTGTACCGCTGGTCCACACGTACAGCGACGAGTACAAAGTGAACATCTTTTCCGGGCCTACCTTCCGCTTTGTGCGCGAAGGCGACAAACTGGTCGTGCACTTCCTGGACTGGCACCATCGCTGGACGCACAGCCTGATCCTGGCGGTCGCCGTCGGCGCAGCGATGGGGCTGCTGGTAGGGCTCATCACCGGCAACGCGGCGCTGGCCGGATGGGGCGGATTGGTCACGTGGCTGGGATTCAGCGGGCACATCCTCGAAGATCAGCTGGGCCACATGGGCAGCAATCTCTTCTGGCCGTTGACCAAAAAGCGCATCCCCGGCCCCGGCCTGATCCACGCGGGAGACGCCATCCCCAATTTCCTCACCGTGTGGAGCGCGGTGGCGCTCATCCTGTTCAACCTCGATCGTTTTTCGGTGCAGCCGCGCCTGCCGCAACTCACCTACCTGCTGGCGGCGTTGGGCCTGCCCTGGCTGGTTCTGGGCGGCGTCTACGTCATCGGCAAAATGCGGAAGAAGCAGCCGGTTTCGCAGGAAGAGCAGCGCCAGATTGACAGAATCGTTGAGGCAGAACAGACAGAAGCCACCTGACATGGTATAATTTTCCCTTGTGAAACAGATACCAACATTGCCATCCATGCGGAAACTCGGAGCCCTGGCTATCCTGAGTTGCCTCGTTTTGACGAATTGTAAGGGCGTGATAACACCGCCGCCCATGGCTGCGCCCCCGGCAGCCCGTTCCCAAACGCCGCGCCCCACGGCTACCTTTGCACCGGGCAGCTTTCTGACCCCCATCCCGGCGACGCCGACGTTCACCCCTGTTCCCACCGCCACGCCGGTCGTTCACGTAGTGGCGCAGAACGACACGCTCTTTGGCATTGCGCTGGAATATGGCGTGTCGTTGGATGCCATCCTCCTCGTCAACGGCATCACCGCTGACAGCATCCTGAGCATCGGGCAAAGCATCGTCATCCCGACGGAAGAACAGGAAAGCGGCAGCGAGGGCGGCATGGTCGCGCCCGTCGGCAACATGATCCTGCCGACTCCCACGCCGTTGACATTGACCATCGGCAAGGTGTCCCTCTACGAGACGCCGGCGGGAGGATTGTGGTGTCTGGGCGAGGTGCGCAACACCACCCAGGGGCCGATCACCAATCTCCAGGTACAAATCGTGCTGGCCGCCGCCGACGGGACTCCCCTGGTGGCGTACACCACACTGGCCGCCGCCGATTACCTCGAACCGGACAAGCGCGCGCCGTTTGCCGTGCTCTTCGATGCGCCGCCAAACGGCGTGGATACCGCGCAAGCGGCGCTGCTGCGCGCCGAAACCATCAGCGACATCACCAGCAGCTTCGTTCCGTTGGATATAACCGACGTTACCGGCGCGGTTTCCGGGCCCCAGTACAAGGTCAGCGGTGTGCTGAATAACCATACCGGCTTCAACGTGTCGCGACTGGCCGTGGTGGTCACGCTCTACGACGCCCAACGAAACGTCATCGGGTACCGGCAGGAAGTCCAGGAAGAAACGGTGCTGGTCGCCGAACAGAGTTTACCCTTTCAGATTCTCCTTACCCCGCAAGGTCTGGATGACCCCGCGGCATACCAGGTCATCGCCTGGGCCGTCATCCAATAGCGCCGCAAAATTGAATTTGTTCATTTTTACCTGAAATGTTCAAAATTCACTCTTGACAATTTGCCCATTTTGTCGTAACATCCTGTTAGCGCTAACAATAGGGAAAGACAGCCAAATCGCCTCGAATTTGCGCCTGCTTTCACAGGAAGGAGATGCATGACTGAAAACGCAGATGCCCGTCCGATCCTACTCGAAGTAAGAAACCTGAAAAAACATTTCCCCATCCAAAAAGGGTTCCTCGTCAACAAAACGGTCGGTTACGTCAAAGCCGTGGATGGCGTCAGCTTCTTTATTCGTGAGGGCGAGACGCTGGGCCTGGTGGGTGAAAGCGGATGCGGCAAAACGACGACAGGACGGCTCATCCTGCGCGCTTACGAGCCGACCGGCGGCGAGGTGCTGTTCAAGGACCGCAAAATGGGGCAGGTGAACGTTCCTTCTCTGGATCGGGGCCAGCTCAAGCAACTGCGGCAAAACATGCAGATGATTTTCCAGGACCCCTATTCCTCGCTCAATCCCCGGATGACCCTGTTGCAGATCGTCGGAGAACCGCTGTTGGTCAATCACATGGCCCACGGAAAAGAATTGCAGGATCGCGTGGCCGAACTGCTGCGGGTGGTGGGATTGCGGCCCGAATACATGACCCGTTACCCGCACGCCTTCAGCGGCGGGCAGCGCCAACGCATCGGCGTGGCGCGCGCGCTGGCGATGCACCCGCAGCTGGTCATCTGCGATGAGCCCGTCTCGGCGCTGGACGTCTCGATTCAAGCGCAAACGCTCAACCTGCTGCAAGACCTGCAAGAGCAGTTTGGGTTGACGTATCTGTTTGTCTCGCACGACCTGAGCGTTGTCGAGCACATCAGCAACCGCGTCGCGGTGATGTACGTGGGTAAGCTGGTCGAGAGCGCCATGACTGAAGCGCTCTTCCTCAATCCGCTGCACCCCTATACCGAAGCGCTGCTTTCGTCGGTGCCCAAGCCCGATCCGCGCCGGCGCGGCGAACCGATCGTCTTGCCCGGCGACGTGGCCGATCCGGCCAACCCGCCCAGCGGCTGCTATTTTCACCCGCGCTGCCAATATGCCGTGGACAAGTGCAGTCAAGAGGAACCGGCATTGCGCGAAATCGGAACCGAACATTATGTCAGTTGCCACCGCGCCGAAGAATTGAAACTAGCCGGAGTGGGCAGCCTGAAAGCTTGAGCGAGTCTGCTCCTATCACGGCGTCAGGTCCCAAAATGCCGGACAATGTCGAATTTGAAAGGCCCGCTTAAGAGGAGGAGGTGACGATTGCGGTAAACAGAACAAAAGAACCCCTGAACCGGCAGTTGGAAGTCAATCATTCAAAAAAAGTTCACAGATAACCTTTAGGGAGGTTGTAATCATGGAGTCGAAACGTAAACTCACCCGTCGGCAGTTTATCCAGCTCTCCACCCTCGCCACCGCCGGCGCCGTCCTGGCAGCCTGCGGCCCGACCGAGGCCCCCGCAACGACCGTAGCGCCGGCGACGACCGCCGCCCCGGAAAAGACAGAGGAAACCAAAGCAGAACCCACCGCGACAAAAGCACCGGAGAAAACCGAAGAACCTGCCGAACCTACCGCAACCCCGGAACCAGAAGCGAAATACAAGGAAGCCCCCATGCTCGCAGCGTTGGTGGCCAGCGGCGCGCTGCCCCCGGTGGACGAGCGCCTGCCGCTGAACCCCTACGTCACCGCCGTCGCCGAATCCACCGGCAAGTTCGGCGGCAACATCCGCCGCGGCTTCAAGGGCGCGTCCGACCGCTGGGGCCCCACGAAGTTCGTAGATCGCATGCTGTGCTGGTTCGACCAGAAGCTCACCATGATCCCGAAACTGCTCGAAAGCTGGGAAGTTTCCGAAGATACCACCACCTGGACGTTGCACCTGCGCAAGGGCATCAAGTGGTCTGATGGAAAGCCGCTGACCGGCGCGGACTTCAAGTGGCGATTTGAAAACTGGACCAAAAACGCGACGCTTAATCCTGGCCTTGATGGTGCATACCAGATGAAGGACCCAGACGGCAACACGGTGGCATGCGAGATGGAAATCCCCGATGACTATACCGTAGTGCTCAAATTCCCTTACGCCAACCCCTTGTTGTTTTACACTGGCGGCGGCACGCGCAGCATCAACGGGTGGTTCTCGCCGGGCGATTACATGAAGCAGTGGCACATGGACCTGACCGACGACAAGGACGGCCTGACAGCCAAGATCACAGAGGCCGGCGTTGACAGTTGGGACAAATATTACAATGACAGCCGCGACCGCTGGGATCTGAACCCCGACCGTCCGCAGGTCACCTGCTGGTTGATCAAGAACTCGATCAGCGACGGCGAGTTGTTCGTCACAGAGCGCAATCCGTACTACTTCGGGGTGGACCCGGATGGCAACCAGCTGCCGTACATTGACACCGTCAAACATCGTCTGTTTGAATCCACCGAAGTTTTCAATATGTGGATCGTCAACGGCGAGATTGACTACCAGCAGCGCCACACCAGCATCGCCAACTATACGCTGTACAAGGAAAGCGAGGCCGCCGGCGACTACCAGGTGATGTTGGGCATCAGCGCCAGCCACCAGGCCTTGCAGCTCAACCTGTCCACCAAAGAGCCGAAGCTCAACGAGTTTTTCAACACCCGCGACGTGCGCATCGCCATTTCCCTGGCGATGAACCGCCAGGAAGTCAACGAGCTGGTCTTCAACGGGCTGATGACCCCGCGCCAATACAGCCCGCTCAAGATGTCGCCCAACTACTACGAGAAGCTCACCAACGCCTACATCGAGTACGATCCCGACAAGGCCAACGAGTTGCTGGACGCCGCCGGGTACGACCAACGCGACGGCGATGGGTTCCGCATGTGGAAAGATGGCAGCGGCACCATCAGTTTCATCGTTGAAGGCACCTACGAGGATGGGACGCCGGACGCGGACGCCGTCCAACTGGTTTGCGGGTATATGGCCGAGGTGGGCATCAAGGCTACCTACAAATACTTCGAGCGCGCGCTGTATACCCAGCACTATACTGCCAACGAAATCGAAGCGGCCTACTGGGGTGGAGACCGCACAGTCCTGCCATTGGTGCCTGCAGCCCTCCTCTTCCGCGGCACCAACCCGGACCGGCCATGGGCTGCCGGCTACGGGAATTGGTACAACGATAAGACACAGGCTGGCGCTGTCGAGCCGCCCGAGGGCCACTTCATCTGGAAGATTTGGGACATCTGGGACAACCAGGTCGCAAAAGCCGCCGACCCGGCCGAGCAGAACAAGCTGTTTGAAGGCATTCTGGAAATCTGGGCCGAGGAACTGCCGATGATCGGCATCCTGGGCGAGCAACCGGCGACGGTCATCGTCAAAAACGGCCTCAAGAACCATCTGCCGGGGATGCCCGTTGACGACACCACCGGCGACGAGCACTTCCTCCAGACCGAAACCTATTACTGGGACGAGCCGGACAAACACACGGCGTAACCCTTCATACGGACGGGCGGGTGGAGCCCAGGCTCCATCCGCCTCTTTAACAATCAGGGAATAGGGATTTGGGATTAGGGATTGGGAAGACCTCAATCCCTAATCCCCAGTCCCCAATCACTGTTTTCCAGGGAGGCCAAAGATGGTCCGATACGTTCTCAAACGTGTACTTATGATGATCCCTACCATTATGATTATTTCCGTCATTTCCTTCGTTATTATCCAGTTGCCCCCCGGCGATTATCTCACCTCGTACGCCGCCGGATTGAGAACAACGGGGGACAATGTAGATGAGGCAGAAATAGCGGCGCTGCGCGAACGCTATGGGCTGGGGCAACCGGTCTACGTGCAATATTGGAAATGGGTCTCCGGCATCCTCATGCGCGGCGACTGGGGACAATCTATGGAGTGGAACAAACCGGTGAAGGACTTGATCTGGGAGCGCCTGTCCCTGACGGTTTTCCTCTCGCTGGTGGCGGTGATGGTCAGTTGGTTTATCGCCATCCCGGTGGGGGTTTACTCGGCGACCCACCAGTATTCCATCCCCGACTACGTCTTCTCGGCTATCAGCTTTATCGGCGCGGGCATGCCGGGGTTCATGATCGCGCTGATCGTGATGTGGGTGGCCATGCGCCAGTTCGGATTCAACGTTGGCGGACTGTTCTCGCAGGAGTATATGATGGAGCCCTGGAGTTTGGCCAAATTCGTGGATTTGTTGAAACACCTGTGGATTCCGGTGTTCGTCATCGCCCTCGGCAGCACCGCCGGCAGCATCCGCACCACCCGCGCCAACGTCCTGGACGAGCTGAACAAGCCCTACGTGGAAACGGCACGCGCCAAGGGGCTCAAAGAGGGCAAGCTGATCTGGAAATACCCGGTGCGCGTCTCGATGAATCCTTTCTTCAGCACCGTCGGCTGGACCTTGGCCAACCTGATCTCCGGCGAGACCTTGATCGCGGTGGTGCTCAGCCTGCAAACGATCGGCCCGATGATGTTGCGGGCGCTGACCTCCCAGGATATGTATCTGGCCGGCAGTTTCTTGCTGTTGTTGAGCATGCTGACGGTAATCGGAACGCTGATCTCCGACATCCTTTTGGCGTGGGTTGATCCGCGCATTCGTATGGAGGGCTAATCCATGACGGCCTCGGGACCCCAAGACCACGACATCGCAGCTGAAACAGCCAAAGCAAACGCAGCAGCGGCTCAGGAATGCCCTGATCCACTCGCAACGGAAACGGAAATAGATTCTGTCGAAGGAGAAATCACGGAGGGAAAAGAAGAGGAAACCCTCTACGTCGCCGGCCAGTGGCAACTGATGTGGTGGAAATTCCGCAAGCACAAGATGGCGATGCTGGCCGGAGTCATCCTGATTCTGCTCTATCTGGTCGCCGCTTTTTGTGAATTTGTGGCGCCCTACGATCCGGAAGCCTATTTCATCCGCTACAAACTGGCGCCGCCGACCATGATCCACATTTTTGACGCAGAAGGTAAACTGCGCGCGCCCTTCATCTACCACCGCGAGCGCAGCAAAGACCCGGAAACCTTGCGCGACATCTACACGGATGATCCGACGACTCGCTACTCGATTCGCCTCTTTGTCAAAGGCGTTCCCTATAAACTCTGGGGGCTTTTTGAGATGGACGTGCATCTTTTCGGGCTCGGCCCGGAAGTTAAAGAGCAAGCGGTTCTCCTGGTAGGCGCGGATCGCATGGGGCGCGATCTCTTCTCGCGGCTGTGCTACGGCGCGCGCCTCTCGCTCTCGATCGGGTTGATCGGCGTCTTCCTGAGTCTGTTCCTGGGAGTCCTCCTGGGCGGTGTCTCCGGTTACTACGGTGGGCGCGTTGATACGCTCATCCAACGGGTGATCGAATTCATCCGCACCATCCCCAGCATCCCGTTGTGGATGGCGCTCAGCGCGGCCCTGCCGCCGGACTGGCCGGTCATCCGGATGTATTTCGGCATCACCATCATTCTTTCGTTGATCGGCTGGACCGGTATGGCGCGCGTGGTGCGCGGGCGCTTCCTGGCCCTGCGCGAAGAGGACTTCGTGCTGGCGGCACGGCTGTGCGGCTCCAGCGAGTTGCGCATCATCCTGCGGCACATGGTTCCTTCGTTCCTGAGCTACATCATCGCCAATCTTACCCTCGCCATTCCGGGCAATATCCTCGGCGAAACCGGCTTGAGCTTTATCGGCCTGGGGCTGCGCGCGCCCGCCATCAGTTGGGGCGTCCTGCTGCAAGAAGCCCAGAACGTGCGTTCGCTGTCGCAAGCGCCGTGGGTATTTGCTCCCGCCGTCGCCGTGGTCTTGACCGTCTTCGCCTTCAACTTCCTGGGCGACGGAATGCGCGACGCTGCAGATCCTTACGCGCGATAGGGGGGACTTTACTGTGGAAAACGAACTGCTGGTACAGGTCAATAATCTGAAGACGTATTTCTTTCTGGATGAAGGCGTCGTCCACGCGGTGGACGGCGTGGATTTCGACATCCGCCGCGGAGAAACCCTGGGTGTGGTGGGCGAGAGCGGCTGCGGCAAGAGCATCACGGCGCGCTCCATTATGCGTATTGTCGCCAAGCAAGGCAGAATCGTAGAGGGAGAAATCCTCTACCACCGGCGGCGCAGCGGCGCCAACGAGGTGTTAGACCTGACGCAGATGGATGCGCACGGCGACGAGATGCGCAACATCCGCGGCGGCGAGATCGCCATGGTTTTCCAGGAGCCGATGACGTCGCTCAGTCCGGTGCACACTATCGGCGATCAAATCACCGAAGTTATCACGTTGCACCAGGGTATTTCAAAGGAAGAAGCGCGGAGATCGGCGATCAATATGTTGGACCTGGTGGGCATGCCCTGGCCGGATCGCATCATTGACCAGTACGCCTATCAATTGAGCGGCGGCATGCGCCAGCGCGCGATGATCGCGATGGCGCTCTCGTGCCATCCCAGCCTGCTGATCGCCGACGAGCCGACCACGGCGCTGGACGTGACCACCGAGGCGCAAATTCTCAAGCTGATGCGCAGCCTGCAAGCGGACCTGGGCATGGCGATTATGTACATCACGCACAACCTGGGCGTCGTCGCCCAGATGACCGAGAACGTGGTGGTGATGTACATGGGCAAAGTGGTGGAGCAGGCGCCGGTGGACGCCATCTTTCACAACCCGCAGCACCCCTACACCCGCGCCCTCCTGGAATCCATCCCGCGCCTGGGACAGAAAACCGGTCGCCGCCGGCTGGCTTCGATCAAGGGCATGGTGCCCGATCCCTACGCGCTGCCCAAAGGCTGCTCCTTCCACCCGCGCTGCAGCGCCGCGAAACCCGGCGTCTGCGACCAAACCGAGCCGCAGATGATTGAGATTGAAGCGGGACACCGCGTGCGGTGCCATCTGTGTAAAGCATGAAAATCTTGTTATTCTTTCCACCTCACTGGACGCCAGCCATGCCGCATCTGGCGCTGCCGACGTTGACGGCCTTCCTGCGCGCGCAAGGGATTGAGGTCATCCAGACCGATCTCAACCTTGAGTTTTTCGATGCGCTGCTCACCCGCGAGTCGCTGGAGCAATCCCTCGCGCGGGTGCGCCGGCTGCGCCAGCATTTGCCGTTTGCCGCCGACGTGATCGAAGACGCGCTGGCGAAAGGGCCGGACGTGGCCGCGCACATTGAGGCCGCCAAGGCAACATTCCGCAGCGAGGCGTTCTTCGATGGCCCCGTCGCCCTGCAAGCCTACCTGACCCTGATGCAGGGGCTGGAGCTGGCCTCGATGCCCTTCGCCCCCAGCGAGATCGGGCTGAACTGGTTCACGCCGCCGGTTCCCGAAGACAGCAGCCGCGCGCTGCTCCAGGTCGTCCACGATCCACAGCACAATCCGTTCTTCGATCTGTTCCGCCGCGACGTGGTCGCGCAGGCCAAACGCGAGCAGCCCGACATCGTCGCCATCTCCATCCCGACGCTCAACCAGATGCTGGCCGGGTTGACCGCCGCCTATGTCATCAAAGCGGCGGGAATTCCCTGCCACGTCACCGTCGGCGGCCCGCACATCTCGATGCTGCGCGAGCCGTTGCGCAAAACCCCGGCGCTGTTCGACCTGTTCGACAGCGCCATCGTTTTTGGCGGCGAGACGCCCCTGTTGCGCCTGGCCGAGGCGCTCGACGGGGGCAAGGATTTGTCCAAAGTCCCCAACCTGATCTACCGCGAGGGCAAGAGCAGCACGTCCCCCGTGCGCGCCACACCGGTCGAGGCGACCCCGTCGCCCAATCTGCTGCCGGATTTCGACGGGCTGCCGCTGGAACGCTACCTGACTCCCCGGCGCGTGCTCCCGTTGTTGAGCGCGCGCGGGTGCTATCACGGCAAGTGCGGCTTCTGCAACGTGGGCTACGGCGGCCCGCAAGCCTTCGCGCCGCTCGATCCCGACTGTGTTGTAGAGCATATGCTGGCGCTGCGGGACCGCTATGGCGCCCGCCACATCTTCTTCGCCGACGAAGCGCTGCCGCCGCGCACGCTCAAGGTCATCGCGTCGCGGCTGGCCGGCCTGTCCGATCCCATCCACTGGTGCGGCTGCGCGCGCTTCGACAACGCCCTTTCCCAAGAGCTGTTGACGGACATGGCGCGCGGCGGCTGCCGGATGTTGTTGTTTGGGCTGGAGACGGCGGCCCGCAGCACCATCGAGCGAATGGACAAAGCCACCGATCTGGCGACGATGAGCCGCATCCTGCGCCAGAGCGCCGAGGTGGGCATCTGGAACCACACCTTCTTCTTCTTCGGCTTCCCCGGCGAGACGCTCGAAGCGGCGCAGGAGACGGTCAACTTCGTCTACGCCCACCAAAACGCCATCCATTCGGCGTCGGTCGGCACATTTGCGCTGGAGCGTTATTCCCCCGTCCAGCGCGCCCCGGCAGAGTACGGCGTGCGCATCCTCGAACGCGCCGACCGCGACCTGGCGATCTACTTCGACTATGCCGTCAACAGCGGGCTGGGAGAGGCCGAGGCCGAAAATGTGATGGCGCACTTCGTCAATATTTTGCCCGAAAAGCCGTTCGGGCAGTATTATGTCAACGATGTCTACCGTTTCCTGTACGCTGCGCACTTACACACCCACGACACGCCGCTGCCCCCGTGGTTGCTGTGAGGCGACGATGGCAAAAGCGACCTGGCCGCAAAGAGTAGGCGGTTATCTCCTGTGGGGCGTGCTGTGCGTCCTGGGCGCCTGGGTCTTCGTGATGGTCCGGCACGCCCTCTCAAGCGGGCTGGATGTCTTCTACATCCGGGACAGCGTCCCCCATTCGTGGCGCGGCGGCGCCTGGGATCGCCTCTACATCGTTGCAGCGGGGCTGGGATACTTGATCTTCATCTTCACGGCTCACTGGTACCTCGACGATGGCGTGACCAACCACACCCTGCTACGCCGCGCGGCGCGAGTCGCCAGCATCGAAATTCTGATCATCTTCCTCAGCGATCTGTTCACCCAACTCATCCGCCAGGCGCTCTTCAACCGGATCGGCCCCGTTTTGCTGGTGGTCGAACTGCTCCTGGGCGGCGGGCTGCTGTTCTATTCGCTGCGCGAAAAAGTTCAGCATTAGCCTAAGACATGCGAAGACAGAGAACAAAAGGAAGGTATTTTTTGCACACGGGGTACCGTGTGCAAAAAATACCCCCTCTTTACCCTGACCGTCAGAGGCTAAAAGG
>DAOUFX010000108.1:0-2663 GCA_034429675.1 Anaerolineae bacterium | reverse complement strand
GGCGGGTACCCCCGCCGCAAAAACACCCCTTTATCCCGTCTTTTGCGGCCAACTTGGAACTTGAAACTTTCAACTTGAAACTATTTGTTGGGGAGAGTTATGGACAAAATCAAAGTTGCTACCCAGTGGCTGGAGGCTTGCGCCGGCTGCCACATGTCGTTTTTGGATATTGACGAACGTGTCGTGGAGTTTTTCAAGCACGTCGAGTTGACCTCTTCGCCGATCACCGACCTCAAACACCCCCCGGAGTCGGGCGTGGACGTGGGGATTCTGACCGGCGGCATCGGCAACGAGGAAGAGGTGCACGAGGCGAAATTGATGCGCTCGCGTTGCAAGGTTCTTATTGCGATGGGCGATTGCGCGGTGACGGGCGGCATCTGCACGATGCGCAATTTCTTCGACACGCAGGAAGTGCTGCGCCGGGGGTACCTCGAGACGGAGAGCACCGTGGACGGCGAGATTCCGCAGCACGAAGACCTGCCGGAACTGACCGACAAGGTCAGCGGTGTGGACGCGGTGGTGCCGGTGGACATCTATTTGCCCGGTTGCCCGCCCTCGGCAGACGCGATCTGGTTCGTGTTGACCGAGCTGCTGGCCGGACGGACGCCCAAATTGGAAGGGAAAGTCTTGAAGTATGGGATGGACGGAGGTTAAACGATAATGAGCGAGAAAATTACGATTTCGCCCGTGACCCGCATCGAGGGGCACGCTAAGATTACGATTTACCTGGATGACCAGGGGAAAGTCAAGGATTCGTATTTCCACGTGGAGCAGTTCCGCGGCTTCGAGAAGTTCAGCGAAGGCCGGATGTTCTACGAAATGCCGCAGATTACCCCGCGCACCTGCGGCATCTGCCCGGTGAGCCACCACCTGGCTTCCACCAAAGCTACCGATGTGATTGCCGGGACGACGCCTACGACGACCGCGCACAAGCTCCGCGAGTTGATGCACATGGGGCAGATGATCCAATCTCACGGCATGCACTTCTTCGAGCTGGCCGGCCCGGACTTCATCCTGGGATTCGACGCCGATCCGGCGATCCGCCACGTCGGTGGGGTGGTCGCCGCCAACCCCGATCTGGCCGTCAAGGCGGTCAAACTGCGCGCGTTCGGGCAGGAAATCATCCGCAAGCTGGGCGAACGCCGGGTTCACCCGATCTTCGGCGTGCCGGGCGGCGTGACCCAGCCGCTCAAGGCGGGGGATCGCGAGTGGATGCTGCGCGAGATCGGCGGGCACATTGTCACCGCGCAGGCGGGCATTGACGTTTTCAAGGGATGGATGGAGAGCCAGTCGCAGATGTTGGCGGAATTCGCCACGTTCTCATCGGCTTACATGGGGCTGGTCGGCAAGGATGGCGCGCTGGAGCTTTACGACGGGACGTTGCGGATGGTGGACGCCGACGGCTCGCTGTTGGAGGAGTTCGATCCGACGCATTATCTCGACTACATCGCCGAGCACGTCAACCCGTACACGTACCTCAAGGCGCCCTATTACAAGAAACGCGGCTACGAAAAGGGCATCTACCGCGTCGGGCCGTTGGGCCGCCTGAACGCCGCCTCGCACATCAGCACGCCGCTGGCGCAGCGTGAGATGCTGCTTTGGAAATCGCTCAACGGCGGCAAGCCGGTGGAAGGGACACTCTACTTCCACTACGCCCGGTTGATCGAGCTGGTCTACGCTCTGGAGCGCACACAAGAGCTGCTGAACGATCCCGAAATCCTGAGCCAGGATGTATCCAATCCGGTGGGCGCCATCACCGGCGAAGGGGTGGGGGTGCTCGAAGCGCCGCGCGGCACGTTGTTCCATCACTATTGGACGGACAAGAACGGTGTGATCACCAAGGTCAACATGATCGTCGCGACCGCCGGCAACGCCTGGTCCATGAACCATTCGGTCAACATGGTCGCCAAACGCTACGTGGACGGGACGAAACTGACCGAGGGGATGCTCAACCGCGTCGAGGCGGCGATCCGTGCGCACGATCCGTGTCTGTCGTGCTCCACACACGCGCAGGGGCAGATGCCGATCGTGATCGAGCTGCTCGCCCCCGACGGGACGGAGCTGGATCGCGTGCAGCGCGGCTGATGGGCAAGGTTTTGATCGTCGGCTTCGGCAACCTCTATCGCCGCGACGATGGCGTGGCCCGGCACGTGCTCGACGCGCTGTTGCAGCGTTGGGGGCGCCCGCCGTTGGATCCGCTGGACGACGGGTTTGAGGATTTGGGGCACGCGGTGGATGTGGTCTGCCTGCACCAGTTGGTGCCGGAGCTGGTGGAGACCTTAAAAGACTATTCGCAGGTGGTGTTCGTGGACGCTCACGTCTCGGACGGGCTGACCCCGCCGCTCTACGAAACGGCGCTGGCCGTTGAACACCGCGTCCCGTTCGTCTACCACCAGACGCACCCTTCCACGTTGCTGGCGCTGGCGCAGTCGCTCTACGGCAGCGCGCCGGCGGCTACCCTGATCTCGGTCGAAGGCCACGATTTTGACTTCGGCGAGGGATTGTCGGCGGAGACCGCCGCGCTGGCGCAGAGGGCGGTCGAGCGCATCGCGACGCTGGCGGAGCAGTCGCCGGGTTAGCGCGAATACAGAAACACAGAGCGCGGATTTCGAGTATTTCGAAATCCGCGCTCTTTTTATGTGGAAGGGTTTGCGCGGGCTGGT
>DAOUFX010000107.1:0-6131 GCA_034429675.1 Anaerolineae bacterium | reverse complement strand
CCCTATTCCCTTGCCGCCCCGCAATCCGCCCGATCCCCACGTAGACAAACGGCAGCACCGGCAACAGATGGCGGTAGCCGATGTTGATGCTGCTGGTCATACTGACGGCAAAATAGAAGGCGGGAAAGAGGAAGAGGGGGTGCAGGAGGCAGGAGGCAAGGTGCAAGAAACGTGAAACGTGATACGTGAAACGCGAAGCACGCGATTGACGATCTGCACTTTGCGCTTTGCCATCCGCCATCCGTGATTCGTAATTCGTAATTCGTAATTCGCCATCCGCTTCCCCGCTCACCCGCTTCCCCGCTGACTCGCTTTCCCGCTCACCCGCTGACCCGCTCATCACGCTTTGCGCGAGCGCAACCAACAACAGGGCCAGGGTAAGCGGCGGCGTTTTCAGGGCGAACGCGATGGGGAAGTAGCGCCAGTCGCCGTAGTGAATGTTCTTGCCCATCAGAAAAGCGGTGTGTCCCGACTCCATGTGCCCGCTCAGCTGCATCAGCGGAATCAGATGGCTGGGCATGGGAATGGGGAAAGGGACGCCCGGCGCGTTGCCGATCTCGAAGCGGTAGAGGCTCCACAAGACGACGAAAGCGACGCCGCAGGCCAGGGCGGCCTGTCCGAGGTAGCGCGCAAAGGGCGCCTCGTCGCGACGGCGAATCAAAACCAGCAGGCCCATAATCGGAATGAGCATCAGCGCCGTGGATTTGACCCCCAACGCCAGTCCCAGAGCGACGCCCGCGAGCACCATCCGCCGCCGGGAGGGGCCGCGTGGATCGTAGCGCCAGCGCCAGAAGGCGAACATCGCGGCGAAGATGGCGCAGGTCGCGCCCAGGTCGGTGGCGGCGACGCCCGCGTGGGCCAGCAGATTCGGATCAAAGGCCGCCAGCGCGAGCGCCAATAGCCCGGCGCGCCTGCCGCAGAGTTCGGCGGCCCAGCGATAAATCAGCGCCGCCAAAAGGACCACCAGCAACATATTGGGAACGCGCGCGGCAAACACCAGCGGCTCGACGGGGCGATAGGCCACCACGATCTCCTTCGCCACCGAAGCCAGCTCGCCGCCTGCCCATCCGGCAGCCGTGCGCGGATCCTGCAACGCCGGCTGCGCCCACAGCAGCGGCAGCGCCTCCCACATTTTCACCAACGGTGGGTGCTCTTCCACCAGCCGGTAGTCGCCGGTGAGCAGGCAGGCGTACCCGCTGGCGATGTGCATCGGTTCGTCCAACGTGATGGAAGTATAGCGCGCGGCCAGAATCACCTGGGCAAAAGCAACAAGGAGCAAAACGAGGCAGAAAGCGTGATGCGTGAAACGTGGTTGGATTTTAGATTTTGGATTTTGGATTTTGGAAATGAAACGTGAAACGTGAAACGTGAAACGTGAAATGTCATTCATAATTCGCCATTCGTTCACCCGCTGACTCGCTCGCCCTCCATTCGCCATTCGTTATTCGCTCACCCGCTCCCCCGCTGATTCGCTCACCCGCTGACCCGCTCCCCCGTTACGGCTCAACCGTCCAGTAAATCGCATCGTCCGCCAGCCGTTCCCCGGCGGCGACGGCGGCGGCGCGCTCGCCGGTGAGGGGATTATACCACCCCACGGCGACTTTGAACGGCGCGGCAAGGCTTGGGGAGAACGGGAGCGTGCGGACATCGTAGACGCGATCGCCGGGCTGCCACAGGCTGGTGGGGAAGCTGTTGACGAGCGGCGGGCCGTCGGCAACCACGACCTGGGTTCCCTGGGCGTCATAGAGGTGGACGAACGTGACCCAGTCGGCGGGCGGCGGGGCGTCGCAACGCCACCACAGGTGCAACTCGATCGCATTCTCCTCCACCCTCATGGCGACGCCATCCAGCGTGATGGCATTGCCAAACGTGGTGGGCGGAGCCGTTTTGTGCTCCGGCGGCGGGGCAGAGGCGGCGACCACCGGCGCCACGGCGCCCACGCGCACCAGGGCCAGCCGCGCCGCGTCGCCGGCGGGCTGCCCGTTCAACGTGACCGGCAGGCGCAGGCCGCTTTCGAGATCGTAGAGCGCCACGTCGAGCCACCATCCCTGCGTGCGAGCCGCCGTATCGGGAACGACGAAGCGGTAGCGGTCGGTGATCACGTCGCCGGGGCGCCAGTTCGCGGTGGGATAGGCGCCGTTTCCCGGCCAGAGGTTCTCATTGACCAGCGTGGTCACGTCGGCAATGTGGGCCGAGACGAGTTGCAGAGCCAGCGAATAGTTCCGGTCGGGGCGGGCCAACACGCGCCAGTAGAGCGTCACCGTCAGCTCGTCGCCGGGCTCGAACGAGGTTGCGTTCAGGTCGTAGCCGAGCAGCGCGATGCTGTCGCCGAACTGCCCGGCGAAAGGCGCGCGCGGCGTAACGGCGGCGGGGTCAACCGCGATGGGCGGCAGGGCAACCGCCGGCGCCATCACCGCAAAGGGAACGGCCACTGCCACGAGGGCCAGCGCCGCCGGGAAAACCGGCGTCAGGCGGGACCAACGTCCGGCCCAATGATCCCATCCCAACGCCAGGAAAAAAGCCACGATGCTAAACGTGGGGTACAACAGCCGCCCCTTGGCCGCGTGCGCCACCCAGTTCCAGCGCACGTAGCCGACGGCCATCAACGCCAGCCAGAGGAGCGCGACGGCAAGCTGCGGCCAGTCCAGAGTACGGCGCACTGCAATCAGCCCGGCCAGGCCGCCCACGGTGATCACGCCGCAGAAAATATAAAAGCCAACCGGGGGCAACGTGCAGCCGAAGACGCCCCACCACGAAAGAAACACGCCCGGCAACTCGCGAAAGAAAAGCCCCCACGACATCGGCGTGACGCGGTCGCCGACGACGGCCAGGTGCGCCTTGACCGCGGTCGGGTCGCCGTAGAGACGCCAGTTGTAGAGGTACCACCATCCCGCCACGGCGACGAAAAGCGTGGTCAACAGCGCCAGTTGGCCGAGGGTGACAAAAATGTGACGGCGCAGATTCTCCTGGGGGCGGCGCAGGTAGGCGTTCAGACAAAGCGCAGCGCCGGCGAGCGGCAGCAGCATCAATCCGCCCAACTTGCTGAGCGCCGCCATGCCGGAGAGAAGGCCCAACGCGACCAGCCCCGGCCAGGTGACGCCGTCGCGCAGGATGCGCAACGCCGCGTAGACGCCCCAGGTCGCCATCAGCGTGATCATGTTGTCGTTGTTGGCGGCTCCGGCGGTGAAGAGGAACTCCGGCGTGAAAGCGACCAGCGCCGCAGCGAACCAGGCGACGTGCGGGCGATCGGGGCAGAGCAGCCGCGCCGTCAGGAAGACGCCGGCCACCGTCGCCGTCGCCAGCAGCGACGACCACAGCCGCAGAGCGTGCAGGCCGCGCACGCGCCCGGCGTAGGGGAAACGCTCCTGCTGCGGGTCGTGCGCCATCGCGACGACGTTGGTGCGCGCGCCGGGCCGGCTGCACAGGCTGTGCTCGTTGAAAACGAAAGGTTCACGCTCGTCCGAAAAGTCCAATTGCAAGGGACCGCGCAGCAATTCCAGCCAGACGGCCCCGCCGAGATAATAAAGCGGCGCCTGGGAGCCCTCCTGTTCATAGTTGGGCAGCGACATAGGCGCGGGAATGACCGGCAAACGGCGCTCGCGCAGCAAGTGAGTCACAAAATAGAAGTGGCCGATCTCGTCAGGCGCTTCAAAAGGCGTCGAGACGGCATTGTACACCGTCGCCAACAAAAAAAAGAAGGCCAGGAAACCGGCCAGCCAGGCGCGTTCGCGGGTCGTCATGGCGTGATGCTCACCTCCTGGAGAGAAACCATATCGCCGGAGGCATCCGCGCCGGCGCCGGTGACGGGGAGGCGCGCGCCGCCTTCGGGATTGTACAGCCCCACCACCAGCCGCCCCGTCACGCCGGGGGTCAAGGTTCCGGTAGCAAGGATGTGCACGTCGGGGACGACGTCGCCGGCGCGCCAGACGGATGTGGGATAGCGCCCGGCGCGGGGCGCTGCGTCGTCTTGCGCCAGCGTGACGTTGTTCGCGTCGAGCAGGTGGACGAAAACCTTGTACCCGTCGCGCAGGTCGCGGTCGGCCCGCCAGTAGAGCGTGACGCTCAGCGTCGAACCGGACGCCAGCGTGGCGGGGGCGTCGTAGCCGAGCAGCGTCACCGCGTCGCCGAGGCGCGCATCGAGGGGGTGCTGCGGCGCGACCGGTTGCGGCTTTTCGGGTGCGACGCGTACCTGCGCCACCACGGGCGGATCGCTGCTCGGCTGCAAACGCTCGCCGGTTGCGGCGTCGTACAAACCGAGCCACACGTCGTAAAGTTCAGGGACGGCGGCCCAGGGCTCGACGGAGACGCGGTAAGTGTCGCAGAACGCCCGGCCCACCGGCCACAATGAGGTGGGAAAACGTCCCAGGCCCGGGTAAGTGTACCGTTCGCCGGGGCGGCTGTTGTTGAGTCCGATCAGGTGAATGAAAACCGTGTAGTCCTTATCCAGCGGCTGTTGCGCCATCCAGCACGCCCGCAGGGTCAAAACGCCGCCGGGCGCCGCCGAGTCGGTGAGCAGCTTGACGCCCAACAGCTGCGCGACGCCGCCGTAGGTGATCGCAGGCGCAGCCACCGTCGCCGCCGCCGCCTCCGGCGTCATCAGCCGGGGCAGCGCAAACGCCGGGCGAATGGCCAGCAGAGGCGCAGCCAGGTCGAGGAGCAACATGGCAAAAAGCGCAAGATTTTGGATTTTAGATTTTAGATTTTGGATTTTGGGGATGAAACGTGAAACGTGAAACGTGAAACGTGAAACGTGAAATTCGTAATTCGTAATTCGTAATTCGTAATTCGCCGGCTCGCTCACCCGCTCACCCGCTGACTCGCCATTGGCGATTTGCGATTTGCGATTTGCGAGCCCCTGCCAGCCGCCGGCAAGCAGCACGGCCAGGGCGGCGATAGCGGGAAAGAGCAGGCGTCCGTGCGGCGCGCCGAGGGTGCGCATCCAGACAACCAATGCGGCAAAGACGATCGCGCTCCAGCCGGCGCACAACAGGAGATGCGGGGCGCTCCCCGTTTGCCGGCGCACGCGCCAGGCAACGATCCATCCGGCAAGGCTTGACAGAGGCAGCAGGCCCAGGGCCAGGTAGACCCAGGGCGCAAACTCGATGTGGCCCCAGCCGAACGCGCCCCAGAACGAACGGTAGACCAGCGGCAGCTCCGCGAGCAACTGCGACAACGTCGCCGGCTCCGGGCGCGCCCAGGGCTGGCCGGTGTGCATCGTCATCGCCAGGGGGTCGTGGTAGAGGATGAGATTGCGCGCATACCACCAGCCGCCGGTCAACAGCGCCGCCAAAGCGAGCGCGATCACCGGCTTGCTGAAAAACACCAGGACGAAGTTGGGTCGAGGAGCCGAATCCGCGTTCCGTTGGCGCGCCAGAACGTAGAGCCAGACCAGCCCCGCCGGCAAGGCCAGCGCCACGTTGCTGACCTTGGCCAGCGCCGCCAGACCGACGAGCGCGCCGGCGAGCAAACTGCGGCGCACCGTCACGCCACGGCGAAGCGCGCGGGCCAGCGCCCAAAGCGTGAGCGTCGCCAGGGCGGCGGCGGCGCTATCGTTGCTGGCGACGCCGCTGATGAAAAGGAATTGCGGATTGAGCGCGACCGCCAAAGCGGTGAGCCGCGCGCCTTGCGCTGTCGTGAAAGTCTCGTAGCCCAATCCGTAGGCGGCGCCAACCGTGATCAGCCCAAACAACCACGAGGCCAGGCGGGCCACCCGGACGGCCAGAACGGCGCCGCGCCAGGGCCAGGACTCGCGGGCAGTGTGGATCAGCATGTTTTTGTTGTCGGGGAAATCTTTGGGAGCCTGATAGCCGAAATTGGGATTGTGCCAGAAGAGCGCGTCGAGGTCGGCGTCGTCGAGGGGGGCGTTCAACAAAGCCGCGACGGCATAATAGAGAGGAGGCTGCGCCGTCTCCTGATTGGCGCCGCTGGCATCGTCGTGCAGCGAGGGCAGCCCGTGCCCTTCGGCCAGCCAACGGACGTAAGCGTAATGCCACACCTCGTCGGGCGCTTCGAAGAGCGGCGTGGTGAGACTGTAAAACAGGGCAAGCCCGCCAAACAGGAGCAGCAGGAGCGTCAAAAAACGCGAATGGGTTCCGGCCCGATTGCATGGATGTGGGGCGCCGCAACGGTGT
>DAOUFX010000106.1:0-3502 GCA_034429675.1 Anaerolineae bacterium | reverse complement strand
TTCTCGCACGAAAAAAACACTCCCTTTTAACCCTCCGCCGCGTGAGCGGCGGGCTATTTTCAGTGGAGACAACAGATGGAAGAACTGATCCATAAAATCGAACAAACAGCCTCAAAAATAGACTTTTCCGGCGTTATCTCGATCTTCAAAGGGACTGCAACGGTGTTCAATAAGGCCTTTGGATACCGCGACATAAAGAACAAACTGCCCAATACGACCGGTACGCTATTCGGCATTGCCTCGGGAACCAAAGTCTTTACCGCGTTGGGGGTGGGGGTGCTGATTGACCGGGGCCTGATATCGTTGGACACAACCGTCGGGGAAATTGATCCGGCGTATGCCGGCTTTGTTGACGAACACGCGACGATTCGGCATCTACTGACCCATACTTCAGGGATCTATGACTATTATGATGAAGAAATCGAGCAAGACTACGATCACTTCACCGTAGCCATTCCGTGGTGTGAACTGGAAACACCGTCAGATTATTATCCGCTGTTCAAAGATCAGGCGATGAAATTCCATCCGGGAGAGCGGTATTCTTATTCCAATGGCGGCTATGTCTTTTTGGGGATGTTGATTGAGAAGTTGACCGGCAGCCTTTACCGGGATTTCATCTGCGAGCACGTTCTGCGGGCGGCGACGATGCACCGATCCGGCTTCTATGCTTTCAATGACCTCCCCGAAAACACTGCGAACGGCTATCTTGAAGACCGGAGAACCACCAACATTTATCAACTTCCCCTGCGCGGCGGTGGGGATGGTGGAATGTATACCACCACCGATGATTTGCGCGCTTTTTGGGATAGCCTGCTCGCTAACAAAATCCTCTCCGCAGAGCTTACGCAGACGTACCTGTCCACACACGGGACATTCGACGACAAGGTCGGATACGGTTGCGGCGTCTATAAACGCCTCGATGGCAGTGTGTTTTCGATTGTAGGCGGGGATGCCGGGGCCGGGTTTGATTCCAGGCATACTGTGCCAGAAGGACTCACCGTCAATATTCTCTCCAATATCACCAATGGCGAGGAGGACATAAGGGACGTTGTCTTGGAGTATTTGTAGCGCTGTTGCGCCAATCTTGCTCCCTTCACCAATCAACAGTACAATACAAGAGTGTTTTCCGATGCGCCCAAAAATGGAGAGGAAAAAATGCCTATCCCCCAGCTGACCTTCGGTTGTGAATTGGACTCGCAAGCGCTGCGCGCGCTGTTTGCGGATTCCCGCGTCGTCGCCGATTTGCAGGCCTTGAACGCCGGCGTCAGCCTGGGTCTGCTGGACCTGTCCGACGAGCGCGCGGCGGTGGTGCGGCAATTGAACGCCGCCGGTATCCCGGCGACGGCGTGGCTGCTGCTGCCGCAATCGCAGGGCTACTGGTTCAACCTCGACAACGCTCCGCAGGCCCTCGCTTTCTACGATCAGTTCTTGAGCTGGACCGCCGCCCAGAAATTGCAGTGGGACGGTGTAGGCCTGGACATCGAGCCGGACATCCAGACCCTGGGTCGCGTGATCAAGGGCGACGTCGGCGCAGCGCCCGGCATCCTGCGACGTGCGATGGACGGCGCAAGATTCCGGCGGGGGCAGCTCTTCTACCGGCGGCTGGCGGCCAGCATCCGCGCCGACGGCTATCGCCTGGAGAGCTACCAGTTCCCCTTCATCGTAGACGAGCGACGCGCCGGTTCGACATTGCTGCAACGCCTGATGGGTGTGGTAGATCTGGAAGTGGACCGCGAAGTGTTGATGCTGTACACCAGCTTTATGCGCGGCGACATGGCCGGTATCAACGGGCTGGGGATGTTGTGGAGCTACGGGCCGGAAGCGCAGGGCATCGCGGTGGGCAGCACCGGCGGCGGCGTCACCGTCGGCGACGTGGATCAGATTCCGCCGCTCACCTGGGACGAGTTCCGCCGCGATCTTCTGCTGGCCCATCATTGGTGCGATCACCTCTTTGTCTTCAGCCTCGAAGGCGCGGTGCGACAGGGATTTCTGACCCGGCTGCGGGAACTCGACTGGGCGCAGCACGTGCCGGCGCCGTGGCGCTATTATCGGGAGACCGGGCGATTCCGCCAGGCATTGCGCGCCGGGCTGTGGTGCAGCGCGCATCCGTGGGTGCTCGTCGCCGGGCTGTTTTTCGCTCTGAAAGTCGCGCGCGCCCTGAGCCGGCCCAGGGAATCTCACCGCCGGGAGCGCTGAGGCCGCAGAATTTATGGACTCACGCCCGGATCCGCCAACCCTTGAAATTGCCAAAGCTTTTCTGGGGCAGCGCGTCCACGTCCGCATTGACCGTCCTATTGGTTCGCGCCACCCCAACCACGGCTTCATCTACCCCGTCAACTACGGCTTCGTGCCGGACACACTCGCCGCCGACGGCGAAGAACTGGACGCTTACGTTCTGGGCGTCTTCGAGCCGCTGGAAACCTTCACCGGCGTCTGCCTCGCCATCCTCCACCGCCTTGATGACGACGATGACAAGCTGGTGCTCGCGCCCGAAGGGAAATCCTATACTGACGACCAAATCCGGGCGCTGACCGAGTTTCAAGAACGATTCTTTCAAACCGAAATTGTTCGGTAAAGGGGAAGGGGGACTTGCGTGCGCGAGTCCTCGCGTGCGGGAGGACTCGCCCGGCGAAAACTCCCTTTTTACCCTCTGCCGCGTCAGCAAACTTTCGACTTTGTTACTGTCATAAAGTATTCGCCATAGTTTGTCTCAGCGTACTTGAGCAAGTTCCCCCCTTTAATTTCCCCCAATGGGGGGAAGAAAGACTCTGTCGCGCGCATTCCCCCCGTTGGGGGGGATTAAGGGGGGGACGACTTGGCGTCAGGCGCAGCGAATACTTTATGACACTAACCGACTTTCGACTTTTGACTATTTCAAAGGAGGCACAAAATGACGACAACGTTTGAAAAACTTGGCCGCGACTTTATGACTTATTCCGACAGTCGCTTGCGCAAGTGGCTGTTCAAAACGCCGCTGGTGCTGTGGCGGATGGGGCTCGGGCCGCTGCTGGGCCACATCTTCTGCTTGCTCACGATGCGCGGGCGCAAGAGCGGGGAGCCGCGCCATTTTATGACCGAGTACTACCGCGACGGCGAAAAACTCTACGTGGCGTGCGCTTACGGCGAACAATCGCAGTGGTACAAAAACCTGATGGCCGATCCGTACGTCACGGTGCAGACCTGGAAGGGGGCGGAGCCGATGAAAGCCACCCGCGTCACCGACGGCACCGAACTGCTGAAATTCGTGGAAGGGTTCCGCAAACGCGATCCCATCACGCTGCAATGGTATCTTGAAGGAAAAGGTATTGACCAGAACTCCGCCGAGGACATCCTGGCCCATAAGACCGACTTGCACATCTTCCGCTTCGACCCGACCGACCATCCCACTCCCCTGCCAATGACCGTGGACCTGGCCTGGATCTGGCCGCTGTTGCTGCTCTTGCGCCCCCGCCGCAGGCGAAAGTGAAAAAGGGGGGCCTGGGGGCGGGCTACACCCGCCCTC
>DAOUFX010000105.1:0-2789 GCA_034429675.1 Anaerolineae bacterium | reverse complement strand
CTCTCGCCCGCGAAAAACCCCTTTCTAAATCAATACTGCGCCCACTTGATGAATCCCGGCAGGAATTCCGCGACCAGGTCGGGGTGGTGGGGGAGGACGCGGACGGTGTAGCCGTGCAGGCCGCTCATCGGGCAGGCGGCGGCGGCCTGGTAGACGTAACGTCCGTCGCCCATCTGATCTACCACCTTCATCGCGACGGCGTTGCCTTTGACGATGTCGCCCTCGGGGTTGACCAGGCCGGTGTACAGTTCCACGCTGACGTCCTCCGGCGTCAGCGTCCCCAGGAAGACCTGCGTCTGCACCGTCACCGGGTCGCCCACCTTGATTTCGAGGGGCAGCTCGCTTTCCACACGATCAATCCGGATTTGCTCCCAGTTGCCGTAGATGCGCAGTTTCCACGCTGCCAGCGCTTTGGCCCGCGCCATCTTCTTTTCGGTGAGGGCCTTGTAGCGCTTGGCGGCAGGCATGTAGAAGCGATCGGTGTATTCCGCCACCATGCGGTTGGTGTTGAAGAAATGCGACAACGCCAGGATGCAGGTGCGCATCTTGACAATCCACTCGCGCGGCAGTTTGTCGCGCCCACGGTCGTAGAACAGCGGCACCACGTCTCGCTCCAGCATCTCGTAGAGCGCCTCGGCCTCGACGTAATCCTGGTAGGCGGGGTCTTCGTAGACCTCGCCGCGTCCGATGGCCCAGCCGACTTCGGGCGTGTAGGCTTCATCCCACCAACCGTCGAGGATGCTGAGGTTGAGAACGCCATTGGCGGCGGCTTTCATCCCGCTGGTGCCGCTGGCCTCGCTGGGGCGACGGGGGGTGTTCAGCCACACATCCACGCCCTGCACCATGTAGCGGGCGATGGTCATATCGTAATCCTCCAGGAAGACGATACGATGGCGGAAAGAATCCTGGCGGCTCAGGTTGACGATCTGCTGGATGAGCTCTTTGCCGGGGGTATCGTGAGGGTGAGCCTTACCGGCGAAGATGAGCTGCACCGGGTGGTCCGGCGAGTTAAGCAGGCGCGACAGGCGGTCGGGATTGCTCAGCAGCAGGCTCGCGCGTTTGTAGGTGGCAAAGCGCCGGGCGAAACCGAGGGTGAGGGCGTTGGGGTCCAACACCTCGTCGGCGTCAAGGATTTCGCTTTGGGAGGCGCCGCGATGCTCCAGCTGCCGGCGCAGGCGTTGCCGGGTGAAGGCCACCAGCCGCTCGCGGCGGCGTTCGTGGGTGCGCCACAGCTCTTCGGGCGCGACGTGTTCGACGCGCTGCCACATTTGTGCGTCTACCGGCTCGTCGCGCCAGTGCGGGCCGAGGTAGCGATCGAACAGCATTTTCATATCGCGCGAAATCCACGAAAGAATGTGGATGCCGTTGGTCACGTGAGTGATGGGAATTTCGTGCTGCGGCACGCCGGGCCAGAGTCCCTGCCACATCTCCTGGCTCACCGTGCCGTGGAGGCGGCTCACGCCGTTGCTGTACGCCGACATGCGCAGGGCCAGGATGGTCATACAGAACGGCTCGTTGTAATCGAAGGGATTTTGGCGACCCAGGGCCATAAAGTCGTTCCAGGGAATGCGAAGTTTGGCGGCGGCCATGGCGCTGAAGTAGTGCTCCATCATTTGCGGCGAGAAGCGGTCGTGCCCGGCAGGAACCGGCGTGTGGGTGGTGAAAACCATGCCGGCCGAGGCCGCCTCGCGTGCTTCTTCAAAGCTCAGGTTATGTTTTTGCATCAGGCAGTGGATGCGTTGCAGCGCCAGAAACGCCGAGTGCCCTTCGTTCATGTGGTACACCGTCGGGTTCAACCCCAGCGCCTCCAGCGCTTTGTAGCCGCCGATTCCCAACAGGATTTCCTGGCAGATGCGCGTGTCCTGATTGCCGCCGTAGAGTTGGTCGGTGATGTCGCGATCTTCCGGGTTGGCGTTCTGGGCGATGTTGGTGTCCAGCAGATACAGCGCGTTTCGCCCCACCTGCGCGCGCCAGATCTGCGCGAAGAGAGTACGGCCCGGCATGTCAACGGAAACGGTGAGCGGATTGCCCTCGGCGTCGCGCTCCGGCTTGACCGGCAGGTTGTCGAAGTGGTTGTTTTCGTAGGCTTCCTGTTGCCAGCCGGCCTGGTTGAGGTATTGGCGGAAGTAGCCCTGCTGGTAAAGCAGCCCCACGCCGACCAGCGGCATGCCCAGGTCGCTGGACGACTTCATGTGATCGCCTGAGAGCACGCCCAGGCCTCCGGCGAAGATGGTCATGCATTCGGTGATGCCGAATTCGAATGAGAAATAGGCGATGAGCGGGTCGGCGGTTGCGCCGTGGGTGCGGGCGAACCAGCCGGAGTTCTTGGTTTTGAGATGGTCGTCGAGGTATTGCGTGAGGCGTTCGAGATGCGCCATGAACCCCACATCTGCGGCCACTGCTTCCAAACGCTCTTGTTTGATCGTACCGAGCATCCGCACCGGATTGTGCCCGGTGCTTTCCCATAGATCGCTGTCCAGGCGCCGGAACAGCTCGATGATTTCGTGTTTCCAGGCCCACCGCAGGTTGTAGGCCAGATCCCACAGCGGTTTCAACGGCTCAGGCAGCGCCGGCATAATTGAAAATGTGCGAATTGGCTTTGGCTTCATTTTGCTCCTCCAGATTAGTCTGATAGTCGTCAGTTCAATAGTTGTTAGTCGGGTGATCGTGCAAGCCGGTGGTTGGGTGGTTACTGATTTCCTAACACTATCACGATTTATCTGAAGTCGCAAGTAGAGACGCAAAATTTTGCGTCTTTCCCCTGTGGAGAAGAAGACGCAAAATTTTGC
>DAOUFX010000104.1:0-19007 GCA_034429675.1 Anaerolineae bacterium | reverse complement strand
TTTGCGGGCGGTACCCGCCCGCAAAAACACACCCTTCTCAAAGGTATAGGAATTAAGGAATCGTATGCCACAACAAGGTCCACTGCAATGGTTAGACGGTGAGGGCTGGCTGGTCGCGCTGGGCGGCGGCGATGTTCCGCGCGGCGCGGTCGACGCCGCCCTCACGAATTTGCTCAGCGTGATCAATCTGGATCGCCCGATGGTGGTGCTGCTGAGCGAAGGGCCGCGTTCGGACGCCGAAGCGGTGATGGATCAGTTTACCGCGCTCGGCGGGCCGGGCGGCGAAACGTTTTCGCTGGCCGTCATGAACCGCGAGACGTTGTTCGCGCCCGGTTTTCTGGAGCTGCTTTCCGAGGCTGGTCTGCTCTATCTGGGCGGCGAGAACCCGCTGCCACTGCTGTTGAACTTGCACGGCACCCCGGCGCTCAAACGCATCCAGGAAAGCTTTGCCAGCCTGCAAGGGCTGACGTTGATCGGCGCGGGCGGCGCGGCGCCCGTGTTGGGGCGCTTTGCCATCGGCCCGGCGCCGGACTATTTGCAAGCGCGCGGGCTGGATTTCTTGCACAACGCCGTCATCGAGTCGCACTTCACCCGCACCGAAGACTCCATCGTCCTGCGCAACCTCAACCAACTGGGGCCGGGTCTGTTGGGCCTGGGCATCCCCGACGCCACCGCGCTCGCCTTCGGCCCGCAGGGCCAGGTTGAAACGTGGGGCGCGGGCCAGGTCACGGCGGTGGTGAGCACGGCGAAGGTGGCGGATGAGGAATAAGGAAATGAGAGCATGAGCGCCGCCGCCGATTCGAAGTATTTAAACCTCCTTCTTAACCGCGTCATGGTTTGTAAGGCGTACAAACCGGCATTCGGACAAGGAAAAGCTGTGTCGCTGGCAGATTTCCGGCAACTTTACGGCGCCGATCCATTTTACGGCTGGTTAGGATTGAATCACCCGTTGGTGTACGCAGCCCACAGCGCCGCAGGAGGCATCACTTCTTTGTATCGCCAAATCGGCTTGGGGTGTGAAGAGCTTTTTCGACAAATAGTGCAAGATTGTCTGGCTTTGACGGATGCTCAGGTGCGATGGGCGTACGCAGTCGAGGCGGCGGACGGAAGCAGTCGTCGGTTATCGTTGGATGCACGCATTCAGTTATCCGACGTTACTCATGTCACAAAACGCGATAACATCCGCCAATGGCTATGCCAGGCCGCATCGCAATTGCACGTGACCCCCGAAATTGCCAATGCCCTCAAAGGGATTGTCTTTGAGGTGCGGCAGGGTTACAAAAGCAAGGATTCCAAACGGCAAAACGCCGATGTCGCGAATGCTGCGACGGCGTACACCCAAGGCTATCTGCCCGTGTTGCTGGTTCTATCCACGCAAATTGACAGTGACGTTGTGGAACGCTACCGTCAAGCGCGCTGGCTTATTCTCCAAGGATGGCTGACAGAGTCTGCTTTGATTTCAACTTACGCATTTAGCAGAGAAATTCTAGGGTACGATTTGGCGGGCTTCTTTGCGCGCAATGAAACTGCACTTCAGGCTGGAATTGCGGATGTCTTGAAAATTCTGTTACAGACAGGCGGCAATGATGGTTGAACAACGCGCGGACCTGACCTTCAAATATAACCTCAAGAAGGGACGCCACGGGTGGCTTCGCCTGACGCCAGCCTATTCGGTCAAAATCGTACAGCAAATTCTGGACGAGAATCCGGATATGACCTATGTGCTGGATCCGTTCTCCGGCACCGGCACCACCGGACTGGTTTGCGCGGAGCGCGCTGTGCGTTGCGATTTGCTGGATATCAACCCGTTTTTGGTATGGTTTGCCAGAGCGAAAACGGCTTCCTATCAGTTCGGCGATCTACAACTGGCCCGTGAAGGTTCGGCTCTTCTCTGTCGCCATGCCGAGAAGTTACCCTCCCGCAACGGTTTCTGGATTCCCCCCATTCATAATATTCAGCGTTGGTGGCCGGAAAACCGGCTCGACGTTCTCGCACGGGTGTATGCGGCGCTTGATCAGCAATTTCCATCCGCTTCGCCGGTCAAAGATCTGCTGTTAATTGCTTTTTGCAATTTGATTATCTCCTGGTCAAACGCGGCTTTCAATCATCAGTCGTTGTCTTTCAAGGAAAATGATAGGCAGCAGCTGAGCCTTTTTGATGAGGAACAACAGATTTACGCGCACTTTGTTGAATGGGTTGACGACTTGACCGGAGCTGCAGAAGAGCCGTTGCCTGGAGGAGTCACCGTGCGCCAGGCCGATTCTCGTCACATTCCCCAACCGCAACAAGGGGAATACGACGGCGTCATCACGTCGCCGCCTTATCCAAACCGGATGAGCTATATCCGTGAGCTGCGCCCGTATATGTACTGGTTGGGATATTTGAGAGATGGTCGCGAAGCCGGGGAACTGGACTGGCAAGCGATTGGCGGCACCTGGGGTATTGCCACCAGCCGGTTGGAAACGTGGGAGTCACAAGATACGCCCTTTCTCGACTCGGAATTTCAGACAATGATTGTCGCCATCGCACAGAAAGGGCCGGCGCTGGCCAAATACGTGCAGCGCTACTTTGTAGATATTGCTTCGCATCTACAGAGCCTCTATCCGGTTTTGAAACCCAACGCCAAAGTGTTCTACATCGTCGGCAACTCGCGCTTCTACGATACACTGGTGCCGGTGGAGCAAATCTATGCCAGGCTGTTGGAAGCTAATGGCTTTGTAAATACAAGCATTACCGCCATCAGAAAACGCAATTCTAAGAAGGAGCTTTTCGAATACATTGTAGCGGCGCAGCGAGGAAGCCATGACATTCCATAGATTCGCCGTCTGCCCGGTTATGGGGCTGGTTTTCCTTGCAGCCTGCACCGCGACGCCTCTGGCGACGGCAACGCCTGGAGATATCCCGGCTCCTTCCGCGATGCCGTCCGCCTCACCCACGGCAACACCCGCGCCGACGTCCACGCGGCTGCCGCGTCCAACGCCTACGGCCACGGCGACGCCGGAACCGGATTATCTGTCGGCTATGGACGGCGATGCGGAAGGCAATCTGTGGCTTGGCGGATTTGGCGGTGTGTTGAAATTTGATCCGGCAACGGAAGCGGCTACTGTCTATTCGCTTGATGAGTATTCCCGTGAATTCCAGGTATTTTCTCTACTCGTAAGTCAAGAGGGAACAGTTTGGGTTGCCGGTCGAAAATATTCTCAATCGGGCGCTGAGGTTTGGGAACTCTTCCGGTTGGAGGATGAAATCTGGCATAAACAAGAAGATGTGGGGGGAGATAATCATTCGATCCGGGTGGTTGCAGAAGGGGAAAAGGGCGACTTGTGGGTCAGGCGTTATCCTGATCCTATGCTTCATTATGATGGCAGGGTATGGCGCAGCGAAGGGATACCCCCCCTGGGTGCCTTCGCCCGCGCCTCTGACGGTACGTGGTGGGGAACCAGTACCTGTTGTGAAACGACCCTATTTTCCCAATTTGATGGCAAAACCTGGACCCACTATGAACCAGAAACACTATACGATCCGTTTGTATCACAAATCGCAACCGCGCCGGATGGTTCGTTGTGGTTCAAAGGGGGTGACCATCTCTTTCATTATGACACCGACCTTGTGTGGACGCCTTATACGCCTACTATTACGGGCAGTTATAACTCGATTCGTGCACTAACGGTCGCTACCGGCGACGTCTGGATAGGAACGGATAAGGGAAACATACAGCGTTTTCAAGATGAAACTTGGTACGATGTGGCGCAATATCCTGACAGAGCCATTATGAAGATGGAAAGCACTCCGGACGGCACAGTCTGGGCCGCAACGGAGGATGATTGTGTGCTCCAGTTCGACCAGAACGGCGCGACGGGGAAATCCTACCGGGTTCGCCGCCTGAATATTTTCGCGGACCCTGACTGCCTGCAATGATTGTATGAATAAAAGAAAGGGCTTTTTCGAGACGGTACCCCGTCTCGAAAAAACACCCTCTTTACATCCGGCTAACGGCTAAAAACTAAAAGCTAACCGCTATTTTCTAAGGAGGAGGACATTCATGGGACTCAATCTCGTTCAAAAAATTCTCAACGCCCACATCGTCGCCGGGGAGCCGGTTCCCGGCACGGAGGTCGGCATTCGCATTGACCAGACGTTGACGCAGGACGCCACCGGCACGATGGCGTACCTGCAATTCGAGGCGATGGGGCTGGACGCGGTCAAGACGGAGGTGTCGGTCAGCTACGTGGATCACAACACGATCCAGATCGGCTTCGAGAACGCCGACGACCACCGCTATTTGCAAACCGTTGCGGCGAAGTACGGCATCATTTTCAGCCGGGCGGGGAACGGCATCTGCCACCAGGTACACGTGGAACGCTTCGGGCGGCCCGGCAAGACGCTGCTCGGCGCGGACAGCCACACGCCCACCGGCGGCGGCGTGGGGATGATCGCCATCGGCGCGGGCGGCCTCGATGTGGCCATGGCCATGGGCGGCGGGCCGTTCTACCTGACGTATCCCAAGGTCTGCCTGGTGTGGCTGACCGGCCAGTTGCAGCCGTGGGTCAGCGCCAAGGACGTGGTGCTCAAGATGCTGGAGCAGTTCTCCACCAAGGGCAACGTCGGCTGGATGATCGAGTACGGCGGGCCGGGCGTCGCCGCGTTGAGCGTGCCGGAGCGCGCCACCATTGCCAACATGGGCGCGGAGATGGGCGTGACCACGTCCGTCTTCCCCTCCGACGACGCCACGCGCCGCTTCCTCGCCGCGCAGGGGCGCGGGGATCAGTGGCTGATGTTGCAGGCCGACATTGACGCCGAATACGACAAAGTCGTGAACCTGGACCTGGGCGCGCTGGAGCCGTTGGCCGCCGCGCCGCACAGCCCCGGCAACATCGTCCCGGTGCGCCAGATCGCGGGTACGCCCGTGAACCAGGTCGCCATCGGTTCCTGCACCAACTCGTCGTACAAAGATATGATGACGATCGCCCTCATTCTGAAGGGCAAGCGGGCTCACCCCGACGTGAGCTTCATCGTCGCGCCGGGATCGCGGCAGGTGTTGCAGATGCTGGCCCGCGACGGCGCGCTGACCGACCTCATCACGGCGGGAGCGCGCATTATGGAAAGCGCCTGCGGCTTCTGCATTGGCAACAGCCAGAGCCCACAGAGCGCGGCGGTGAGCCTGCGCACCAACAACCGCAACTTCGAAGGGCGCAGCGGCACGAAGGACGCGCAGGTTTACCTCGTCAGCCCGGAGACGGCGGCGGCGGCGGTCATCACCGGCCAATTCACCGACCCGCGCGATCTGGGACTGACGTATCCCAAGGTCAGGATGCCGGAGCAGTTTCTCATTGACGACAGCATGTTTGTTTTCCCCACCCAGGCTGTGGAAACTGTGGAAATCGTGCGTGGGCCGAACATCGGCGAGCCGCCGCGCAACGTGCCGCTGCCGGAGGCCATCCGGGGGCAGGTGACGATCAAGGTGGGGGACAAGATCACGACCGATCACATCATGCCGGCGGGGCAGCTGCTCAAATACCGCTCCAACGTGCCGAAGTACGCCACCTACGTCTTCGCGCCGGTGGATATGAACTTCGCCGGACGCGCCGCCGCCAACCGCGATGCGGGCGTCCACAACATCATCGTCGCCGGCGAAAGCTACGGTCAGGGCTCCAGCCGTGAACACGCCGCGCTCTGCCCGATGTACCTGGGCGTTAAAGCCGTCATCGCCAAGAGCATCGAGCGCATCCACAGCGCCAACCTCATCAACTTCGGCATCGTCCCGTTCATCTTTGCCGACCCGGCGGACTACGACCGCATTCAACCCGGCGACGACCTGATCATCCCCAATATTCGGGAATGCCTGTGGAAAACTGCCCCGATTTCTGTGGAAAACCGCACCCAGGGTGTGGAAATCCCGGTGGAAGCCAACCTGTCCGAACGCCAGATCAACATCCTGCTGGCGGGCGGGCTGTTGAATACGGTGAAGCAGTAAACAGCGGAGGTGAAATGCATACTACGACGTTGCCAAAGCCCGATGAATACGCGCGGGCAATTGCCAGACTTGTAGCGAAAATGTCTTCAGAGCGCGCCGCCGAAGTCTACGATTTTGCGCTTTTTCTATTGGATCAACCGTTGCCCACACCGTTGTCAGAGGGTGAAGATGATTGGTTGAACGATAGCGAAGAACAGATGCAAGCGGAAGATGCAAAGTGGGAGGCGTTATATGCGCGCCGACGCGAGAAACTCAATGAACGATTACTCGGATAATGCTCCCGTCACCATAGAAATGATGACCTTGGCCGACATTGATCAACTCGACCAGGCGCAAATGCAGCGTTTCCACAGCAAAATGGTCGTGCAATCGGCGCTTACCCGCCCGCTGGTTAGTTTCCAGGCCAACAAGACGCGCCCGGTGTATCGTTGGTATAAATATAAGGAAGCGTTCTCGGCATCGCTGGTAGAATACTTCCTGCGACAGTACAAGATTGAACAAGGCGTTTTGCTGGACCCTTTTGCCGGCAGCGGAGTGACGTTGTTTGCGGCAAGCGCGCTGGGACTCGATGCCGTCGGCATTGAACTGTTGCCCATCGGACAACAAATCATTGCCGCCAAACGGTGCATTGAGGCGGAATTCACATCCGGGGATTGTGACGCCTTGCAACGTTGGGCAACGACGCCGGTTTGGGAACAGGAAAGTGAAAGAGTCCCTTTGCCCGAACTGCGCATCACTCGTGGCGCTTACCCGGAAGCGACACGAAACGCCATCGAGCATTATCTGGCCGCATGCCGGCGCGAGAACGACCGCGTGCAGACGCTTCTGCGTTTTGCTCTGTTATGCGTCTTGGAGTCCATCAGTTTTACGCGCAAAGACGGCCAATACCTGCGCTGGGATCACCGTGCGGGACGCCGTAGCGGCAAGGAACCGTTTGACAAGGGCGCGATACTGGGTTTTACCGAAGCTATTCACGGAAAACTTCAGGAAATCCTGAACGACCTCGCTCCCGCGCCGCAACTGGGATTTTTTACAGACGAAAAGACGCCCGGCGCCATCAGCTTGCATGCAGGATCATGCCTTGAATTGTTGCCCCAATTTCCCGATAGCAGTTACGACGCGATTATGACTTCGCCGCCCTACTGCAACCGCTACGACTACACCCGCACCTACGCGCTAGAGTTGGCCTTGTTAGGAGTAGATGAGGCGCGGTTGAGGGAGTTGCGGCAAGAAATGCTCAGCTGCACTGTAGAAAACCGCGCTAAGGATTTACTGGGGATCAACTCAGGATGGGAACTGCCCATTGCCGCAGCCGACGATCAAGAACTTTTACAAGCCATCCTGGCTTATCTGGAAGCGCAAAAAGCCGCCGGCGTCCTCAACAACCAGGGCATCCCGCGTATGGTCAGAGGGTATTTCTACGAAATGGCCTGCGTTATCGCCGAATGCGCCCGCGTTCTCAAACCCGGAGCGCCGCTGTTCATGGTCAATGACAACGTGCGCTATGCCGGCGCCAGCATCTCAGTGGATTTGATTCTTTCTGCGTTGGCCGAGAATTTGGGATTTGAAGTTGAAAACATTCTCATTTTACCCAATGGCAAAGGCAACAGCAGCCAGCAGATGGGGGAACATGGGCGCGAGGCTTTGCGGAAATGTGTGTATGTTTGGGTAAGAGTGTGAATTTGTGAAGAGGCACAGGACACAGAGATACACTGAGAAGACATTGAGATTCACTGAGAAGAATATTTCTGTGGTTCTCAGTGAATCTCAGTGTAACCAATCTTCATATCTGACTGATGATACGAATCCGAACTCCTTAACTTGTTGCGGAAGTGCCTATAGATAGATTCCTGGACAGTTGATTATATCAACTCAAAAAGAACGTGGAGAAGCAACTATGGAATATCAAGAGCTCATCCAAGGTGCAGAAGCATTAATCTTTTCCTCTGATTTTAAGGAGTTAGAAGCGAAATTAGAATCTCGCGATCCTAATCTTTGGCAGATTCTCAACATATCACACAAAGAAGTCCTTGTGTCCCGGTTTCTGACCTGGATACTTGATCCTAATAATCAACACTCCTTTGAAGCGCAATTCTTAAAACGCCTCGTTATTGAAACACTCCGAGTAGATAAAGGTAAACATACAAGTCTGTCTCTAGTTGAGATTGCGGTGATGGATTTTTCTGATGTTGAGGTTCGGGCAGAAGTGTGGTTAGAAAAAGGCAGATGTGACATTGTCATTCGGAGTCCCAAAAATGGTTTTTTATGTATCATCGAGAACAAGGTGAGAGCAAAAGAAAACGCTGGACAGACGAAATATTACTATGAGCACAGTTTCTTTAGATTCCCCAAAGAAAGTTACCCCAAGCGAGTATATATTTACCTCTCTCCTGATGGCGCCCCTGCAAAGTGTGAATATTTTGTCTCAATATCCTATCAAGCAATCCTTAGTGTCATAAGGGAGGTGCTATCTGAATGCCAAGTCACAGAAACAGAACGTTTTCTATTGTCGCAGTTTCAAGAGAGTGTAAAAAGGAGCATTGCCATGGACAAAAACATACTTGATCTGGCTCAAGCAATTTATGAAGCTCACGGGCCGGTTATTGATTTCATCTATGAGAGTGCAAATGTACTAAAGTCCGACTCTCAAGTCTCTGACGCAATATGGGATGGGAAAAGTTGGTTTTTCAATATCGGTGACGTGGGTGCGGTTCCCTATAGTTGGGACGATAGCAAAAAATATTCATTTATCTGCGCCGGTGGGGCAAAACGATATCGTCGGATAATGGAAAAGCTAGAGCCGGGAAATATTATTTACGCTTATAGTGGTGGTAGTGGATATGTTGGTATAGGAACAGTAACTAAGACAGCATTACCCTTCCGTAAGGCAACATTGAGTGATGGACAAAAGCTTACAGATTTGCTTCAATCCAATCAATTGTCAGGCAACTATAACGACACACAAGATGATGATAAATGTGATTGGATCGTGTTAGTGAAATGGGAGAAGGCTGTCGAGAAAGACAAAGCAGTGCGGTTAAGTCCCATAGTTCCTTCAACTGCTTCACGGGTTTACGACCATCGGAAACCTTTGATTGAAAAAGTTAGGCATGGTCTCGGATTAGAGAAACAAGTAGAGATCATCACAGAACCCAAAAAACATTAAGGAGAATCGTATGCAAAAAATTCACGTTAAAACCCCCCTCGTCGAGATGGACGGCGACGAGATGACCCGCATTATCTGGCAGATGATCAAGGATGAGCTGATCTTCCCGTTTTTGGAGTTGGAGACGCTTTATTTTGACCTCGGCCTGAAGCACCGCGATGACACGGACGATCAGGTGACGTTCGACTCGGCCAAAGCGACCGCCGAGTACGGCGTGGCCGTCAAGTGCGCCACGATCACGCCCAACCAGGAGCGCGTGGCCGAGTACAGCCTCAAGAAGGCGTGGCCCAGCCCCAACGGCACCATCCGCGGCATCCTAGACGGCACCGTCTTCCGCGCACCCATCATCCTCAAGAACATCCACCCGATGTTGCGCACCTGGCAGAAGCCTATCGTCATCGGGCGTCACGCTTACGGCGACGTCTACAAGAACCAGGAATTCAAAGTCCCCGGCCCCGGCAAGGCCGAGCTGGTCTACACCCCGGCGGATGGCGGCGAGCCGCAACGCCTGCTCATCCACGATTTCAAGGGGGCGGGCGTTATCCAGGGCATCCACAACACCGAAAAATCCATCCGCAGCTTTGCGCGCGCTTGCATCCAGTACGCCATCGCCCAGAGGATGCCGCTGTGGTTTGCCACCAAAGACACCATCTCCAAGGTCTACCACACCTTCTTCCGCGATGTGTTCCAGGACGAGGTGAACGCGCACAAAGCCGAGCTGGACGCCGCCGGCGTCGAATACTTCTACACGCTGATTGACGACGCCGTCGCGCGCGTCATCCGCCACGAGGGCGGTTTCCTGTGGGCGTGTATGAACTACGACGGCGACGTGATGAGCGACATGCTCGCCACCGGTTTCGGCAGCCTGGCGCTGATGACCTCGGTGCTGGTGAACCCGGACGGCATTATGGAATTCGAGGCGGCGCACGGCACGGTGCAGCGCCACTACTACGCCCACCAGCGCGGCGAAAAAACCTCGACCAATTCCACCGCCTCCATCTTCGCCTGGACGGGCGGTCTGGCCCGGCGTGGCGAACTGGACGAAACCCCCGACGTGGTGGCGTTCGCCAAAGCGTTGGAAGCCGCCGTGGTCGAAACCATTGAAGGCGGGCAGATGACCAAAGACCTGACCACCCTCTGCGAACCCCCGATCAAGAATTATTTGACCACCCACGAATTCATCCTGGCCGTCCGCCAGCAGCTCGAACAAAAACTGCAATAAAACTGAGGGATTAGGGATTGAGGGATTAGGGAATTGGGAAGCCCTAATCCCTTAGTTCCCAGTCCCCTAATTCCTTTCTTTAGGAGGCTTTATGGCAAGACGTGCAATTCGCGAATACGATGCAAAGCGGCTTTTCGCCCAAATCATGCCGGAATATCTGCCCGGTTTTGCCTACCACGGGAAGGTGGCGCTGGTTGACGCCGAGACGGACTGGGACAAATTGGTCGCCGCCCGCCCCTGGCTGGCGACCGACCGCCTGGTGGTCAAGCCTGATCAATTGTTCGGAAAACGCGGCAAACACGGACTGTTGGGCATTGATCTGGACCTGGACGGCGCCAAGGCCTGGATCGCCGAGCGCATGAACAAGGAAATTTCCCTGGGGGACATCACCGGCGTGCTGGACACGTTCCTCATCGAGCCGTTCACCCCTCACGCCGACGACGCCGAGATGTTCATCGCCATCCGCAGCGAACGCGAGTGTGACCGCGTTTACTTCTCGCGTCACGGTGGTATCTACATCGAGGAGAACTGGGATTCGGTGGTGCAGATCGCCATCCCCATCCTGGAGGAACCGGACGCCAAAAAGATTGCGAAACAGTTGCCCTTCGGCGACCAGCGCGACGAGATCGCCGCATTTATTGTCGGGTTGCACCGCTTCTACGCGGCGCTGGCCTTCACCTATCTGGAAATCAATCCCTTCGTCTGGGCCGACAAGCAGGTCGTCCCGCTGGACTTCGTGGCGCAGGTGGACGACACCGCTGCTTTCGAGGTCGGGCGCAGATGGGCCGACCCTGAGACCGGCGCGCCGCTTCCCTTCCCGCCGGCCTTCGGAATGCATCGCACGCCTGAAGAAGCTTACATCCACAGCCTCGACGAAAAGGGCGGCAGCAGCCTCAAGCTGACCATCCTCAATCCCGACGGGCGGGTGTGGCCGATGGTCGCCGGCGGCGGCGCCAGCGTCATCTACGCCGACACCGTCACCGATTTGGGCTACGCCAAAGAGCTGGCCTATTACGGCGAATATTCCGGCAACCCCACCACCGACGAAACCCGCGAGTACGCGCGCACCATCCTCGACCTGATGACGCGCAAGCCCGATCCGCACAACTACCCCAAATTCTTGCTCATCGGCGGCGGCATCGCCAATTTCACCGATGTCGCCAAGACGTTCGTCGGCATCGTGGACGCGCTGCGGGAGTACAAGGACAAGCTGCGACAGAACAACGTCCAGATCTACGTGCGCCGGGGCGGCCCCAACTACCAGGAGGGCCTGGCCCTGATGCGCAAGTTGGGCGAGGAATTGGGCGTGCCCGTCAAAGTCTTCGGGCCGGAGACGCACATGACGCGCATCGTCGCGCTGGCCCTGGGCGACAAGAGCATCCAGGCGCAACATCCCGAAGTCGTTTCGCCGCGTCCGGCGCGCTGGTACAGCCCGCGCCGCTACACCGGCATTCAACCCGCCTACGCAACCGTGCAGGCGTCCTGGCAGGAGGCAACCCGATGAGCGCCAAACCCATTGTTCGCCCATCCTATCAGCTTTTCGATCAGAACACCACGTCCATCGTCTACAACTTGCAGGCCAACGCCGTCCAGCGCATGTTGGACTTCGACTATCTCTGCCGGCGTCTGACACCGTCGGTGGCCGCCATCGTCAACCCTACCGGGGAAAACGGCTACCACAAAGCCTACTTCGGTAGCCACGAGACGCTCATTCCCGTTTACCGCAGCCTGGCCGACGCCGCGTCCGCGCACCCGGACGCCGACGTGATGGTCAACTTCGCCAGCTTCCGCTCGGCCTTCGAGTCCACCATGGCGGCGCTGGAGACGCCCACCATCCGCACCATCGCCGTCATCGCCGAGGGTGTGCCGGAGCGCCAGTCGCGCATGATGGCCGCCAGGGCGCGCCAACTGCGCAAGGGAGACGGCACCGCCGTCATCATCGGCCCGGCGACGGTGGGCGGGCTGGCGGCGGGCGCCTTCAAGATCGGCAACACCGGCGGGCCACCCGACAACATCATCGAGGCCAAACTTCACCGGCCCGGCAGCGTGGGGTACGTCGGCAAGAGCGGCGGCCTCACCAACGAAACCTTCAACATCGTGGCGCGCAACGCCGACGGCATCTACGAGGGCATCGCCATCGGCGGCGACGCCTACCCCGGCTCGCGGCTCATTGATCACCTGTTGCGCTACGAGGCCAATCCCGCCATCAAGATGCTCGTCTGCCTGGGCGAGCTGGGCGGCGAAGAGGAGTACGCCATCGTCGAGGCCCTGCGCGGCGGGCGTATCACCAAACCGCTGGTCATCTGGGTGACCGGGACGTGCGCCAAAGTCTTCCCCACCAACGTGCAATTCGGCCACGCGGGCGCCAAAGCCGACCACGAAATCGAGAGCGCCGACGCCAAGAACGCCGCTCTGCGCGCTGCCGGCGCCGTCGTACCCGAATCGTTCGACGATTTTGGGGACAAAATTCACGAAACGTACCAACGGTTGTGCGACAGGGGCGTCATTCGCCCCATCGTCGAGCCGGTTCCGCCGCAAATGCCGCTAGATTACGCCTCCGCCGTCAAACAAGGGCTGATCCGCAAGCCCACCAGTTTCATCAGCAGCATCTCCGACGACCGTGGCGAGGAGCTGACCTACAACAAGCTGCCCCTCAGCGACGTGATCGAGAAAGAGCTGGGGCTGGGCGGCGTCATCGGCCTGCTGTGGTTCAAACGCGAGCTGCCCGAATTCGCCCGGCGCTACATCGAGCTGGCCCTGATGATCACGGCCGATCACGGCCCGGCGGTGAGCGCGGCGCACAACACCATTGTCGCCGCGCGCGCGGGCAAGGACCTGGTCTCGGCGGTGGTGAGCGGCCTGCTAACCATCGGCCCGCGCTTCGGCGGCGCCGTGGATGACGCGGCGCGCATGTTCAAGAGCGCGCTCGATCGCGGGCTGACGCCGCAGGGATTCGTGGACGAGTGCAAAAACCAGGGCGTGCTCATCATGGGCATCGGCCATCGCGTCAAGAGTGTCCAGAATCCCGACATGCGGGTAACGATCATCAAAAAATTTGCCAAGGAACACTTCACGACCACGGCGCTGCTGGATTTTGCCCTGGAAGTGGAGAAAATCACCACGTCCAAGCGCAACAACCTCATCCTCAACGTGGACGGCTGCATCGGCATCTGCTTCGTGGATATGCTCACCAGTTGCGGCTACACTGCGGAGGAAATCCAGGAGATCGTGGACCTGGGGTATCTCAACGGCCTGTTCATGCTGGGGCGCAGCATCGGCCTGATGGGCCACGTCTTCGACCAGAAACGCCTCGAACAGCCGTTGTACCGGCATCCGTGGGACGATATTCTGTATTTGTAGGGGTCTTGTGAGGTAGTCTGAAACGTGGAACGTGAAACGTGAAACGTGCCCTGCACGAATCCTTCACGTTTCACGTTTCACGACCCTGCTGCGTCGTCAAATTCCCAACGCCTTTGGCCTTCCCGCGTGCAACCTCTTCTCACGTTTCACGCTACTGTCGTTTTACCTGTCACGCAGCCAGTTCCTTCTGGATCAGCCATAAATACGCATCCTCCAATGAGGGTTCCGCCGGCTGCGCCATAGGGCCAGGGGCAGACTCGGAGAACATGCGATAGACAAACCCTGTTCCATTGGGTTGTGTGGAAATGAGCATAGCGCCGTTATCTTTGCATTGTTCCGGGCTGGTCCACACACGACCCTCGATTTTCTTTACCAGCGATAGCGGCGTGTCTTGAAACAGCAAGCGCCCCGTATTGATCAGAGCCAGGCGGGTGCAGATTTGCATCACGTCCTCGATGATGTGCGTCGAGAGGATCACAATGCGCTCGCCAGCCAGTTCGAATAGCAAGTTACGGAAACGCACGCGCTCGGCCGGGTCCAGCCCTGCCGTCGGTTCATCCACAATCACCAGACGGGGATTGCCAAGCAGAGCAATGGCGATGCCTAAGCGCCGTTTCATGCCCCCGGAAAGCGTTTTGACCCGTTGCCGGCGCGCTTCCTGCAATCCGACGTGCTCAATGGCTTGCGCTACTTGTTGCGCGCGCGTCGTGGGGTCGGTGATTTCCTTCAGCAGCGCCATATAGTCGAGTTCTTGTTCGACGCTCAACTCTAAATGTAGCCCGGCATCTTGCGGCAAATATCCCAAGAGCGCGCGGGTCGCGGCCTGGCCGGCCTCCGTGCTCAAGTCATGGCCGAACACCCGCACGTGTCCACCGGTGGGTTTTAGCAAGGTGGCGATGATCCGCATCAGTGTAGTTTTCCCGGCGCCGTTAGGCCCGACCAGGCCGAAAACCCCGGTTTCAACCGCCAGGGAAAAGTCGTCCAGAGCGCGCTTGCCCCCAGGATATACCTTTGTCACGTGTTCGATTTCAATCATGTCGCTTTGACCTGCCTTGCGTAAAGTTTGCTTGCCACAAACCAACCTATTCCCGCCTGCAGCAACGCCGACAACGGCAATAATCCCAGGTATGGCATGGGCATAATGGAACGGGGTATCTCTTCCAGTTCCACATTTCCGGAATCGTCAATATGGACATCCGTCATATACAAGTTTGCCTCATCTACCCATACGGCTATGGTATTCCCGGCCATTTCGCCCAATGGAAAAACCGTGCTGGCAAGTAACGAATTCTGTGTCCCAATTGATAGAGAAAGGTTAGTCATGGACAGAATCACTGCCAGAAATAAGGGGGGAATCCTACGACACATCGCGCCAAGCAACGCACTCTGAGCGGCGATGTAGAGCACCATGGGCGCTATGCCCACTAATACTTCCAAACAGAATGCTACAGGGTATTTCCAATGGTCGCCAAATACTAGACCCCCCAGTTTGAAAATCGCTACAGTATTGGCTAATATAAACGTCACACCGGCGGCGACGCACCCGGCGACTAGTTTGCCCAGTAAATAGCGCTGGGGTGAGATGTGGGCCAACATTTGTTGTTCGACATGGGAACGGCGATCTGACGGCACCAGATCAACAAAAACGACCGGGAGCGCGAAAATCAGGAAAATGCGCCAGAGGCGCAGATAATGCACATTCCAAGGTCCCCCTTCCAACAGAATGCTGATCCCCATACACATTCCTAACACCAGCATCAGGATAGGGAGCACCCCTTTGACTATAAGCATCCAGGTTTCATACAGCACCAGCCCACCCTTTTGGGAGGAACGGATAGGGAGCGGCATAAGACTTCGGACTTGCCAAGAACGCAATAATTTTCCGGCAACTTGTGCGTCAGCTTTTCGCCTGGGCCGATCCGTTTGGTCTGGCGCTCGTAGTTTTGCGCCGACCAATAATCGATCCGTATCCCGCAGCCCTTGTAGTCCCTTCAGAAAGGCGAAGGCGCCGGCGCTGGCGTATACAGCCCGCGCCAGCCACCAGAGGCCCCGATACATATCCCACGTCACCTCGAATGGGAAAAAAGTGAAGGTTACATTTGTTCGGGGAAGTCCCGGCATTAGCAATGCGAGCGCGAAAAGGAGCATACCCGCAATCTGTCCTATGCGTGAATCACATTGGGATACGGTCCCCCACAAGGTAATGCCGCCGAACAACAGCAGAATCGCTCCGTACCCCGCCACAATATGTCCCCAAGACGTTTCTAACACAGCGCCCTGACTAAAGAAGATCACCCCCAAAAACGTTAACGCAGTCATTAGAATGATCAACCAGTTGACGGCGACCCGTTCCAATATCTGCTGCCGCAGTGGGCAAGGGAGCGCCGCTTCAGTTTCCAAAATGTTTTTCACTTCCGGCTTCGCCGCGGCGGACGTCGCCATCACGGCAGCCAGCGCAATGTACCCTGCATAGTAGTTAGGGAGCTGCTTTAAGGCATCCACATTAGAGAAGGCGCCCATCAACCAGGCCACGACGCCGAACACCAACGCGATCCATAATAGCAACTGCCGGCCTTGAAGCAATAGAGTATACCGTATACGTCTTATCATTTCTTCTCAATTGAAATCACTTAACTAACCCAAGTCACCACCCTGATACGAGGTGCGTTTTTGAAGACAGTATCCACGGATGAAAAAAAATCCGTGGATACTGTCTCCATCCGTTTCTGAAACCCTTAAACCGGCAACAGGTAGCGACCTGAGTTAATTACAGCCCTCTAAGCCGCATGGAAAGAAACTGCACTTAGCTGATTCTACGCTTTGGTTGCAGTTGGCATCATACTTAAGTTTGATAGTTCCATTGTATCGAATACGCTGCCCCAAAACACAGTTACCAGCGTAACACCATCCACAATGAGTGATTTCCACTGTACAAGGTGGGTACCCCGCACAGCATGAGGCTCGTTGTGGGGATGTCTCAGACGCAGCCCAGGCGACGTTCGCCATCGTCAACAATGCGGCTACTAATAGCATTAAGCTTACTACTCGGTTGATCTGTAGGTTGTGTTTCATTATGTTAAAGCCTCCTTGCGTGTCGAAAATAGTTTAAAATACTCATGCGCGTTTGGAAATATTGCCGTGACATTTCGAGTAAAGTAATCACCCCCTTTCAAACTTCCCCACTTATTCCGCATCGCGTACCAATGTTTCCAAATGACTCACTACATTAGCGACACCGGCGTTGCGAATTACTCCATTTTCATCAATGACGTAGAAAAACGGCGTACCCGGCACTTTGTAGTCAAAGATCAGAGCATCCTCATCTTGCAGTTGGAGCACCGGAAAATCAAAGCCTTGTTCGGCTATCAGTGCTTGATTCTCAGATTGTGTTCCCCGAGAAAGCAGAAGTATCTGTAAATCATGATCACGCTCACTATACTTTTTCAGATGTGGGTACATGTTCTTACATGCCGGACACGTCACCGAGGAAAAACCCAGTAGAATCCGCTTTCCTGCGTAATCACTTAGTGAGACCATAACGCCATTGGCATCCGGCAACGTAAAATCTGGAGCTTGTGCCCCTGCGGCTAATCCCTCCTCTTCGTTCGCTACATTCCCTTGTAAGGGCGCCAGTGCTGCCAGTACCTCACTTTGCAATTGATTCATCCGCCAAAAAAGCGCAGTAATGGCCACCATTAGCAGCATTATCATTCCTATTAACATCGCTAACAAAGTTTGATTTCCAGTGTTTTCTTTGATCATAAAGTTTTCTCCTGATGTGGGTTGTGAATGTGATTGTCCTTTTGGCTATCGCATAGTAGATGTTGGCCTATGTATAGTCGTCTGGCAAACACTGTATTAGCATACCAGAAAGATATGCAGTTATCTATAAGTATTTCTACTCATTTGTTGTGCAGGCGGGAGTTTCCGTGAGTTGGGTTAGAGAAAAACTATCCGCCGAAGCAAAGGCTTGGCGGAATAGGAGAGGTATCCAAAGAGGCGGCTATCGGGTGTACCGGGTCCACAAAACGGCGGCCTCGGTCCGGCTGCGGACTTCCAGCCGTTCCAGAATATGCCGGACGTGGTTGTGGACGGTGCGCGCGCTGAGGCTCAATGCCTGTGCAATCTCTGCGTCGCTCCGGCCTGCGACGAGCAAGCGCAATACGTCGCTTTCGCGGGGCGTCAATGCGCGCAGTCCGGGCGGGAATTGGGCAACCCGTTCCTGCGCCCGGTCGAGGACTTCGCGCAGTTCGGCGCGCTTGAAAGGCTTGTCCAGGTAGTAGAACGCGCCGTGGTGCATGGCTTCCACAGCCAGCAGCGTGTCGCCATAGGCCGTGATCAACACCACCAACAGCCAGGGCATGCGCCGCCACAGCGATTCCGCCAGCGCCATCCCGGACGGGCCGGGCATCATCACATCCAGCAAGGCCAGGTCCAGAGGGTGTTCGGCGGCAAACGCCAGCGCAGCGTCGCCATCGGGGAGGGCGTGAGATGGTTGCCCCCACTGCGCCAGCGTTGTCGTCAGAATCGTGCGCGTGTCGGCGTCATCATCCGCGATCAGGATGCGTAAGGGCGGGAGTTGAGAATGTTGAGGACGATCTTCCATTTTTTTTGATTGTCTCGGGTTCTTTGTTTGGATTTTTATTATACCACGAGCACCCTCGCTTCCAACGGTTTGCTCTGCCCCAGCCGCATGATCGCGTGGAAACTGATGAAGTCGGCGTGATGCACCAGCGTGGCTTCGGTGGTGCGCCTGACCTTATCGCCTTCTTCGGCGTGGGCGGCGATGATGTGCTGAACCGTCTCCGGCAGACCGCACTGCGCGGCTAACGCCACCCCCGTGAACGGATGCCGCAAAAGTTTGCCCGATGGCGCCTGAACAAACATCCCATCCTCGCGCCGCTCGTACTCCAGCAGCTTGCCCACGTCGCGCAGGATGCCGCCGGAAACCAACACGTCCATGTCTATCGGCGCCCGGTCCCCGTACAGCTCTATAAAAACCTCGGCGGCCTTGATCGCAATCTGCGCCACCGCCCGCGTGTGCTCCACAAAGTTGATCGGGCACGGATTGATGAGCAGGGTGAACGGCATCTGCTGTAAATCTGCCAGGTTCCATCTGCCCATTTCCATCGCGCGTTCCCAGGTTTGTAAGGTTTTTTCCCGCAGATCGGGCTCCTTGATCAGATTGAATTCAGGAATTAACGTTATAAGCTGTTCTCTCATTGCAATCTCCTCCGAAAATAGCCGGGTAAAGAGGGGTTTTCGCGGGCGGGGGTACCCGCCCG
>DAOUFX010000103.1:0-4661 GCA_034429675.1 Anaerolineae bacterium | reverse complement strand
GTGGCATTTTCCCTTTCTGTTTTTTCCCGAGGGGTGCTTCTCTATTCTCTGACTGTTTACAAGGTTGATAAAACGGTTTCTGAGGATGAAAAAGATCGAATCGTTGGTGAATCGAAGATTGTAGTAAGTAGGTATCTATTACATCAACCTCAAATTGAAGCCGCTTCCACAGGGATTTCCATGCTCTTGGATTATCAGGCCCAATGAAGATACGGTGTAGGATGGCCAACAACAGACGATACAGTGCCGCTGTTTCTAATGGCGTATCGCCACGTATCTCACGTAATTCGTGAGCCTGCACCAATACCTGCCGTATTCCGAATTCCCCACGCTCTTCAGCTGACGTCAGGCACGGAATCCACGATTTGTCAATGAGATTAAACGAATAGGTCATTTCGCCTCCTGTAAGATTTGCAATCCGAGTTGATTTTCTTTATCCAACTGAAGGACAAAGCCAGTACCTTCTAAAGGACATCGTCCGTTTTCAAAGATTACGACGTGATGGTAACGTAAAGCGGCAATGTATTTCCACTGCCTCAGGATCGTTTTGATTTCGTCATCGGATGGCTTTTCAAGTAAATAGTCTTCGATTTTCCTCCTCCTTATATTAACTGAACGACGCGCTAATTCCCGCACCAGATCAGAATCCGGTTTCTCTTTCGGATCGTAGATTAGGCTATCCGCTTCGGGTTCGAGACGTAATTGCCCTGCAATCCGGTGCAAACAAATCACACTCAAGCCGGGGTCCCCACTGCGGGTGAGAGCACGGAAGGTCTTGTGTACACGCGGATCGTCTTCTTCAAGTTCGAGATTATCCCTCCATAACAATCTTTCATCCTGCGGTTCTCTCACGCGTCGTTTACGGGCTTCAGCCCGCTCGTCAAAATCCTCCTTATCCATTGCTTGTTTCGTTTTTTCAAGCGCGGTTGCCATCTCAGCGCTCACTGACAGCGGCTGATCGCCATACACGTACTCGATTAAGTCCGGCATATCGTCAGGCACTTGAATAATATTCGACGATTGTTCCTGCAATGCTAACCAGGAGCGTAACAGAACATATTCATCATACACATACTCTTTGCGCTCAAAATAAGGAACTGCATCTTCAATTACCGGCACAGTAATCCAAAGGTGATACGGATGGGAACGTGGTTCATTGGCCGCGTGACGATGCAAACGCCCCGCGCGCTGTAATAACAAGTCAACGGGTGCGTGGTCACTGATCATCACATCAAAATCTAAATCCAAACTCTGCTCAATGACCTGCGTAGCAACCACAATGACTTTGTCAGGTCGATCCGGGTTTGGTTTTCCCTTTTCTGGACCGGGGCCAAGTTTACGAAGTACTTTTTCTTCAATTTCCTCACGCCAGGCCATGGGGAACCGGGCGTGGAACAAAATGAGGTTGTCCGCATCACAAAGCCTCTGGTCATCGGGAAGGTTTTGAATAGCGTTAAATATCTCTTGGGCATAACCTATTGTATTACAGATTACCGCAGCACACCCCCCTTTCTTTAAGACTTCACCTAACGTTTTGATAATGCCTTCTACATCACGTGAAAGCCAATCGAAGCTCAATTCTTTTGTGGGCGGTGGTTTGAGCTTAATCACTTCTGCCGGCCCATTGCTCGGCGCAAACGTGATCTGAGGATATTTTTCCGCCGACAATGACGTTGTTGCGCCGGTATAGGCTTGGATTAACTTCTGTCGTGTTTTATCCGGCAAAGTAGCGGATAAAATAATGACCGAGGTATTGATGGCTTTCAGCCATTGCAACAAGCGTTCAAATAATTCCGACATATACGCATCATAGGCATGGACTTCATCGAAAATCACTACTTTGTGGCTAAGACCTAGCAAGCGGACGAAAAAGTGTTTGGTTTGTAAAATGCTCATCAAAGCCTGATCAACCGTTCCTACACCATAGGGAACTAACAAGCTCTGTTTGCGCGGCAAAAACCACGATTGCGCGGCGGCGGTATCGCCATCCCGTTCTTGCTCTTCGAGGGTTGTTTTTTCCGTGGGAACTTTGCGTAACAGGGCTTGACTGTGAATTAACAAAGGTTCGATACTTTTCCCCAACTGATGGGTTAAAAATTGAGCCGTGCGCCCGTGCATTTGATTGCTGGTTGCCGTTGTTGGCATCGCAATGTAAAGTCCAGCGGATTGCATTTGCTTGGCCCAATGTGCATAGACGGCAAAAGCAAGTTCCGTTTTTCCTGTTCCCATTGGGGCCTCAATGATAGCAATCGCCGGCAATGAAATATTAGCTAATGCCGCAATGCCCCGTTCTTGTGCCTCGGTAGGCTGGAAAGGGAAAGCCTTGTCAAATGCAAAATCCGGCATTTCGACTGGTGATTCCCAATTTACGCTTTTGAGCGCACATTGCGCATGTTGTTTGGAATGACGAATGTACGAACTTAGTGGGATAATATTTTCTTCCAGTGGGAAATAATCATCATCTGAACCAATCCAGTCGGCGACGGAAACGATGGCCGAAAGATAAGTTAGCATGATGTTGTTATGTGCGCAATTCTCATCAAAATTGACAGACACGGCGGGCGGATCAAAAAGCCGCATCATTGTGTCCACAAGTTTGGTACGCGCTTGCGTCCATTCACCGCTCCCCTTGTCTGCGGACGTAATTTTAGGCCCGAAATGGTCAGACCGAGGCCAACTACCATGATGGCCTCCCAAAGCTTGAGCTAACCAATTTGCTGTCGAAGAGTCGAATCCGCACACATCGTGTAAAAGGCCCTCGCCTAGATTTGCGCGTAAGGCCCAGGTTGTGAATATCTCGTGGCGTGTATGTTTCTCACCAGACGCACGGTCAGCAAATTGAAATCCTGTGGCTTGTAGTTCTTCTTTGATTCTGCTTTTTAATGGTTCCCGCATCGCCTGATGATCTTGAAATGCAGGACTGGCTTTGCCCAAATCGTGCAGTGCAGCCAAGAAAGCTACAAGTCTTCCGGTTGCATCAATGTCAAGACATAGCCAAGCGGCAAGCGCCTGTCGAATGTTTTGATGTAATCCAACTTGCCATAATTTCGATGCGACCTGACCAACGTCAATCATATGGTAAGCCAAACGATGAATATCTTTCGTCTTGCGATCTATTTTTCCCCATAGTTGCTGGTACAACGGTGAAATAGATGCACCTACTTCATACACTCGTGCCATCGTCTTCACCTCATCCTCCATCTCTGCGCGAAGTTCTGGCGGTTGGATGACGATTGCATCACTCCCCCACGATCTCAACCACGGACGAAAATCCGTCAAATCCGCGATTTGCGCCGTCCAGAGGCAGCCCACCGGATTTTCCGGGTCATCCAAAATCTTCTGTGAAGGATGCCACACCGATTCTCGCACCCGTTTGGCCGCGCGCGCCGTGCGGAAACGCACTTTCACCGTGATCAACTCCTCGCCGGAGATGATGCTCCACGCGCTGCGCAAGTAGTCCAGGCCGGGGAAATCGTCCGGGATACTATATTCTTCGCGGGTCAAAGTGGCCGCTTGAATACGCTCTAATTTGTAAGTGCGCAGGGCGTCCACTCTTTCATGTTGACTGCGCCCAATCACATAAGTGGCATACCCAATGGCCGAAGGCTCCAACAGGTAGGGCGCAAAAAGGGTATCGAGAGGCTTGCCATTCAGGGGATCATAGGTGATTTGCAACTTGCGCCTGTAAATGTAACTTTGCATCACGGTGCGAAAGATGCGACTGTACGTCACGTCGCCGGGCCGATGCGCCAGGTCCAGGGCCGCCTGATGGATTTCATGCCCCACGCCCACGTCATGAGTCAATGCGTCGGCCAGTTTGTCCAAGGCTATCTCGGCTGATTCATTGCGTTTATCGTGCTGCTTGACCAACAAACGGGTCGCCAGATACAAGGTCATCGCTTCTTCAGGCGTCAATTCAATCCGACGCAGGCGAGTCTCCTGGTAGGGCAGAGCCAACCAGAGCCGGCTGTGTTCTTCTTTATAAACTTTGCCTTCGATTTCTAATTGATGCAAGTAATTATTGATATTACGCCCCCCTAACGCCAGCTTTTCATCAAGCTCCTTCTCAGTCAAACCGCGAGGTTCGCGCTCAAGCGCGCGAAACACCATATCCATCCGCTGTCGCCTGGTTTCCGAATCTACTTTTGGCATCATGCACCTCCTGCTTTTACCTCAATCATAGTCGCCAGTTGGAAAATTACCAAAAGTTTTTCTTTCCAAATTACCTCATTCATCTGCTAACCAATCTCGCCCCTCCTTATACACCCGCCCTTGATCGCGCAAATTGCGCAGATAGTTATTCGCCGTCCGCCGATCCCAGCCCAGCTCTTCGGCTACCTCCGCCTCGCGCAGGCCCAAAAAACACCGCTGCAACAAACGCACCACGTCTTCTTCCCTCATCTCATGTTCACCTTCCATCAACCGCGCCATCGCGTACCTCCTAAAAGTAGTTTTTTCACTACCTTTAGCATAGCGGGCCGTTGGAAAGTTTTCTTCCAAAGGGGAGCGATTTTCTGAAATTTGTCCTCGGCTTTCTTCGCTGCCTCCAGTGTGGCGAGTCGCTTTCCGCGTTCCTGGCCGGTAAAGCATAGATTGGCTCGTGATTTGCGCTTAAAGGCGCGGTTGAGGGGGTGTTTTTTCGTGGGCGGGCTGCGCCCGCC
>DAOUFX010000102.1:0-36924 GCA_034429675.1 Anaerolineae bacterium | reverse complement strand
GCCGGCATCCTCCCCCAGGATCAATGGGATGTCGCCGTCATCAATCCGCCCTACGGATTGTGGTGGGAGGTCGCCAACACACCCATGGCCCAATACGAACTCTGCCCGCCCAGCTCGGCCGAGTTCGGCGGCAGCATCGAATCCCAGGTGATGGTGTTGGAGCTGGCCACCAAACTCCTGCACAAACCTTACTATGGCGGTGGGCTGTTGATCGCGATCCTGTCGGGCAACTTCCTCGAAACCTACCCCCAGGCCTATAGCTTCATCAATCGCCATTACCAGGTCATCGCCAACCTGCGCTTGCCGCAACTCTTCAAACCGGAATACGGCATCGAAATTGACGCCCGCTACCTCGTCGCTGCCACCTGTCGCGACACCGAACGCCTCCCCGTCGCCTGCACCGGCGACTTCGCCGGCGAAAACCCCGAAGAACTCGCCAGCCTCGTCGCCAACGCCTTCACCCCCTTCTCCCGCCGCTTTTCCTGGTCGTCCACGCCCATCCTCCCCACGCCGATCGGCGAGATTCCGGCCGTCCCCGACCTGGCGATGACCGCCGAGGTGGACACCACCCAATTGCCTTGCTCTCTTTCCACTCGCGGCGTCGCCCCGCAATCGGCCTGGTCGGGGGCCTGGCTCAAATTCTTCGGCGGCATCCCTCTCCACGATTACAACGTCTCCCAGGGCAACAACACCGACCTGGTCACCGCCTACGGCGCCTTGCCCAACATCCTCATCAACGGCTCTGATCGTACAACACAACAACTCCAGACGCTGGGCTTCACCGTCGCCCTCACCGACCACGATCGGCAGTCCATCGCCCTGGCCGCCAAACGTTATCTGAGAGAACGCCTGCCCTTGCAGGAGCTCTCCCCAATGGAGTATCTCGCCTGGTACAACGACGGCCCGATCACGGCCAAAGCCGAGGCGAACGCCCCCGGTTTACCCACGCCCTTCGTCGCCGGTCGCCAGTACGACCTGCAGGTGCGCTGGGAGCGCGAGGCGGCCCAAGTCAAAGAAGAAGACTTCGGCGAGGGCAAAGACGCCTACACTTTACGCACCTACGTGGATCGCGGGTATTTGATCTTCCGCTTCACCAACCCCGCCACCGGCACTGTCACCACCATCCGCGAAAACGACGCCGAGGGCATCCGCGCCATGCTGGAGGCTTTTGGCCTTCCAGAAACTCAAACCGTCGCGGATGTCGCCGCGAGCGAGCGTCGCTCCTGGGCGGTGCAGCTCGGCCGGATCATCACTGACCACGCCGCCCGCAATGGTGGCTTGCGCCCCAACCCCACCCAGGAAAACGACATCCTGGCGCTGGCCGTCAAACGCCACAACGCGCTCTTGTACGAGCAGGGTGGGGGCAAAACCAACACCATCGCCTTTTGGGCTGAGTTGCGCCGGTATGCCCGGGTTCTCATCGTCACGCCTTCTTCTGTGGTGCCCGGCATCATCGAGGATCTCACCAAATGGGGCTTCAACGTCCACCCGCGCGCCCTCGACCACGACGAAGTTTCCCGGCTCCACCAACACAAAGGCGAAAAACAGCCCGGCACGCAATTCTGGGTCGCCAGTTACGAGTCGTTGGGCCTTCAGGACGGCAGTTACGACGTCTGGCAGCACGACGCCTACGACCGCGACGGCAACTTCCTCGGCGCGCACGACCACAACCACGGCGCTACCTGCTCTTTCCCCGGCTGCCACGTTTCCCGCAGCCAGGTCGTGGCGGTTTGTCCCCAGTGTGGGGCAGCGGGCGCGGACTTCCACAGCAGTCGCGGCAGCAACGGCGGCGGCGCGCGCTACTGTCGCCAATGCGGCTACGCCGCCTGGACGGCCGGGACTCTCAGTGAAGCCACCGGCGAACAACCCGCCGTCAAGGGGCGCCGGATGGCCCCGCTGGGCGCGCGCATCAAACGGCTGTTTTCCTGCGTGATCCTGGACGAGGTGCAGGACACCAAATCCAAAGGCTCACTCAAAGGCGAGACTACCAGAGCCTTGAAAGCACGGGGCAAAGCCGTCCTCTCCGGCACCTGGTTGAAAGGCTACGTCACCGACCTCTATTGGAGCGCAGGTTGGCTCGCCGGCTTCGGCTCGGCCTTGTGGCCCTTCGCCTACAACGGCGGCGCGCCCAACTTCCTTCAGCAGTTCGGCACCTTCGAGTTTGTCACCAAAGAGTTCGCGCACACCCTCCAGACCGGCAAACGCAAACTGATCCCCTCCATCTCCAACCTCAATCGCCTTTGGCGCTTGCTCAGCCCCTTCACGATCCGCCGCCTCAAAGAAGACTTCCTCACCGATCTCCCAACCAAAACCGTTGAGGAGCACTGGGTGTCCCTGGATGCCCACCATCGCGGCATCTACGCCCGCGTCGAGGAATCCATGCAGGATACGCTCAAACGCGAGCTGGAGCGCGACAACCCGGATATGGGCGTCATCTCGATGGCCCTGTGGTGGGGGCGCTACGCCGCCTCCTGTCCCACCGTCGAAGGCGCGCTCCACTACGCCGGCGCGTTCGGCATCCGCCTCAACGCCGAGACCGTCACCCCCGCCGAGCGCCGCGCCGCCCTGGACGACCTGCAACTACGCAACGCCATCCTCGCCCGCGACCTGGACAACGTCAAAGTCGCCGGCGCGCTTGACCTTATCAAATCCATCCACGCCGCCGGCGAGAAGGTCATCATCTTCACCAGCCTCAAAGGGTTGTACCAGTCGCTCCTCAAAACGCTCGTCGCCACCCGCATCGGCGTCACCGAAATAGATGGAGTCGCCACGAAGAAACGCAATGACGTGGTACGCAAATTCGAGGCCGGCAACAACACCGTCCTCCTGGCCGGCACCGGCACGCTCAACCGGGGCGTCACCATCACCGGCGCCAACCACGTCATCATCCTCAACACCGAGTGGAGCCCTGAGACCACCCTCCAGGCCGAGGATCGCATCCACCGCCCCGGCCAGACCCGGCCCTGCCACGTCCACTACATCCTGGCCCAAGGCACCATTGACGAACACATGTGGGAGCTGATCAACGCCAAACACCAGGCGCAGCGCGCCGTCTTCGACAAAATCGCCCAATTCAAAACCACCGAAGACGTCCTCGCCGAGGCCGCCTCCGCCAACGTCCAACTCCAGATCGCCCGCGCCATCGTCGAGACTCCGCGCTTGCAGCCTCAGTCCCAACCTGTGCCGCTCCCCCTCGAAACCCTGATCCAGGCCGCCCTCGTCGCCCAGCCCGAGCCGCTCCCCGAACTGCCGGCAGCGGCCCCGGTGCAGCTCACCATCGCCGATTTGCTTCAACTCCAACCGATCATCAAAACCAAACAACGCCGCGTCGCCAAACCCGTCCCCCAGGAGCAGCAGAACTTCTTCTCCCTGCTCTCTTGAGTACGCGCGTACTCAAAACAAGAGGCCCCTCACATCGAGGGGCCTTTTTTTATTGCTGGCACGGGAGATTGTGCTTCTACGGACTTTTTCTACAATGGGGCTGTGCTAAACAAAAGTCCCGCAGTGTTTGCCCATTGCGGGATACATTCCCAAGGCGACGGGGCCACCCTGGGCGGTTATAGTTTCGATGCAGCCAACTCCGAATACTTTCTCATTGGCGCGCAGAACGCGTTTCGCCTGGGATGGCGCAGTCCGTGCGGGGCGGGGTTCCCCGCATGGCTCATTAGGTTATCACAGCACAAAACGCATCGAGGAGGTTAAAATGGGTGGGGACAAGTTGGGTCAAAAAGTTACTGGGATAGTTATGTTTATTGTTTTCATTGCATTAGGTGGATTCATCTTACCGCGCTTGCTAATTTCACAACCGAATCCATCAAACACATCCATAGATATTACTGTGACATCTGCGGTTGCTGCACGTACCCAAACTGGACTTTTCCCCACAGACACTCCCATTTTCCCTACTACTACAATACATACTGAGGGGGCTACACAAGCACTCACGATTTTGACTGACACCGAATTTGAAATTCAAGCCTTTAGTATTCAACCTGATGAACAAGTCGAAATGCCCGTATGGCACCCAAATAGCACCCTGGTTTTAGTTGACCACTTTGTTGGAACAACTGTCATTACTCCAACACAAATGCTGCCTTTACGAGAGCTATGGGTACTCAATCTTGATGGCAAGGGGCAAAAAATAGGTGACAATGTTTTGGCTGGATCTTGGTCGCCGGATGGTCAACACATTGCTTATTTGCAACGTTCAGTTACAGCGCGTGATTATACTTTGTGGTCAGCTGCCTATCCTGCTTTGGAGAAACAGTCTTTAGCCAGTAATGTTGGCCTACAGACGCCTTTCTGGTTGGATAATCAGACCATCGCTTATGCTACGGTGAAAGGTGACATTATCAGTGTTGACATATCTTCCTCTGCCACGCAAACCTTAACTGCTTTGCGAGTATTTACAGATGCAATCCAAGGCGTGAATTTCTCTATATCCCCCGATGGCACTTGGTTATTAGCACGAACCACAGAGACAAAACTGACGTTACAATCTCTATCTACGTCCGATGCTGCCTGGATTGTGCCTTCAGATCCACAAATAGGCTATAGTTTTATTGTCGGCAATATTGCTTGGACGTCAGATAATCAGATAGTGGCCTTTACTGCTTATCATCAAAAGTTAGGTGAAGTGATTCACCTTGTAAATGTTGCCACTCGCACTGAAACGGACATTGTTTTTTCGTTAATGGATCGCGTGCAAATGCCACGTTTTTTGTCTTGGTCACCGAATAATCAAATGTTGCTCTTTACGGCTCGCAATCAAGATACCCGCAAAACTAATATGTATGTTATCAATCGTGATGGCAGTGGCTTGCGCAATTTGAGCCGCGATCCGGATGTGTATGTGCGAGCAGCTTTCTGGAGTCCTGATGGTCATTGCATTTTCTACAGTGAATATACTGATGTAAATTTAACCCGCCGTCCCCGCTTGTTGGAGGTAAACCAACAATGACTACCGGCAAAATCAAGTTAGCCTTGAGCATCGGCCTAGTCATCGTATACATGAACTCGTCAGAAAGTATGGTGCAAGCCGCAGTAAAGGTTGCCAATCCTTATCCGGAATGTCCGCCAAACAGTACATCTGTGTGGGTAAGAATGGATGATTTTGGACAAAGTGGTGAGATATTGATTAATGTACCCTTTGAAGTTGGTTATGATAACGCCGATGCTGATGGGGCTGGGCTGGACTTCGCCACCGAAAATGTCAATTATGTAACGGGTGTTTTGTGGCAAGAGATTGGCCCATTGCCCTCTTATGTTCCTCGTTGGTCAAATGAGAGCATTCGGGCGATGGCAGTTGCTGCACGCACTTTAGCATACAATTGGTGTGGCGTTGAATCTGAAAATGATTATCGGATTATGGATGATAGCAATAAACAAGCTTACAATCCACATCGCTCTGATGAAGCAATGGGAGGCGCGGCAGAAAAGTTACGCTACAAATTAATTGTAGAAACTACGGTAGGAGTTCATATGACGTATGAAGGTACTGATTTCGATGTTCAGTATCGTGATATGACGGGCGCACAAACATTAACGGGCATACCTGCCCCACCGCATATTGGCGTTGATGATCCAGTTGGAGCTAATTATGGCCCAACGCTCAAACCTGGTATGGCACAAATCAACGCAGACCATTGGGCCAGTGGCAATGATCCTACTACCGATAATGCCTTACATCCTCGTTGGGAAAGTTACTTACAAATTCTCACGCATTACTATACCCAAATACAAGTAGTGCGCGGCGTGTCTCAGGAACGCATAACACCGGAATATCGGTGGGTACCCTTGCTAGTCAACTGGCATACCACAAACAACGGCATTCCAATTATGGAACACGGGACGGGCTATCCCGTGACATTTCAGATCCAAAACACCGGGGTATCCACCTGGCTAGGAACAGGACAATTTGCCTTGATTTATCACGGTTGGGATGTGATAGGTACACAGCAACACACCGCGCAACCCGAAACGTATACCGTGTTCGATATTACTGAACCCGTGCTGCCTGGTGCTATGGTGGAAGACAGTATTACCCTTTACCCGCCGACTCCACCAGAGCCAGGCACGGCTTATCAGCTCCGTTTTGAGATGGGGTTGTGGCAAACACCACCGGATGATTGGATTGGTTTCAGTGAAACTGAAGTGGGGTACACTTGGCCCACGTATAACCTGACCATTTGCGTAGGCGGGCCGTGTCAAGAGCAGGTATTTCTGCCGTTAGTTAATCGTGAAATAGGCACTATGCGCTAGTCGCGGGGTAGTTTGCCGCGCCAATGAAGGCACAAGCAAAGTGCTGGTGCATTCGTGTGGTAGGAATAACTGGTGTGGCAAACTGGCCTTTGCTGCAATGCGAACATTGAAAAGGTAAAGTGTGCAGGTCGGCAGGGGACGTCGCCGCTCAACATCGCTTCAAGACCGACGCGGCTTCGCCACTTCTGCTGGGGGCAAATCGCGCACAAGCGGGTTTACTTTCGTAGGCTCTACGGCGCACCCACCGCGCAGCTTAAGCCAGGCGTTACCCAGATTCAACTCCGCGGCAATTCCGCTGGTGCAACCTCTTCTAACGTCAACACCAGGTAATAACTTGAATGGCCCACCGCCGTCACGTCAAATCTTTGCCTCTCTGTGTAGTAGCATTCGGCTTACCCAGCCATTGTAATGTGGAGCCTTTTTCTTGCTGGCGTGGTGACTATTTTCATAAGAAAAATTTTAAAGTTGTTTGGAAATGTTCGAAAATTCCACCACCCATAGTAGTTATTGTGATCTTTGCTAGAATATGTGGGACATGGGGCATAGGAAAAATTGTCTCGAAAGGAAATTGGGTATTGCATAAAAATACCATTCGTGGTACTATATCCCGTATGGTAACTATTGCTGAAATTGCTCTACTTGCAGGTGAAGATGAAGAGTCCGTGCGCGCCATATTGCGCATAGGTTGGACGCCGAATCTTTTGGCCGTTGCGGGGAAGGTCTCCGCTAATTACACCCGTCACAAAGCCGAGAAACTCTTCAAAGGTGTGAAAGTCAACGGTGGCTGGATCATCTCGCGCGAGGTGGGGGACGCCTGGCTCAAGAAGCGCGGCATTGTGATTGAAGAGTAGCTTTCCCGCCTGTAGTTACCCTCAGAGAAACAAAAACGGGGCTATGCGGACACATAACCCCGTTGTACCTTAACAGACGAATATCCCTTCTTGTTTAGTGAAATCCCTTTCGTCTGTCAAGAGGTCCGTTAGCGCGGACCTGAATACCCCAGGCAGGAGTCGAACCTGCAACCGTCGGCTTAGAAGGCCGTCGCTCTGTCCATTGAGCTACTGGGGCAAAATTGTTATTGGCCCGGCATGACCGGCCGCAGTCCCTTCCACACACGTGGCCCGGCAAGCACCCTCAGGATTTTCTCCGGTTGTTGCCCAACCAGCGGCGCCAGCGCCCGTGGCGACATTGGACGGTTCCCATTGCTCAAGAAAACTCTGAAAATGGCTTCCATCATGGTTGGCGCCTGCATAATGTACCCCGGTTCCTGGCTGCAACGCGTAGCAATGAGATATTGTAATCCCTCCACGCGCTGAATTTCACCGGTTTCCCCATCAATCAGATCAATCTTTTCATCAAGGCGCTGCCCGGCATAGATTTCCTGAAGCTCCGGCGTCAGGTGTGCCATCAGTTGTACGTTAAGATCCAAACCTTGTTCGTCCCACCATGAATAGTCAATGTGAAAAAGCGAGTCAATGGTTGGTTTGATGAACTGTGCTAACTCAAGGTTGGGAGAAAGTGTGGTCATGTCTCATCCCCTCGATAGGCCCAATAATTGTCTCCCAGCGAAACGTACTTGGGAGATGCTGCCAACATCGTTAGAACCGGTCCTGGAGTTATGCGCTTCACCAGGTTTAGGACACAATAAAGCGTTAAGGCATGCACGGCCCTTTGCAGACTTAGCCCGGCCAGCCCATTAAAAACCTGATCCAGCAATGTTTCGAGTGACATCTTTTGCAATTTCTCGGCCAATACATCAATCGTTCCGGGGTCTGCCACGGCGATAGCGGCCAACTCGTCAAATTCACACGCGATCGGCACCCGGTCCACTTCAAAGGTCAGTTGATTGTCCTCGGACGTTACTGTCCTGAGCCATTCTCTCCGTCTTGAGCGGATGCGCCGTGCGTTGATGAGCATCTCTCCTGAATGGCTACCGGGTCTTATATCAATGAAAGCCCCTGCGCCAATCTGGTTTTTCTCGTACCATTCCGCCAATCCGTAGACGTACCGCCCGCTGCGCACCACCCATCCGGGGAACTCCTCTTTGGTGCTTTCATCCACAAAGGTAAATCGGATGCGATCCGTAACTTTGGCCGTTGGGAACAACTTGGCTATACGCGACGCCAACGGCAGGGTGCCGCTTCGCCAGTGTGGGTATGTCAAAACAAGCGTTATTGCTGACTCCTGCGGCTCCGTATAGGCCGTTTCGGACCATTCGTCGTCTATTTGCCGTTCCAGGGCCAGCATTGTTTCATCGAGTAACCCGCGATTGTATGGAATCGGGAGATAGCGGAGCGCCGGGGGAGTTTCCAGGACTTCGCGGGGTTCCATTCGCCGCAAGTACCAGACTCCTTTCCCCGCAGCGCCGACTTCGTCAAAGCGATTGTCGCGCAACAGCGCATATTCCAGCGAAAAAGCTTGCAGTTCCTTCGATATTTCAGCCGGCAGATCCATCTCATCGAGAAAAGCGTCAGTAGCGACCGGTCCGCCACCCGACATATCCAGCAAGGCCTCCGCAATATTCAGTTGTCCCGGTGAAATGTGGATGACCAGGTCACGCAAGAACCATTGTTCTCCTACCGTCATGAACTGCACGTTCTTTTCCAGGTTGGATTTCAGGTTCGCCTTAATTTTTGTGCTATAACGTTCATACAGGTCGTCTAAATTGATTTGCTCTGCCGGCGAATAGGAGACTGTGTTGAGAGGGTGGGCAGAGGTCAACCCTGCTGCGAACTCGCGTTCGTCGCCTTCTTTTATGCGTACCCGGATGACCGAAAACGTATCATATTCAGGGTTGTGACCGGGTCGTATGTGAGTGACTTCACCCACGACGTTGTTAAGGTGCGGGAAGATGATATTGTCGCCTACCGAGTACGATTCGGATGGCCGGTAGACGCGCCCCTGCGCCATCACGTCTTTCAACAGGTCAATCATCTGTTGATGTCGGTAGTGCATGAGTTCATAGGTTAGCGCATCTAAGGTTTGCGGACACTCTCCATCTACAAGAAAGTTCATCAAATGCTCAATATCGGGAGAGCCGATGAGAAATTTCTCCCAATATTGGTCGTTCTGCCCGATATTATTTGTATCCATCATTCGTTTGACTCACCGTTTACAGTTTCAACAAGGGCCGGGTTTTGCTTGCAGGATGTTCTGCGCTCTGGTGGGTGTGAAAGTCCATCAGATCGCCCAATTTCTTCTAAGGAAGCCGTAAAAATTATACCAGGAATGGAGGTATTGACAAATGCCTGGTTTTAGCGCAAACTATACTTAGGTGAGGAGGTGCCGTGCGGTGAACAGAGACGAGAAACTTGTAGGATTGGCTACGGTTTATGTCGCTCAGGGTATGTTGCGCGCTATGGTTATTCGTGGCGCTTTGGAGAGTGCGGGCATTCCGGTGATGTTGAGTTACGAAGCTATTGGCCCAACCCTGGGCGTGACGGTGGATGGAATCGGCAGGGTTGAAGTCAAGGTCCCGAGTGAATGGGAGCGCGAGGCTTATGATCTGCTCAACGCTGAACCTCCATCTGGAGAAGTGTTCTCCTCGCCGGAGGATCCATCCCCGTAATTTGGGTGTTGTCAAGGATTGTTTGCAAGCTGAGGCTGTGAATGGTCTCAGCTTGTTTTTTGTGAAATTTCGGGGAGTGGGAGGATTGAGGAATTCATGAAATCTATGACTATCATCGGGGGCGGTTTGGCCGGAAGTGAAGCCGCCTGGCAGGCTGCGCGTTTCGGTGTACCGGTGCGCCTCTACGAGATGCGTCCTCAGCGTATGACGCCGGCGCATACCGGAGATAAGCTGGCCGAGTTGGTTTGTTCCAATTCTCTCGGCTCCGATGCCTTGCAACGGGCCGCCGGGCTTTTGAAGGCCGAGTTGCGTCAGCTCGGTTCGTTGATCGTTGCGGCGGCCGATGCTCACCGTGTGCCGGCCGGGAGCGCGTTGGCCGTGGACCGTGAAGCGTTTGCCGATGCGGTGACGCAGCGATTGGAATCTCATCCGCTGGTTACGATTGTTCGTGAAGAAGTGACCACGATTCCCTCAGGCGATCCGGTGGTGGTAGCCAGCGGCCCTCTGACCTCTGATTTGCTGGCGCAGTCTATCCGCAATTTGAGCGGCAGTCAGGAGCTCTACTTTTACGACGCGATCGCGCCGATTGTGGAGTTGGATTCGATTGACTTTTCCATCGCTTTTCGTGCATCGCGCTACGACAAGGGTGAGGAGGACGGCGGCGATTACATCAATTGTCCGATGACCGAAGAGGAATACCGGCGCTTTGTCGTTGCCTTGGTTTCGGCTGAACGTATTGCTCTGCGGGATTTCGAGAAAAACGATGCACACTTTTTTGAGGGCTGTTTGCCGGTGGAGGTTTTAGCCGGGCGAGGCGAGGATGCTTTGGCGTTTGGGCCGTTGCGCCCGGTGGGCCTGCGCGACCCGCGCAGTGGACGGCGTCCCTATGCGGTCGTGCAGTTGCGTCAAGATAACGCCGCCGGAACTCTCTACAACCTGGTGGGATTCCAGACGAATCTCAAGTATGACGAACAGATGCGTGTGTTGCGTCTTATCCCCGGTCTGGCAAATGCCGACTTTGTGCGTTACGGCTCGATGCATCGCAACACTTATATCAGTGCCCCGTCATTGTTGCGGCCCACGCTTCAGTTCCACAATCGTGAAGATTTGTTCTTTGCCGGGCAAATTGCCGGATTGGAAGGGTATGCCGGGAATGTCGCCGGCGGTTGGTTGGCGGGGATCAATGCAGCGCGCCTGGTTCAGGGGCAGTCACCGGTGGTGCTGCCACAAGAAACAATGATCGGCGCGTTGATACACTACATCACTCACGCCGACCCCAAAACTTTTCAGCCGATGAAGGCTAATTTTGGTATAATGCCCGCTCTCCCTCAACGCTTGCGCGGCAAACAAAACCGTGGCCGCGCCTATGCCGAACGCGCTGTGGAGTCGCTCACGTCATGGCTTGCTGCGAACGCTTCTCTGACACCTGACGCTCACGGGACAAGGAACACCGGACACGGAGCGTGACGCAAGACCTCGGTAGCGACATCGCCTAACAAAATGTCTGTGACGTTGGAAGGCCCGCGCGATCCAAGTACGATCAGGGAAATATCCTCTTCCCGCGCCGTCTCCAGAATGGTGTGCGCGGGCGAGCCCGTGTCTACCATCGCCAGCGCAGTGATGCCCGCTTTTTGCAGATGGGCGACGGTGTCGTTGACGACTTCGTGGGCGACTGCCTCGAATTGCTCCAGCAGCGCTTCGTAGCCCTGGTTGGCAATGTAACGTTCCGGCGGCTGGTAAACGTGCAAGACGATCACTTCGGCGTGCTCTAGGCGCGCCAAATGTTCGAGGTACAATAGCGCACGTTCTGCTGCCGGCGTGGCATTATGAGCAAAAAGAATGCGTTTAAACATGTCCACCTCTCAGTATCATTTTTGTTGATGGCAAGATGACTGCGGAAATTTTTCGTTTTTTCTTCAAGACGTTAAACCTCAGCGGCGCAATTGGCGCAACTCCTCAAACAGTTCTCGTTCTTTTGCTGTAAGATTCCTGGGTATCTGTATTTCCATAACTGCGTACAGGTCCCCATGGGTCTCCGGTTGATTTAACATGGGCATCCCTTGCCCCTTCAGCCGGATGCGTTGCCCGCCTTGGGTACCCGCCGGAATGCGCAGCATTCCTGAACGCCCGTTCAACATAGGAATTGGGACTTCACCGCCTAGAACGGCGGTGTATAGATCAATAACAACACGAGTTTCAAGGTCATCGCCGTTGCGGTTGAACAAAGGATGCGGTTGAATCTGGATGGACAGAAACAAGTCGCCAGATTCACCTCCCACCGAGCTCGGCGCTCCTTTGCCTCTAACCCGCACGCGCGTTCCATTGTCGGCGCCTTTGGGTACGCTCACTTCGAAGCGTTGCTCTCCCATACGGATCAGGCGCGTTGTTCCCTGGAACGCTTCCTCCAACGTAATCTCGATGGGTTGTTCGTAGTCGTGTCCCCGCATTGTGCGCACGGTAGTGCGTCGCGGCCCTCGTGACCTGGCCCCGCTTCCGCCGAAGAGATCGCCGTATACGCCGCCGCTGCCTCCGGTCTGGTTGCCGAACAACTGCTGGAAGAAATCTGAAAATGTGCTGCTGGCGCCAAACTCTTCGCCGCTGCTGTATTCCTGCGCCGACGTTCCAGGGCGAGTATGGACCCGGCGCGTCGGCCCTCTGTTTGCTTCGCCGAACCACTGCTGCCAGAAATCCCCAACATTGCCGCCGCTTTGTTGCTGCCAGGTTGACCAATCGCTTCCGAACCGATCGTACAACTTGCGTTTTTCTGGATCGGAGAGAACTTCATAAGCTTCGTTGATTTCCTTGAATTTCTCTTCTGCTTCCTTATTATTCGGGTTAAAGTCGGGGTGGTGCTGGCGCGCTAACTGTCGGTATGCTTGTTTGATGTCTTTCTCGGCTGCATCTCGCGGCACACCCAACACTTTGTAATAGTCTTTATACTCCATACATTATTCCTTCTTCAATCGGCCTTATAGCTTTTATTTCGTGTCTTCTCCAAAATTTAGGGTGGGGGGGGCGGGCGCAGCCTGCCCCCAAACCCCCACTTTCCCTCTTTTCTGGGATGATACTCTATTTCTTTGCTACGATGACACGTGCGGGACGGAGTAGCCGTCCCGCTAGTTGGTAGCCTTGCTGTTCTTCTTCTATAACGATCATTTCCGCCTGTTGGTCGGAAGACGCCGGCACCATTGCTACCGCTTCATGCCATTCTGGATCGAACGGGCTGCCTATCGGCTTGATAGGTTCTACTCCTTCTGTGCGTAGGATTCGCAGCATTTCTTCATAGGTTAGTCTAATGCTCTGGTCATGGACATTATCCGGTTGCAGGTGATCCAGAATGCGCTTGAGATTATCTACGATGCCCAGAAACTTGAGCAACAATGTTGTTTGTGTTTGTGCAACACGATCGTCGGCCAGTTTTTGCTGTCGTTTGCGATAGTTCTCCATTTCCGCCTGGAGCCGAAGCGCTTGATCGCGCCAGTCTATCGCTCCATTGCTATCAGCGCCGGGTTTTGTCGTCTCTTCTGTTGTCACCGACTCTGCCGTGGCCTGTTCATGTGCGCAGGCTTTTCCTGAAGGCGCCGATTCTGTGGGGGGGACTGCATCGGTATCCATTTGAGCGTTGTTGCCGAACCGTATCGGTATTCGCACGGGTTTCTTCTTCATTATAGCTTCCTATCGCGGATGATTCAAATTAAGCGTTTGTGCTCAGTTTTCATCTGCCTATGGTTATGCAAAAGGGGGTGGCCATAAACCACCCCCTGTCATCCAATGCCTTAATGGTTCGCCATTGGCGCGTTCTAAAAAAGCTTCTTCGGTGCCAAAGGTTATTTTAGAACGCTGTTGGGGTTATACCTCGCGGAATTCCCCATCCACGATATCCGGGCCGCTGTCTGGTTCGTCGCCGGATGGCGGGGTGTAGCCGGGGCCGACATTCGGACCGGGAGCTCCGCCGGTTTGCTGCCCGTACATCGCCTCTCCCATCTTCATGGATGCTTTCTGTATTTCGTCCATCTTGCGACGAATCGTGGCGGCATCCTGGCTGGAGTCCTTCAGTTCGCGCAGCTCGCGAACCATGCTCTCCAATTCACCGCGCACGTTGCCTGGCACTTTCTCTCCCAGATCCTCCAGACTCTTTTCGATCTGGTAGCAGAGTTGATCGGCCTGGTTGCGAGTGTCCACCAATTCTTGCCGCTTCTTGTCTTCGGCTTCATGGAGTTTGGCTTCCTCGATCAGCCGCTCAACTTCGGATTTGTTCAAGTTGGTGCTGGCGGTGATGGTGATCTTTTGCTCGCGCGCGGTTGCCTTGTCCTTTGCCGTCACGTTGAGGATGCCGTTTGCGTCAATGTCAAACGTTACTTCAACTTGCGGCATACCTCGTGGCGCGGGCGGGATTCCATCCAGCCGGAACTGTCCGAGCAACATATTGTCACCGGCCATTGGGCGCTCGCCCTGGAAAACCTTGATGTCCACGGCCGTTTGGTTATTTTCAGCCGTCGTGTACGTCTCGGTTTTGCGAACCGGCACGGTGGTGTTGCGCGGGATCATTACCGTCATGCGCGCACCCAGCGTTTCCACACCCAAAGATAGCGGCGTCACGTCCAACAAGAGGATGTCGGTCACGTCGCCGGCTAACACACCACCCTGGACGGCAGCTCCGACGGCTACAACTTCGTCAGGATTGACGCCTTTATGCGGTTCCTTGCCGTTGGTCAACTCGCGCACCAGATTTTGAATCATCGGCATGCGGGTTGCGCCTCCGACCAGAACGACCTGACCCAGATTGGTTGCGGTCAGTTTGGCGTCAGAAAGGGCGCGTGTGAAGGGTACGCGACAACGTTCCACCAGATCACGCGTGAGTTGTTCGAAGGTTGCGCGCGTCAGGCGTGCTTGAAGGTGTTTCGGCCCGGTTTGATCTGCGGTGATATAGGGCAGGTTGATCTCGGTCTCCATCATGGTCGAAAGTTCAATCTTGGCCTTTTCTGCTGCTTCGCGTAAACGCTGCATCGCCTGACGGTCGCGCGAAAGATCAACGCCCTGTTCCTTTTTGAAGTTTTCCAGCATCCAGCGGACAATACGCTCGTCCCAGTCGTCGCCGCCCAGGTGGGTGTCGCCGTTGGTAGACTTCACCTCAATCAGTCCCTCGCCGACTTCCAGGATGGAAACGTCGAAGGTTCCGCCGCCCAGGTCGAAAACCAGGATGGTCTCGTCTACATTTTTGTCCAGACCATAGGCCAGCGCTGCCGCCGTCGGCTCATTGATGATGCGCAATACTTCCAACCCGGCGATTTGCCCCGCGTCTTTGGTAGCCTGGCGTTGGCTGTCATTGAAATACGCCGGCACGGTGATCACGGCTTTCGTTACGGTTTCTCCCAGATAGGCTTCGGCGTCTTTCTTGAGTTTCTGCAAGACCATTGCCGAGATCTCCTGGGGAGCATAGGCTTTGTCGGTGACCGGTACATGCACGCGGGCGTCGCCCTGCGGCCCGGCGACCACGTCATACGAGACCATTTCGCGGGTGACTTCGACTTCCGGTTCGTTCGCGCGCCGGCCCATCAGGCGTTTGATGGAGTACAGTGTGTTTTCTGCGTTGACAACGGACTGTCGCTTGGCCGGGTCGCCCACCAGACGATCGTTGCTTTTGGTAAACGCTACAACCGAGGGGCACAGCCGTCGGCCCTCCGCTGTCGGAATGACGGTTACCTGGCCTCCTTCCATCACTGCTACTGCAGAGTTTGTTGTCCCTAAGTCAATTCCTACAATTTTACTCATTGAATACCTCCTGATGATTCTCCGATATGTCTGCTTTCTTCAGCAGATAGCTAACCTTAAATTTCATCCTAGAGTATACATAAGAAGTATTGGAAGAACATAAGAATTGCGCTTATGGTTTCCTGCCAATTTTATGGTTTGCGAGGGGTGATGGGGCATAAGTTGCGGAAAATTTGCTTCCGGTGGTTGAGAGCGTGGAACATCTTGCTTCAGGCGACTTTTTTGTCGCTCTGACGTTGCAATAGCCGCCCCGATACGGTTAATCCTAGCCCAAGCGCTCCGACAATCCCGGCAATGAGCAGGCCGGCATCATACCAGAATTGGAGTGGGAACAGCCGGATGAGGGTGTCGGTTTCCCAAAAAAGCCAGGAATCGCCCTCGAAAAAAATGCCATGAAAGGCCGTGAAGAAAGCTTCAAACCCTACGGCCATCCAGATTCCTAGAAAGATTAGCGATCCCAGAGTTAGCATACCGCCATCGGAAAGCGCACCCCACAGCGCCGCCATTCTCCATTGCCGTTGTAGCGTCCAACCTGCGCCTACGGCTATCAATAAAATCAGCGACACCAGTGTGGTCATCTGGTCGTAGACTTTTTTCACGTCGTCCATATGGCTGATTTCACGTTCGTTAAATGCCGCCGTTCCATCAGGGAGCCGCAGGTCATTTAATAGCCTGGATCCGCGCGGCGCGTTGAGAAATCGAATGCTGACTTGCGCCATTCGCAATCGTTCGGCGCGCTCCATGCCCAAAGGATCGGGCGGAAAACTTGCCTTGTTGTATTCCCATGCCGGATACCAGGGCATGGTCACCAGGCGTATAACTCCCATCGTGAGTACGATGGGGACGGCTACACTGATCAATAACCGAAGTAGAAATCGCATTTTTGTCCTCGATTGAAAGAAGGATGCAGGATGCAGGATGCAGGAGACGTGGGACAGATTCTCTTGCTTGCCTCTTGCCGCTTGCTGTTTGTTCCTTATCCGCTTCGTTTCGTTAGCACGTACTCTCGCCGCGTTTCGATGATGGGCCGTGCGACGTCGTCCGGCACGGGAGCGTAGCAGGCGAATTCCAATGTGAAGGTTCCGCGTCCGCTTGTCCGGTCGCGTAGATCCGTAACGTAACCGAACATGGTTTCCATTGGCACGGTGGCGTAAACCAGGTAGAGGTTGTTGCCTTCCAAAACCATTTGTGTGACTTGCCCGCGGCGTCCGGCGAAGTCGCTCACAATTGCGCCGGCATAGGCATCCGGCACACGCGTAACGGCATGCATAAGCGGCTCCAGCAAAATGGGCGCGGCGCGGCGATAGGCGTCCTTGAAGGCGAGACTGGCTGCAATCTCGAAATCCAGCCGGTGCGAGTCTACCTCGTGGTACTGGCCGCCGGTTATCGTGACGGCGATATCTGTTACCGGATAGGCTGCCAGTTCGCCTTCTTCCATCGTACTGCGCACACCTTTTTCGATAGCCGGGAGGTATTGCTCCGGCAACTCCATCATATTGGCGCGGCTTTTGAACGTGATTCCCGTTCCCCGTTCATTGGGTGCCACTTCCAGACGCACCACGCCATAGCGACCGGCGCCGCCTGCCTGGTGGATGTACCGTCCCTCGCCACGGGCGCGCCGCGTGACCGTCTCCTGGTACGCCGGTTGTGGGGATTCGATTTCGCAGGGGACATTGAACTCACGCCGCAGCCGATCTACGACAATGTCGAGGTGCAATTCTCCCATTCCCTCGATAAGAACCTGGTGCGTGCGTTCATCATGGCCAATTCCCAGGGTTGGGTCTTCCTCGACCAGTTTGTGCAATGCGGACATCAGCCGGTCTTGATCCGGTTGTTCTGCCGGCTTAATTCGCATGTGGATGACAGGGTGGGGGAATTCGATCGTTTCCAGCAGAATGGGCGCGTCACTGTCACAAAGCGTGTCCCCGGTGAAACTCTGTTTGAACCCGATGACGCCCACAATATCTCCAGCCGTGCATACTTTCACGTCTTCGCGCTTGTTGGCGTACATCTGGAGCACGCGCGCCACGCGCTCCTCACATTGGCGGGTGGCATTGTAGGTGCGTTCGCCTGCCGCCAGGGTGCCGGAGTAGACGCGCACATAGTTCATCCGTCCCATAAACGTATCGCTGACGACTTTGAAGACCAGTCCACAGAAGGGGGCGGCGGGATCGGCGGGACGGGTGAGCGGTTCGCCGGTTTCGGGGTGCTGCCCTTGTGTGGCGGCAATATCGAGTGGGTTGGGCAGATAGCGCACCACCGCATCGAGCACGGGTTGGATGCCTCTATTGTGCAGCGCGCTGCCGACGAAGACCGGCGTGAGAGTTCCGCTCAGAGTCGCCCGGCGCAAGGTGGCGTAAAGTTCGTCGTTGGGGATGCTGGCGCCTTCGAGGAAACGTTCCACCATGGCATCATCCGTCTCTACGATGCGCTCGATCAGCAACCGCTGGGCTTCTTCTGCTTCCACCAGCAGATCATCGGGGATGGGCGCTATTGCGGGCGGCGTTCCCGGTTCGCCGTCAAAGATGAGCGCCTGCATCGTGAACAAATCCACCACACCGGCAAACTCGCTTTTGACAAAAACGGGCAGTTGGATGAGCAGCGGGTTTGCGTGCAGGCGATCTCGCATCATGTCCAGCGTGCGTGCAACGTTTGCGCCGGGGCGATCCATCTTGTTGATGAAACACACGCGTGGGACGCCAAACCGGTCGGCCTGATGCCACACCGTCTCCGACTGCGGTTCCACGCCTGCGACACCGTCGAAGACGACGATGCCGCCGTCGAGTACGCGCAGACTGCGTTGCACCTCGGCGGTGAAGTCAATGTGGCCGGGCGTGTCAATCAGATTGATCTGCGCCGACTGCCCGGTTGTCGCATCTTGCCACGTCGTAGTGATGGCCGCGGCGGTGATGGTGATGCCGCGCTCGCGTTCCTGCGTCATCCAGTCGGTGATGGTCGTGCCGTCGTCCACGCTGCCGACGCGATGCGTGCGCCCGGAGTAGTACAGCACACGCTCTGTCAGCGTCGTCTTGCCCGCGTCAATGTGGGCGATGATGCCGATATTGCGGATTTTACTGATAGGAGAGTAAGTGCTCATAAAAATTAAGAATCAGAACACAATAGGATGGCATTTTCTAGTGCTGCGCAGCGTTCATTGCAAGAGCTTTTACTGTTACGCCAGTGTTTCTTGATAATTCCGTAGCCTGATCGTCAAACTTTTTTTGTGCGTCGGTCAAGCGCAATGCTGGAGATTGTCCTTTTCTGTAATCTGCGCTGTCCCATTCTGTACAGTTAAACCAGCCAATGAGATATAAGCCATGCCGGCAATGGTTGTCTTTTAAATATCGCTCTACAAGTTGGGTCTGCATTGCAGTTTCTAATTCTTTATGCCAACATCCTTTTACTTCAATAATAACGGTTATCACATGTAATTCGCCATTTATATTTCTGGCAATTGCATCAACGTGAATATCGGTTCGTTCACCAGGGGTGTCCCCCCCGCCGCGTCTTAGTTCGACTTCGCGGTTGGCAATAATTCCTCTTCGGTTAAGATCTTCATCAAGATGTCGTTTGACATAATCGGAGAATTCGTTTTCTGAGACAGGCTTATATTTGCTGTCGGCGGTTGCATCCCAGATGTCTCTGACAGCGGGAGTTTCATCGTGCAGTTTACACTCTAATCGCTTCAGGGATTCGACTACGATATTAAGCAATTCATCACCACTTTGAACAAATCGCACTTGTTGATTTTGTGCTATCGCAAGAATATTTTGTGGATGAGGCGGTTCCCATAGCTTACGTCGTGCTATATTTTGTGCGTCGAGAAGCGTCCATTTCATCCATTCCAATTCTGGTAATTCCTCGGAGATGCGCCGGATAGCAGAGCAAGCTGCAATTGTTCCTCGTTGTTGAAGGTGCTGAAGGAGCGCATTTCTCCAGGTTGCGACGCTTTCTCGGGGTGTTACTCTGTGTCCTTCCATTACTTTGGGGTCTTCTGCATACGGAAATTGTTGTGAGAGCCATATATACAAGTCTGCAAGTTGAGGCTCACTCAGTTTTGCTGCAACGCTTGGCGAGTATTTTTCGAGTGTGTCTGCAACCATTAAAAACAGGCTACGTCCAAACTCGGCGTCCTTTTGAACAGCAGGCCACACCACATTCCATCCAGCATCCTCAGTAGAGGTCATTAATATCTGGGCGGCAAGAATTGTCTTAGTTCGCACATCTACATTCTCAGATAGAGGTATGTAAACCAACGATTCTGCAAATTCTCTGGCCCCCTTCGATTTATGTTCTAAAAGTTCTTGGAGCAGGGTTTTGACACAGCCAGGTTTCAGAGATGGATCTCTGCTCTTTTGTAATAGCGTTTCGGTAAAGCGGTCATCCCAGCAAGCTCCAAATTCCTGTGTAGCATAAATACTGTCAAGTCCCTTATCAGCATTCTCGCGGTTAATCAAGCGCATCAAGATGTCAATTACTTCATCAGGTGATATGTCATATGCTATTTTTACCAGACTTTGATGGATTTTTGTATCACTTCCTAACGCCGGAGAAGCTACAATCGCTGGCACCCATCTTTTCCATATATCAATCGGTATCTCACGCACAAAACTGAAATCTTCTTGTATCAACAGCCGCAGCGCTTTATATCCTGCTAATGCAGGACGTGAAAATGTGTTGGTGCCGATCCAATCCCACGTTTCAGGCACATACCTCGCAATGTATTGTTGCGCTGCCCGAACAAACCTTTCCCGTGTTATGGCATCCCCGGTTTGCCAACCTGGGTGTTTAGTCATATCTGGGTCAAGTTCATTGTAAAAATCGTTCGTGTGATTTGTGATAAAACCTATATCAAGAGTTAATTTCCACCATGCATTTAAATCTCCTGATTCAAATTGTGTTAAGAGTGTCTGCACCCATTTCTCAACAGGAGGAAGATTCGGTGATTGATCCCACTTGTCGCGTTCTTCTTGCCACTGTTGTTCTTGTTCATATATTTCTTTTAAGTATTGGGCCTGAGGTGAATTCAATTCGACAGAACCAAATAGCGGAGTGAATTCTTGAGCAAGAATTGGAGTATCTTGGCATGCCTCATAAACAACATTTTGTTGATTCACATCTTTTTCATCATAGGCCAGTCGGACGAGTCGCGCCAATATCCGCTGTTCTTTTTCTGATGAAGCCACATGAAAATATTCAATCATCCATCGCACGTCCTTGTTCGCAACCAGTGAGAAGCACTGAGCTGCTAGTGAAATGGGTTCTCCTTCGGTTTCTGTGACTATTGAGAGAATTGCTTTAATCAGAAGCTGCCGTTTTTCATCATTTGCAAGTAGATCTTGTCTTAATGCTGAATTTCTGTTAGAGGCAAAGAGATTATCATACTTCAGCAACCTAGCCCAAATTGCTTTGGCAAAAGCATCCAAAACACTAGCTTCATCAAGATGTTGACATCCCTGCCAAAAAATAGCCTCGATAAGGCTCTGGAAGGCAGATGGCAATTCATAGTGAGCATCAAGCCTCTCCGTCCAGCGCAATGCTAAAGGGAGGTCAGCGGGGTCCAAGCGCTCAATAAAGTCGGAACAGAGAAAAACCCAGTAAGCTCCTGTATAATGCTGATTTTTTGGGCGTGTTAAGGCTGAGAAAAGGGTTTCTGCCGATATATGTTGAGGCCAGAGCATTCGAAGGGCGCATCCTTTCAAATCATCATTCGGATCTTCGCCAGCTTTACCAGATATCAGGGGGATTAGTTTTGCCTTTGTTGCTTCATCGGCCACACGATGTAGCGCCCAAGCTGAATTGACTCTGATTTCATAGGATTGCAAAGGGTCTAGGACAATTACCAGTAAATACTCCTGAATTTCTTGTAATTCACAAGCTTCTGCAATATCTACCGCAACTCTTCTAACAATACTCCCTTTGTTATTGTCAAGAATGTATGGGAGAAGCTGTTTGGCTAAATTTGGGTGTTTGAGTTTTCTGTAGCTTTTCCGAATCGTCCAATCATGGTCAGATAATTGTTTTTCATCGTAGAGTTTTAGGAGTATGTCTATCAGGGTTATGCGACTTTCAATATCCGCCGCCGTTACATCGCTGTGCAATAGAACTTCTGGATTGATTTGCATGATGTCTTGAAACACTTCAGGTATCATCCCTGCTATCCAAGCGGCTGTTTCATGTAATTGGGGGATGAGATTTTGCCCAAGCTCGCTGGAGTGCATGATCAGATTTAATATTTGTTGTAGCGGCATCTGTCTCTGAACCAAATACCAGGCAGTCAAAAACTCCGCATACGTTTGATGCGCCCAACCCATACATCGAGGGCCGCGTGAGGAAAAGAGGCCGGTTGTTAACGCTTCTTGGATTATTGTTTCTGTTACTTGAAAGTATTCTGCATCTACACATTCGCTTCCGCCGCACAGGTCTTGAATCTTCACATTTTCATTGGGCAGGTTACCATAATCAATATCTGTCCAAATAGCATTACGGTTGCAGAGTGTAGTCATCGCGGCTATCCGCGCTGCTACAATCATTCGTTGATTTGTACTGAGCATACCTGTAAGCCTTGCGGTCCGGCGATCTTCGTTACTTTCTTCGCAAAGCAGACGACATCCTTCAAGGTATAACTCAGCTTGTGTCCCTGGAAGATGTTTATGTTTAGCGTATGTAGTGAGTAAGAATTTTAGAGTGATAGGCTTAATCGCTAGAGAGACCACGTTCGTTCGGTCTATCTCGCGCAAGAAATCATCAGGTGATAGTTCATTTGCGCGTGCAGCGTTAAAAACATCGCCTCGTGTTAAGGGAGCGAGTTCATAAACTTTTACAGCTTCCTCCCCCCACTGTTTTTTTAGGCCCTCTTCTAAATTTGTGGGCCAATCTGCTGTGCGGCACGCAATGCGCAAATAGAGACGATCAATGGGGTATTGTGCAAATTTATCAATGAGCAGCGTGGCAACAGTATCAATACGTAATAGGCATTCATCCAGGCTATCCAAAAAGACATGAAGTTTGTGATTACTAGATAACCATGAAATGAAAATGGGGGCTTCAAATAAGTCGCGTACTAACCGATCTTCACTTCCGTAGGAACGAAGATTTAACCAGAGTATCTGTCCATGCTGTGTTTTGATAGTATCATTAACATTTTTCTTTTCTAATTGCATGGCACAGCTTTTGCCTATGCCTGGTTCGCCAAGTAGTACTAAACAGGGAATGTCAGTAAGATGTTCTAATGGCACTAAGTCTTGGGAGGGAAACCCCACTTCTGTTATCGGCTCACACAGGTATCCGTCATCCGATAAATCAAAAGCGTTTTCACGTAGATGCCAAAATCGTTTCCAATTGTAGAATTGACCCGACATTTTATTTTCTGTTGTTCAGACTTTGTCTATATCTTTGTCAGGATATAGACCAAAGAATCTGTTTCGCATAGGATTTCAGCATCATCAATGCGGATTTTTGCTGGTTCTACCAGGATTCGAGATTGAACCCTGTTATTTCACCAAAATGTATGTCTCGGCTCACCAATGTTAGCCCATGTTGTATTGTAATCGCTGCTATCCATATATCGTTTTCAGGTATGGGGCGTCCCTTTTGTCGCAGGTTGTTTTTATCGCGCCATAGTGTCGCGCTGTTTCGGCGTCGCACTCTAGGATGACATTGTGGATTACAAAATCTTCAATACGCGCGAGGTTTTCTGTGACGTGACCGGATTTGTACGCCCCATAATACAACTCTCCGACAGTTATACTGGACACAAAAACCTCGTTGGCCGCTCGTAGATGTTCAATGACCGATGTCTCAGCGGCAAATAGAGCGATAATGATGTTGGTGTCCAACAAATATCTACCATTCATTTTCGTTTACTTGCCGACAATCAGCTTCGATAGCTTGCTGCATGCAGCGCAAATCATCTACTGGAATCATGCCCGCGAATTGTAATAGCTGTTTTCCAGGCATGCCGCATTGCAATGTGGCGCGCAGGGTTTGCACGAATTCCAGCACTTGCTTTTGTAGATCATCAGGGAGCACCAGTAATTGTTCGATGACGGTAGGAATAACGGATTCTTTCATTCCAACCTCCTATCTACAGTTTCCCATTTTGCATTTAGCGTATCACCGATGGTGGCTCTGTCAAGCAATGGTTGCTCAGTATGGTCGCAACCGGCTTTTGAACGCTTCGTAGTAAATATGGGCGCTCGCAAGGGTGCCTTTAACACGAAGGGAGCAGTATCCTTCTGGGACTTAGTTCGAGCTTGTCCGGCTCGACGAAAGAAAAGTCACCTGCCAACTCAGAAGTCATGCTGCTCCCTTCATTTGATGGAGGATGAGATGACAGACGAAAAACAGAAGGTTCCATGGTTCCTGTGGCCCTTTGCCGCGATTTGGTGGTTGATCAGTTTTATCCTGCAACTGACCGGGCGTGTGGTGGCGGCGGTGTTGGGCCTGGTTTTTATGATTGTAGGCGCCTTGTTGACCGTCACTATCATCGGCGCGATCGTCGGTGTGCCTCTGATTATGTTTGGCTTCCTCTTGATGCTTCGTAGTATCTTCTAGCCTGAAAATACGATGCGTGACATATTCTTTTTTATGTCACGCATCGTTTTTTGACTTCAGGTGTGCGCTTAGGCTTTAGTAAACACCAATTTGTTGTCCACTGCGTCTATTTTGATCGTTGTTCCCTCGCCGAAATTCCCTTCCAGGACGGCCAAAGACAGCGGATCCTGCAAATAGCGTTGGATGGCGCGTTTGAGCGGGCGCGCGCCGTAGACCGGGTCGTAGCCGATGTCGGCCAGGTAGACGCGGGCTTCGTCGGTTAGACTGATGTTCATCTGACGCTCTTGCAGCAATTTGCTCAGTCGCCCCACCTGAATATCCACGATATTCCGCAAGTGCTCGCGCGAGAGGCTTTCGAACAGGATGATGTCGTCAATGCGGTTGAGGAACTCAGGGCGAAAAGTATGATCCAACTCTTCCATCACCTGGCTGCGCGCTCCTTCTGCGCCCAATTCTTTGATCCAACGGCTGCCGACGTTGCTGGTCATGATGATGATGGTGTTGGTGAAATCCACCGTTCGACCATGCCCATCGGTCAGGCGCCCTTCATCCAACAGTTGTAACAGCACATTGAAGATTTCCATGTGCGCTTTTTCAATTTCATCCAGCAGCAAGACGCTGTACGGACGACGGCGCACGGCCTCGGTGAGTTGGCCGCCTTCGTCGTATCCCACGTAGCCAGGAGGCGCGCCGATGAGGCGTGAGATCGTGTGCTTTTCCTGGTACTCGCTCATATCAATGCGCACCATGGCTTCTTCCGTGTCGAAGAGGAACTCCGCCAGCGCGCGGGCCAGTTCGGTTTTGCCGACGCCGGTGGGGCCGAGGAAGAGGAAGGTGCCAATGGGCCGGTTAGGGTCTTGCAGGCCGGCGCGGGCGCGTCGCACTGCGTTGGAGACGGCTCCCACCGCTTCTTCCTGCCCTATAACCCGTTTGTGCAGCTCTGCCTCCATCCGCATCAGTTTCTCGCGCTCCCCTTCCAGCAAACGCGAAACCTGAATTCCGGTCCAACCGGAGACGACTCGCGCAATTTCCTCGGGACCGACTTCTTGCCGCAACATGGGATTATCACCCTGCACCTTGTTCAATTGTGCCTCGGCTTCTTCCAGGTCATGCTCCAGTTGTTGCGTCCTGCCATAGCGCAATTCGGCGGCAGTGGCATAGTCGTTGCGGCGTTCGGCGCGCTCAATTTCGAGCTTCAGGTTTTCCATTTCCTGCTGGATGCCGCGGATATCCTGGATGAACCCCTTTTCCTGTTCCCATCGCGCGCGCAGGCCTTGACTCTCTTCCTTTAGATCGGCCATTTCGTGTTCCAATTTCTTGAGCCGTTCCTTGCTGGCCTTGTCACGTTCTTTTTTCAAGGCTTCGCGCTCAATCTCCAACTGGATCACGTGGCGGTCAATGACATCCAGCTCGGCAGGCTTCGAGTCAATTTCCAGTCGCAGCCGCGCTGCGGCTTCATCCACCAGATCAATGGCCTTGTCCGGCAATTGCCGGTCGGCGATATAGCGTGCGCTTAGCGTCGCCGCCGCGATGAGCGCAGCATCCTGGATACGCACCCCGTGGTGTGCGTCGTAGCGTTCTTTGATGCCGCGCAGAATGCTGATGGTATCGGTGAGGTTCGGTTCCGCGACGTAGACCGGTTGGAAGCGGCGTTCGAGCGCCGCGTCTTTCTCGATGTACTTGCGGTATTCGTCCAGGGTGGTGGCCCCGACGGTGCGCAGCTCGCCGCGCGCCAACATCGGCTTGAGCAAGTTGCCGGCGTCCATGGCGCCTTCGGCTTTGCCCGCGCCTACGACGGTGTGGAGTTCGTCAATGAAGAGGATAATTTTTCCTTCTGTCTGGGCGATCTCATTGAGTACCGCTTTCAGGCGCTCTTCAAATTCGCCGCGATACTTGGCGCCGGCAATGAGCGATCCCATATCCAATTGGAAGATTTCTTTTTCCTTCAACCCTTCGGGAACATCTTCACGGACGATGCGTTGCGCCAATCCCTCGACAATGGCCGTCTTGCCGACGCCGGCGTCGCCTACCAACACCGGGTTGTTCTTCGTGCGCCGCGAAAGAATCTGCATGACCCGCCGGATTTCTTCGTCGCGGCCGATGACCGGATCGAGTTTGCCCTGATGTGCCAACTGGGTGAGGTTTCGCCCGTACTTTTCGAGCGCGCCATAAGTGCCTTCGGGGTTTTGCGATGTGACCCTTTGCCCGCCGCGTATGGAGGTCAACGCTTGTAGTACGGCCTCGCGTGTCACGCCATGGGTTGCCAGGAAGCGAGCGATGTCCCCGGAACTGGAGTCGGCCATCGCCAGGAAGACGTGTTCGGCGCTGAGAAATTCATCGCGCATTGACTGAGACTCACGTTCCGCAGCCTGTAGGATGCGCTTGGTTGCCGATGAGGCTCCCGGTTGCGTTGTCGCGCCCTCTGCCTTGGGCTTTTTGTTGAGCGCTTGTTCCAAATCCCCACGCATGCGCTGTGGATCGCTGTTCAGCTTCAGAACAATTTTGGGGACTACCCCATCCGTCTGCTCCAGCAGTGCGACTAAGAGGTGTTCCGGGTCAAGTTGCGGGTTGCCATGTTCGTCAGCAATGCGATGTGCCCGCAATAAGGCTTCCTGTACTTTCTCTGTATAACGATTCGGATCCATGCATAACCTCCCTCAGAGCATATCCCTTTTCTTTAAAAGGGACTATTTGTTAAAAACACACTCATCATATCATAAAGACTAAATCTTAGAAAAACATTAGTTTTGCAAAATTGACCCCGATCTGGAAACGGCTATAATCGCTTTTCAGTGAGCTTTTTTTCCGCTCCCCAATTTTATGCCTTCGGAGGACTTATGAGCGCCAGACTTATCGTTACACCCGTCGAAAATGCAGCTGAGCGCACGCAGTTTGCCCGTTTCCAGTGGGAGGTTTACAAAGATGACCCATATTGGGTTCCCTCATTGGTGTCAGAGCGCGAAGCTTTCATAAACCCTGAGCACAATCCATTTTTTAAGCACGCCAAGATCCAATGTTTTCTGGCCCGGCGCGGCGACAAAATTGTTGGGCGTATTGCAGGCATCATTAATCATAATCACAATCGTTATTGGAATGACAAGGTGGGGTTTTTTGGGCTCTACGAAGTCTTAGAGGATCGTGAAGGTTCAGATGCTCTCTTGGAAACTGCCGAGAATTTTGTCCGCAATGAGGGAATGAATGTTGCGCGCGGCCCGATGAACTATTCGACCAACGAGGAATGCGGTTTGTTGGTAGATGGCTGGGGTATTCCGGTGATGATGATGACGTACAATCCGCGTTACTATGTGGATTTTATTGAGAATTCCGGTTACGTCAAAGCGCAAGATTTGCACGCCTATCGTGTGGATCTCACTCGCTGCACTTTGGATGGTGATGGTATTCGTGAAAAGACTGTGCGCGTTGCACAGAAAGTCCGTGATCACATGGATATCACCGTGCGCCCTATCAACATGCGGGATTTTGATGTCGAAGCGGAGCGTTTCAAGGCGATCTATAATGCGGCGTGGAGCAAGAACTGGGGATTTGTCCCGGTGACCGAGGAAGAGTTCGATTACCAGCTCGTGCAACTCAAGCCCTTTCTTGATCCCAAGACGATATTCTTTGCCGAGAAAGAGGGCAAGTTGGTGGGCGCTATGTTGCCGATGCCTGACATCAACCAGGTTCTTCACAAGGCATACCCACGACCTGGTGTGCCGGATTGGTGGTCCATGACGAAACTTTTTTATTGGTGGAAGATTCGCAAAACCATTACCACCATCCGCGCCTTTGCCGGCGGCGTTATTGAGGAATATCGTGGGCGTGGCGTAGATGCTGTATTGTTTATGGAAACTTTCAAGGCCGCTTTACGGCAGGGCTACAAAACTGCCGAAATATCTTGGGTGCTGGAGAGCAATCAACCGATGCGCCAGACGGCGGCCAACTTTGGGGCCGAGGTTTATCGGACCTATCGCGTGTACGATAAAGCGTTGTAATGGGCTTTGTGTGTTCTAAACAAAATCCCGGTTTCTTTTGAGAAACCGGGATTTTTGCTGATCAGACGTGGCGCTTATCGTCGCAGTGTCTAGTATTTTTTCACGATGGGGCGATAGGATCCGGGTTGGCGCGCCAACATAATTTGCGTTTCTTCGCGGCGGCGACGCACTTCGTCGAGGTCCAGTCGCACGACGACATAGCCTTCCTCTGGCGTTTCCAGGGCGGCCAACACCTCTCCGCCGGGCGCGAGAATAGCGCTCTGTCCGGCGAACGTATACGACGGTTCTTCGCCAATTCGATTAGCGGCAGCAATAAAGATGTCGTTTTCGTAGGCGCGCGCCACCAGGAGGGTGCGCCACATATCAGCGTCTTTCGCCTGCCACGCGGCGGGCAGCAGCAGAATCTCGGCGCCGTCCAACACCAGACTGCGGGCGATTTCCGGGAAAGCCAGATCCCAACCGGCCATCATACCGACGACGCCCACTTCAGTTTCTTCCGGCGCGATCTTGTAGCCAGGGCGGAAGACGAGGCGTTCTTCGGCCTGCAGATGAACTTTGCGATATTCTCCGGCCACGCCGCCATCCGGACCGATCAGGACGGTGCTGTTGTACAGAACTGTCTCGACTTTTTCCTTGACGGCCATTCCAATGACCACATAGACCCCGAATTCGGTGGCATGTTGGCCGAGAATGTTGGTGACGGCGCCGGGCACTCGTTGCGCCATCTGTACAAATCGTTGCCCGCCTTCGTAACCGGTGACGGAGAGCTCGGGGAAAACGATGACATCAACCGGTTGTTCCGTCGCAATTTTCGCAATAAAATCGGCCATTTTGCCGACATTGGCTTCCATTTTGCCTAACTCGGGTTGCATCTGTACGACAGCGACGTTCAATTCACGCATAGGAATACCTCCTCCAGGTTGTCTAATGTTTAGGCCGTACCAGGTAACGTAGCACGGAATGTAATTCGGGCGGAAGCAGCGACTCAACGCGTGTGGGTTCGCCGCTCAACGGGTGCGGGAAAACAAGGGCGCTCAGGTGTAGAAAGATGCGGTCAGGCAGGAGCGGTTGATACCGCGATCCGTAGACGCGATCTCCGACTACCGGGAATCCATACCAGGATAGATGTACACGGATTTGGTGCAAGCGCGATGTTTGTGGGCGCACCTCAAGCAGGGAATAATCTTTGCCGCTTTCTTTGTAATGGCGTTGTCCCCGATAGAGGGTTTGCGCCGGACGCCCTTCACGCGCCACATTCAGCCGTACTCGGGTGCGTTTCACATTCCCAACGGGTTGCTCAATAACTCCTTCTCCGGTCAGTCGTCCCTCTACCAGGACTGAATACACCGTCTCAATTTTTTGATGATTAAGGGCTCGTCGCAGGACTCGATAGGTCGCCTCGTCTTTTGCGGCGATCACCAGCCCTGATATTTCGGGTTCCACCCGCATGGCTACCCCGGCATGTTCGGCTCCACCGATATGGGCTATCTGTGGGCAATGGGTCGTCAGTTGTTGGGCCAGCGACCCTGTCAATCCATCACGGGATGCATACATCGCCATTCCCGCAGGTTTTTCTACAACGAGCACCATGTCATCTTCGTAGGCCACGTTTAGTGGTAACGCATACAGGTCTTGAAACCCCTTTTCTACGGGCGTCATCTCCGGCAAATCTACTGTGACCGAGTCGCCGGGTTGGACATATTGCCCGGCTTTTTGCGCCGGTTGTGCGTTGACCTGCACATGCCCCTTTTGGATCATCTGACGCACCTGGCGCCGGTCGAGCGCCGACCAGGTTTGCAGCAGCCATTGATCTAACCGTATTTCCGTGGCGCCCTCAACGATATGGGATTCAGACATTGGCGCAACCATCCTCTGCATTCAGCGCTTCTTCAGCGGTGGTATTGGACTTTTGACGAGCGGCTTTCAGATCAAGCAGCAATGAATCCAATAGCAAAACGGCCACGCCCACAAGAATGGCCGAATCGGCGATGTTGAAGACCGGCCAGGCTTGAAACGGCCAGAAATTGACGTCGAGGAAGTCAATGACAAATCCATGCGTGAGGCGATCAATCAAATTGCCAAGCGCACCCCCGGTCACGGTTCCCAGGGCCAGGTGTACCCAATTGTGGGCGTCTTTGAATGACGATTGGAAAAGGAAAATGAGGACGACAACGGCGGCCGACACCACTGTGAAAATACCCCCCAGCTGCGGAAAAAGCCCAAAAGCAACGCCGGTATTGGTGACATAGGTAAAGGACAGAACGGGTTTAAGCCAGGGGAAAAAATCGGTCGGGGTATACTGTGGGAGATTTTGATGCACCCAGCGTTTCGAGAGTTGATCCAGTATGAGGATTGTCGCCGCTGCTCCTAACAGCAAGAGGCGGTTACGAGTAGTTGCTTTCATCGCTGGGCTTCGTGACGGGATTGGCAACGCATACAGTACCGCGCCGCCGGCAGGGCTTCCAGTCGAGCCAGCTCAATGATGGTTCCACACGATTCACAGATGCCGTAAGTGCCATCTTCGAATTTGCGCAACGCCCAATGCACGTCTTCGAGCGAACGGCTTAGTTGGCGCGCCAGCGAAACATCACGTTCTTGTTCGAAAACTTCAGTCGCAGCATCGGCCATGTGGTTGCTGTATCCCACACCATCCTCTCGAACGATACTGGCCATGTTGTTGACCTGTGTTTGCAGATCTTCTTCTGTCTCCAACAGTTGTTGGTGTAGTTCCTTATATGTGACCGGCATTGTGTACTCCCAGATTCAAACGTGTGTGTATTTTATCTGGATTTAGTGAAATGACAAGACCTTTTCCGCTTGGGAATGTTAGATTCACGCTAACCTTTTGACGTTACTGTTTATTAACTGGATTGTAACCTCCTCCCTATACCGTCTCCTTTACACTAAGAAAGCCGAGAGGTCAGGTTATCCCTATCATTGAAGCATTTCCTAAAAAGTGGTTTTACTATGCCCAAAAAAATCATTGATCGCTGGTTTACTCTTGCCTTGAGCTTTATTTTAAGCTTGGGCGTCCTTGTTCCCCGGTTTGTTTCCCCTGTTTATTCTGCCAAGATACTGGCGCCGGATTTGGAAACTTCATTGCCGCAATCTGATAATGCTTCGCGGGTTATTGTTGCTCTGCGCGTTCCCGCCACACAGCGTGGAATATGGGCGCAGAGTCTACAGATCGCGCAGATTCAGAATCAGGTTTTAGAGAGTGTCCCTGACGAGGATTTTGTTCTGATTCAACGTTACCAGACGGTGCCGGGCCTGGTGGGGCTAACCACCGATAAGGGACTCGACCAATTACGCGCCAATCCCGATGTGTTGGCGGTTGCGCCCGATATGCCGATTCAGGCAGCGATGGTGGAGAGCGCCGCACTTATTCGCGTCCCGGAAGTCCGCGCCGCTTATGGTTTGACCGGGCGCGGTGTGGTGGTCGCCGTGGTTGATAGCGGGATTGATGGGACTCATCCTGATCTCGCCGATCGTATTGTGGCTCAGCATTGTTTTGCTCGTGGTGGCTGTCCGCCAAACAATACCCCCGAAAGTGATGTCGCCCAGGATGCCAACGGCCATGGCACGAATGTGGCCGGCGTCATTGCCAGCCGTGGCGCGACCAGCCCCCAGGGTATCGCGCCGGATGCGAGCCTGGTTGCGGTGCGGGTTTTGGACGGCCAGGGGCAAGGTTGGAATTCCGATGTGATTGCTGCCATTGATTGGATTGTCGCCAATCAATGGCATTACAATGTCAAGGTGATCAATTTGAGTGTTGGCGGAGGTAGTTACGACGGCGCTTGCGACGCAGCCGATGCCAATACCATGGTGATGGCGAATGCAGTCGCCGCCGCGCGGGCTGCCGGGATCCTGACGGTCGCCGCCTCCGGTAACGCCGGGCAATCTGCCAGGCTCATGGCGCCGGCCTGTTTGAACGATGTCGTTGCGGTGGGCAGCGTCTATGATGCCGCGTTGGGCGCGCGAAGCTGGGGGATTTGCGCCGATGTCGCCACTGCCGCCGACCAGGTTGCTTGTTTTAGCAACAGTGGCGCCATGCTGGATTTGCTTGCGCCGGGCGCATGGATCGAGTCTGCGGCGCTAGGCGGAGGAAGCCGCGGTGACGCGGGCACCTCGCTGTCGGCGCCCCACGTGACTGCGGTGGCGGCTTTGCTCCTACAGGCGCGCCCGGACTTGACGCCAGGCGAAATCGAAACTACACTCAAAACAACGGGGGCGCCTGTTACCGACCCGCGCAATGGGCATACTGTTTCGCGTATTGATGCTATGGCCGCTGTAAGCTATGTGGTCCCTCCGGCGCCAACGCCTGTCCCCGCAGCCGTTGTTATTTCGGGTACAGTTCTCTTGCAGGGACGGGAGGATCACAGCGGGACTTCGATTATGCTCAGCGATGCTGATTGCTTGTCCTATCCAACGATGGCGAGTCCGGGAGCCCCCAGCGCCGTGACGGCGGCGGATGGACGTTTCACGCTGTCCTTGCCGGCTAACATCGCCTATCAATGTCTACTTATTCAACATTCCCGATATTTGTCCGGGTTGCAGACGTTTTCGATATTGCCAGGTACGTTGACCTTGTCTGCGGGTGATTTGACCGGGGATGGCACTGTCAATATTTTTGATCTAACGCGGCTGACTTCTCATTACGGCACAGATGACAGCACGGCGGATTTAACCGGTGATGGTACGGTCAATATCTTCGACCTTACCCTCATTGCCGGGAATTATGGAAAATCCGGGCCGGTTTTGTGGGGACAATAAGATGCGCTTTCCTTTTACAACTGTGTTGAAATATATGCTGGCCCCCGTCTTGCTGCTTTTCCTGGCGGTTGGTCTGAGTATTATGCCGGTTGAAATCTATGCCACTTCACCCCGCGCAGTGGGTATGGATTTTGCACTTCACTCTGGGCCAGTTCCTCAAACCACCATAACCCCCACCGCTTCTCTAGCTTTTTTACCTCTCGTTGTTCGCCCCCCATTGCCGAATGCGCCCCCTGCTGCGCCCGGCTCGGTTAAAGCGACGGCCATCAGCTCCAGCCAGATCAGTGTGACCTGGCAGGATTATGCCTTTAATGAGACCGGATTTGTTCTCTATGAAGGAAGCAATCGGGTAGCCGATCTCGGAGCGAATGTTACCAACCATACGGTGAGCGGATTCATGCCTGCCTCGTATCATTGCTTCAACGTCTATGCTTTCAATGATTATGGGCGCTCAGATTGGAGCGGTTGGGGTTGTGCGTCCACTTTTTCTCAAACGCTTGTTTGCACGGAGCGCATCACTAATGGCGGGTTTGAGGCGAATACCGGTTGGGTGTTGCCCGTCACCGAGTATCCGGCGATTTATTCGACGGCCGTTGTGCACGGTGGTGTGCAGTCGCTGCGCGCCGGCATCGTACAGGCCTCTGATAACCGTGTGAGTTACTCCTCGGCGCGGCAGTCGGTGAGTATTCCTGCCGGTGTTCAGACCGCGACGCTGGAATTCTGGCTCTACCTGGTCAGTGACGTAGCCACAGATTATGCGATTCCGGCAGCACCTTTATCCGGCGCTTCGTGGACGGATTTTGTGCTTGCTCCGGCAGATGACGTGCAGTATGTGTTGGTGCTGGATGCGAACGATCAGGTATTGGAAGCGCTTTTTTGGGAGCGGCAGAATGACCACGCCTGGACTTACTACCGTTATGACATAACTACATATCGGGGACACTCTCTCAAAGTGCAGTTCGGCGCCTATAATAACGGCCAGAACGGCGTTACGGCAATGTATGTGGATGATGTCGCATTATCTACGTGCGCGTTGTCCACAAAATAGCTGTGATGGATGTATATTTGCCTTTCGATCTTCGACTTTAACTTTTTAGGGGGATGCGGCGATGAAATCTCAAAAGAAATGGTTTGTTGGCTTTGGCAGCGTTTTACTTGTTTTGGTATTGGCTATCGGGAACCCGATCCTGGGACAGAATATGCCCGTAGTTCAGGTAGTCCCGCTGAATTCAACCGTTGCAGTGGGGCAAACGGTGGATATTTCGGTCAACATCGAGAATGTCAGCCAGTTGTATGGGGTTGGGATGGTGGTGCTGTTTGACGCCAACGTTCTTGAGGTCGTGGACGCCGATCCCGGCAAGGAAGGCGTTCAGGTTGCCGCAGGCGGCTTTTTTAATCCGGGAATTGAACAGCTCAATACAGTAACCGGCGGCAAAATAGAGTATGATTATGCGATACTTCGCCCAAGCTCTCCGGTTGACGGTAGTGGAACTTTGATCAAAATTACTTTCCGTGGCAAGACAGCAGGGGCTTCGGCGATTACTTTGGATACTATGCTGTTGTCTGATCCAAACGGGCAAAGGATTCCGGCTACGTTGCAGAGCGGCTCGCTGACTGTGGGTGATGGGACTACGCCGCCTCCAGCCCCGACCGCGACGCCGACACCCACTGTCGCCCCTGTTCAAACCGCCGCCCCGACGCCGCCGCCCGCGCCGCCGACACCTGTAGCGACGCCGGTCGCCACGCCGGCTCCTGTTATCACCGGCGATGCCAACTGTGGGCAGATTCAGGGGTATCACGAGGTGCAAAAGGGTGAGACGGTCTACGCGATCGGGCGCGCCTACGCCACTCTGCCGCGCGCGATTATCGTTTGCAACCGTCTGGTCAACCCGACGAATATTCACCGCAGCAACCGCCTGGCCATCCCGGTGGCGCCCTGGATACCGACGCCGCCTGGCCCAACTGCGCAGGCTCAGTTCACGCCGCAGACTCCTACATCAACCTGCCGCTACACTCACCTTGTCGGCGCCAAAGAGACGCTTACGCAGCTCGGCGGGCGCTATGGCGTGAATCTTTGGGCTATTGTTCGCGCCAATACTATCCAGAATCCCAACCTTATCTATATCGGTCAGGCGCTTTGCATTCCGTAATTTGGGAAGCGGTTGAAGTTTTCGGGCGGTGGCCGGTCTGTGATCGGGCCACCGCCTGTTTTTTGTGAGGAATCAGGGGATGATGCGATACCGGTACAGCGATACACCCTGAAAGTGCTGTTCATCCAATGAAACCCCGTGGCTTTCCAACCACAAGCGCACCAGTTCCCGATCATCCCATTGTTCGACTTCTGAGTACACCAACCACACATCTTGATATCCTGACAAAAGCGTGAGCAGATTCTCGTTCACGTAGTCTTCGCCGACTTGATAGGTGCCGTCAGGTAGATGCCAGTTGGTGTAAGGCGCTTCCCGCCAGGGCTCAATCGCCTGGGAGTCGTAGTAGGCCATCACGTGATAGTTGTGTGGGATTTGAAACAACAGCAAGGAGTTGGCGTCGCGGTGTTGTTTCAGGTATACCAGCGCCTCTTCAAACTGCGGCTTGAAGGGAGCGTTGCCTTGAGCGAATAGGCTCATTTGGTTGAAGAGCATGAGCAGCGCCAGCAAGAGGGGGGCCGCCCAGCGTTCGAGATTCTTGAATGTCAGGATGCCCTGAGCGACCAGAAAATAGAAAGCCGGCGCCAACCAGATCAAATAGCGATCAGTGAAAATTGGGCTGCGCAGTGAGATTGCCCACAGGGCGAGGAATGGAATGCTCAGCCAACTGAGCAACATCGCTAAACCACGGAACTGCTTTTTTACGATCAATCCGCCCAGTCCAAGCAACGCCAGAAGGCTGAAAAGGCTGGTGTTGTACGTATCCAGGTTTCCCCACATCCAGGCGCCCTGGTAGATGCCGGCGCTCCATCCCCTTAGCAGAATCGTAGCCATTTCTCCCATAGTGTAGTGAGGAAAGCCTGTTTCACGAGTCTGAAATGCGAAGAGTGTTTGCCAGCGGAGCAGCGGCGCCGACAAGATGGCGACGATCAGAAGGACGGCGCCCATACCGATCCAGACGCGCAGACTGCGGCTCCGTTGGGTGATAAACCAGATAATGATGACCGGGGCAAGCAAGGGCCCAAGAATGTGGCTATAGAAGAGCAATGCCATCAAAACAACAATGCCGCTTCCCCATAACAGCCAGCGATGGTTGCGCATTCTCTCGACTCCATACAGAATGATCAAGACCAGCCACAGTATCCAGGCGTACATTTTCACTTCCTGAGCATACCATACCATATAGGGTGAGAATGCCATCAGAATGGATGTAACCCAGGCGGTTTTGTCGTCGAACAGCCGTCGCCCCAGCGCATAGACCATAGCTATGCTCAGGACGCCCCAGATCAGGGAAAAGTAGCGTAGCGCGTATACTGACTCTCCGGTTACGTTTATCCACAGCCGAAGTATAGGGGAATAGAGGGGGCCATTCCACCCAATCTGGCTGAAACGCGACCACAATACCGACCAGGCTTCCTGCGCAAAGCGCCATTGATCCACCTCGTCTCGCCACATCCCTTGTGCGGTCAGTGTCAGCGCACGGATGGTAAAAGCTATCCAAAGCAGGACGATCCGTTGGATCCATTGTTTTCTTGTTGGCATATCGTTCGCTATTGGGTGAAATTTGACAGGTTTGTTGGTTTGTTTGCTTGTGTCCATAGAAACTCAGATACTTGAAGATGCCTTGATGCGTACAATACCGCAGGACGCTAACTATAATACAGAATGGAATAAGGACAATGGCGTTTTGTAGCCGGTTGAACCGGGTTATAATAAATGTCTGCCCGGATTACAGGCATCTCTTATGAACTCCGATGGCAGGGAATTCATCATAAACCTGCGGTTCACCAGCGGTTGAATGAAAATCGCGGTCTACATGTCAGAGATATAAAGGGGGTTTTTCGCGGGCGGGTAC
>DAOUFX010000101.1:0-4276 GCA_034429675.1 Anaerolineae bacterium | reverse complement strand
GGCGCATCGCCAACCCTTGTCTCGCCAAACGGCATATACCGCATCTCGCTGACCCTCGCGCCGCTCGCGTCCGTCGCCAGGGAAGCAGAGCCGAGGTGGTCGCCGTGCAAATACGTGACCTTGCCGTCTTTCCGCATGGCGATGCGCTGGCCACCCGCGAAGTAGTAGGTGGTGGTAAGCCGTTGCGTCCCGCTGATTTCCACCTCGACCGCGCCGACGTTGACGGTCAGCCCGGTCGGGTCTTGGCGCGCGATGCGATTGCCGTCGCCATCATAGACGAAGCGCGTCGCCGCGCCGGTGACGGTGTTCGTGACTACCGCCAGGCGGTTTTCGACGGTCCATTCCTGCACGTAGGTGATCACCTGTGTGCCGCTCACTTCGACGCGCGCGAGCATGTTGCCGTTGCGATCGTAGCCGGCGCGGAAGCCCGCCGAGGTGGCGACGACGGCGAAGGGCTTGGCAAAGGCGTCTTTGCAAAAAATAGCAGGATCAGTAGTATGGATTATCTGCCGGTCCAGGCGATCATGCCTGAGAGCAATTGCTGCAATCTCTGTCGATTGTGCATATCTAGACATAGACGGTAGTTCATTGGGCTGATACTGCCTTGTCCGTAGAGGCTGGAAACCCACTCACAATCTTTTTGACGGAACGAGTCCCACTCGATTTGCACTTGAGCTAATGATTTCTGTTGCTCGGCCGTTAGAGCAGTCTGAAATACACTCTCTGCCAGGAATTCTGTAATTTTGATGTGGGATTGTTCTTCCTGGAGTGATGCACATTGATTCATCGCTTGTTGTGTCATGGCTTTCGCCCAACACTCTTCCAGAGGTTTGGCCTGTAGAAACTCTTCATAGTGAGTATATATCTGGTCTTTGGAATATGGCTCACTCTCTGTTGTGGGCGTTATTGCGGCTTCATCAATTATTGTATTCGTCTCCGCTGTAACGCGCAGTTCCGAACCGGATGAATTGACGGTTTCTGAAATTGATGTACGTGAGAGAGCTGTTGTTTCTGGTAGTTGTTGGCAGTTGCCTGTGAAAACTAGAAGTGACAGTAAACAAATGACTTCAAACATCCTTTTGTATTTACTCACAAATACCTCCATTTCTTCGACAAGTTATTGACATTGACATATCCCTGGCTGTACACAATAACACCCATTTTTGAAGAGTGTCCCTTCTCGCTCTCGTCTCGTTTCTAAACCCGGCATATATCCTGCTCCTATTGCATAAACATGTTTCAACAAAGCAGCTGGTACCATATTGAACTGTCGGGCATTGACATAGTCAAGTACCTGTGACCCAGAAAGTGATCCACGATTGTAGGCAAAACTTGTAAGTGCATCGAACTGCGGTTGAGTCAAAGGTACTGTTACCAGTGAATTTACATCATCTGTTGCTTCGCTTACATCTTCCTGAAATAATCTGCGCCCCGTTTCATTTGAGATGCCATTGACAAAGGATTGTTCAGAAGAATCCCCATTACAAGGGCCAGTGTGTAACTGATGTCCCCATCCAATTGTGCAATTGTTACCGGGATCATTGTAGAGATTAGGGTCGAAACCTTCTACACCGCGGATTAATATAGCTCCTTCATTGCCGACTTGTCTGTTTTGAAAACACAAATCAAATTCTTTGTAACGAGGGTCTTCTATGGGATAGGGTGGATTATGCCAAGTCTTAGCTACTGGAACAGGAGTTCCGTATTGAGCAGCTTTTTCAGGGTAACGCCACAGGTACATCTCCCAAAAACTATCCTGTTCCTTGCAAGTTTCCACAGCTGCGGGGTCATACGGGTCAGGACCGTACCAATGCCCTGTAGGATCTACATACTTGACAGGATTATTGCCAACATAGCTGTAACGATTGAAATCCTGAGGGTCGTTTGCTTGGGGCACGATCGTGTCCGCAGAAATGAATCTACCAAGCGACGCCGAATAAAACCGCGCCCCATAATCATACAACCCAATCCCCGCCTCCTCTCTCTGCCCGGTAAACCGCCGATCCGTAGACGCATTGCCAACCCTTGTCTCACCGAACGGCGTATACCGCATCGCGCTGACCTTCGCCCCACTCGCGTTCGTCGCCAGGGAGGCGGAGCCGAGGTGGTCGCCGTGCAAATACGTGACCGCGCCATCTTTCCGCATGGCGATGCGCTGGCCACCCGCGAAGTAGTAGGTGGTGGTAAGCCGTTGCGTCCCGCTGATTTCCACCTCGATGGCCCCCACGTTGACGGTCAGGCCGGTCGGGTCTTGGCGCGCGATGCGATTGCCGTCCCCGTCATACACAAAGCGCGTCGCGTCGCCGGTGACGGTGTTGGTGACTACCGCCAGGCGGTTTTCGACGGTCCATTCCTGCACGTAGGTGATCACCTGCGTGCCGCTCATTTCGACGCGGGCGAGCATATTGCCGTTGCGGTCATACCCGGCGCGGAAGCCCGCCGAGGTGGCGACGACGGCGAAGGGTTGTTGGGAAGCCGCCGACTCGTGGCGGGCAAGGAGGGGCAGGTAGACCTGGCGCTCGCGCACGGTGTGGGTGACGGGCGCGCCGGGCAGTTTCAGGCCGTGGTTGCGCCCGTAGGTGTAGACGACGGTTTTGCTGCCGTAGGTGCGCGTGATGATGTTGCCCATCTGGTCGTAGCCGTAGGCTTGTGCTTAAACGCCGCTGCTAGTAGTATCAGTGAGAATGCACAGGCTGCTAACTATGTTCATGTCATCGCTTTCATTCGCTTACAATTTCCAACGTGGCGGAGTCTATTCTAAACTCGTATATTTGAGCACCTAATGCGCCTGAGCCGGGTTCTGTACATGTTATTAGCCAATAATCCTCTATATAGTTTAAAGTCGTGTCACAATTTGAGAGAGAGAGACTATCAAGATGTTGTTGGGCAATCACAGCGACGTCTTGTAAGCTCAACATGTTTTCAGAGAGAATGGGTGGTTCCTTCGTTGATGGATATTGTTCAGTTCGGTCTTCAAAGTGCATATGCATGACTTGTTCTGACATGTTGATTGAAGCAGTTCCAACTATTATTTGATTATAAAACTTTCCTTTTTCTGCTCTGAAAAAAATGATATTCAAGGTTCCATCTAATCCGGAAAGACTCTTGCAATTTCCAAGAAATGTTAAGTCACTTGCATAAGCGCCGGGCACATATTCTTGGACTTGAGTATTCGCATCTTCAATGACAGACTCAATGGAAATTTTTTGATCCTCTATATATGACAATGTGATGGGAATATTGTCGACTCGGATATTATTAAAGCTTGGCGCACAGGCATCAAGCAATAATAGAGCAAAAATAGCCCAATAGACGCCTCTTAATGACCCTTTTCTTGCCGTAATCATTATTCACTCCAGCGCCGATATTCATCAAGCGTATCATCATCATATGACCACCAATCTATAAACTCCGTGAAACCTCTTTCCTCAAGAGCATTTTGAAACTCTTGTGTCCACCCCCAGTTATAAGCAATCAGAATAAGTCGCTGTTGTTGTTCACCCGTTAGGTCATTGAATCCTGTAATGGTTTGGAGTTGATCTGATAAGTAATGCAACATCCCAGCTACATATTCAACCGATGTGTCCTTACCTAACAAGGCCAATCGTCTTTGATGGTCATTTTCGCGCGCCGTTACATACCCCATTTCCTCCAGCTCTCGTGCACGGCGCAGTTGCATTTGTGCCGGACCAATGGAAGCGCTGTCGCCTTGAATATGGCTTTGAAGAAATTCCGCCGTATTGGCAATGATGCCAGGTTGGAATATTGGCCACATAGTCAGTGCCCGACGCTCCATTGCAGCGCTCTCGTGGCGTAGTACGGCGCTAATCAAACCCGGATTGACCTCATGCGAGATGGCCTCACGTTCTATAATATCTGCAACATCAGTAACCAACCCGCCACCCAACTGATCCCGTCGCGCTTGATCCATCCACGGAACCTGTGTGGTAAAATATTCTGATCCCACTCTGGTAACAGCTGCCACGCCAAGTATAAGCAGAAGAGCTAATGCACTATGACCATCGGGGTCATAATACCTCAAAGGATTATTCAACACATACGAATACCGATTGAGCGCCTGAGGATTTTTCGGGTCAGGAATAATCGAATCCGCACTGACGAACCGCCCCACCGACGCCAAATAGAACCGCGCCCCATAATCATACAACCCAATCCCCGCCTCTTCCCTCTGCCCGGTAAACCTTCGATCCGTAGGCGCGTCCCCGAATCTCGTCTCGCCAAACGGCGTATACCGCATTTCGCTGACCCTCGCGCC
>DAOUFX010000100.1:0-6681 GCA_034429675.1 Anaerolineae bacterium | reverse complement strand
CGGCGGCCCGATCGGGCCGCCGTCTTTGATGTCTATTGTGGAGTAGGTCTATTTGCGCTTTGCTGCGTCTCCGGGAAGGTCACGGTCAGAGCGTAAGGCGTGTCGTTGAATCCCGATTCTGTGTAGATGCGCACGTAGTAGGTGCCGGGGTCGCCATTGTAGATGAGCGTGGCTGTGCCGTCACTCTTGATCAGCATACTGGCCTCGGAGCGCGCGTCAACTTGCTCGTAATACATCAGCAGCCAGCCGCCCTTTCCGGTGTAGCCGGTCAGCTCCATGGTGATTTGCCCCGCGCTGGTTGTCCTGAACAGGTAGTAGTCATTGGGATCAGTTTCGTAACGGTCGGGGCGACCGTAGTACGTCTCTCCCGAGCTCAGCGGGCCGTTGCTGCTGGTGACGCTGTTGGGCTCTTGTTCGTACCAGGCCTCGATGAACGCTGCCGCCGACCACGCGCTGCACTTGTCCAGAATGTTGCAGGCTCTGACGCGATAGTAGTGGGCGCCCGCCGCGGCGTTGACGATGTTGACGACCGGTTGCGTGGTATTGGTGATTTCCGTTGCCGGGCTGAACGCCGCATTTTCGGATTCTTCCAGGATGTAATGACTTGCGTGGGCCGGCTCGTTCCAGCGGATGGCATAATCGCCGTTGATGTCGGGGTTGTTGATGGTCTCTATCGTGGGAACGGCGGGGAGCGGGGGCTCCTTCAGGCAGAGGGGCAGGTAGACCATGTACCAGCGGAGCAACACATGATCCACGACCTGCGCTACGACGTCGCCGGGGACGCCTGTCAGTGTGACGGTAGTGGTCAGGGCTTCGCTGGCGCCGTCCACTTCAGGGTGGTTGACTTTGGTCTGGACGACGGACGTTCCTCCGCACGGCGCGAGATTGACCGTTGCGTTGGGCAACCAGTTGACCGTCCACCCTTCCGGCGTTGCGGTGTTCAGGGTGAAGGCTGTGGTCACGCTCCCGGTGTTGGTCAGCTGGTGCGTGAGCGTCACCGTCTGGTTGGGGGGGGCGACGTACTCGCTTCCCGGCGTCAGTTGGGCGCCGACCCAGCGGCCCACAATGATCGGGAGTGTTTCGGTTGCGACGGGCGCGTTCTCCCCGATCGGTGTGGCGTTCAGAATCAACGGGTTGAGCGTGTTGCTCGGAACGCAGCCCGCCATGACCCCTGAAACCGCGACGCTCTGCCCCTCTCCGGGATTGAGCAGCGCTGTCGTCGTGGGCGTTGCCGTCAGCTCCCATCCCAACGAATCGGAAGCGGTCAGCGCGAAGGCTGCGGCGACGTTGCCGGTGTTGGTCAGGATGTAGGGGATGTCAAACGGTTGCGCTGCGATCACCGGATTGAGGCCAGTCTCGCTCTCCAACGCGGCCTGGTAATAGGCGTCAACCACCATGTCGAGTGTGGCGGCGGTGGTGATGGCGGCGCTGGTGACTTTCAAGCTGAGCGTATTGGTGGTGTTGCCGGGGACGTCTGCCGGGACTTGCGCGGTAACGGTGACGGTGCGGCTCGCGTCCGGCCACAGGACGGCGGCGGTATTTGCAGAAACATTGAGATAAGCGTTCCCCCATTTCAGCGTATCTGTCATCGCAATCAGGAAGTTGTCGAGGGGTTGGTTGCCGGTGTTGGTCAGCTGGAAGCGGCATGTCGCCAGCCGGTCGGGGGAAAGCCGGCAGGGCGTATTGGCGGCCCAGGGCGCGAGCGACATTTGCCAGAATTTCTCGGTGCTCATGGTATCGAAGGCCAGGTCGAAGAGCTCGTTGTCCCCTGCCGTATCGGCCAGCTTGGTCGGGATGGTCGTCGTCAGGTAGTCTTTGGGATACGTAAGAAGGGAATCGCGGCTGCGCGATTGGCATGGCGGAATCGTCAGAGTCGCCGTAGGTATCCACTGTCGGTTCCACCCCGGCAACATGCGCTCGTCATTGTAGAGCAAAAAGGTCGTGGTCGCGTTGCCGGTGTTGGTGACGACGTGGGTGAGCGTAAACTGGCCGGTTGCCGGGAGCACGTACTGCCCCCCCGGCTGCAAATCGCCGCCCGGCCTGGCGCCGACCGTCAGGGTTAGATCCGCCGACGCGCTGAGTGTGACGCCATCGGATGCCGTCAGCGTCAGAATATTGCGCATCTCGCTCGGCGTGCATGGCGTCGCTATGCCGGTTACTGAGATGGATTGTATCCCACCTACCGCCAGATTTTCCACGAACGTTGGGGTGACCGAGAAATGTCCGGCGGGCCAACCCAGGCTATCGGTCGCCGTCAGAACAATGTCGGTAGCCGGCAAGGTGCAGGTGTTTTCCAGTTCAAAGAGATACGTATGAGGCTCATCCGGCCAGAGCTGATCCGGGGCAGGGGCGTGCAATGCCATCCCCAGGCAGGGCGTGAACGTGCCCGCCACCGACGTTTGCGCTAACGCGGTTGAGCTCTGCCCCCCCGGTTGCACGAGGATGCTCACCCGGTTATTGATCACCGATCCGCCGGGGCAACTGAGGCCAACCGCGCCGCTCAGATCAGTGCTGGCGCTGGCGCCGGGCGCTAAATTTTCGACGGACCATATCGCCGGTAATCCGGTCGAGTCAAAGCAGGTTCCATTGTCCGGGTAATCTTCCCCGAAGACGATAGATTGGGCGGGAGCATTGCCGGTGTTGGTGACCCGGATGGTGTAGACCAGGTCACTGCCGGGGGTGATCGTTGCCGGCGCCGATTTGCTCAATTCGATGGCGGGCGCGCTGTTGATGAACGTGACGACTTCATCTATCACATTAGTATTGGCGATTTTTCCGGTCACGGTGGCAAAACTGCTCAGCCTCAGCCCGTTGGGTAGCCCTTCCAACAGATGCGTGTTCACCGTGATGGAATAGACACCTCCCACATCCAGCCCGGTGTTGGGGTTGCCCCAAACGAGCTGCGGGCCGTCCATGGTGGTGGTTCCCGGAGTTGCAGCATCGAGAATGATGTTCTCATCCAGCGCCAGCGTGACGGTAAACCCTTCTTCGGCGGCGTTGCCTTCGTTGCTGATGACCAGCGTGTAGGTCAGCTCTGCGCCGGCGTCAACCGGATCGGGATCGTCGTTACCTTTGATGCGCAAAATTGGCGCTTCCACACCACCTGCGCCGACAAGGGCGACATTGTCAAATGAGGTGGCTATTTCTCCTTGCGTTTTTGCTTCGAGGTATATTCCGAATGCGTTTGCCGGCGCCAGACCGGTGGCCGTGATTTGAGTCCAATCGCCTACGGCGGTGAGTTTCGTACTTTCGGCGGCGCCAACTTCGGCGTCACTGTTGTCGCGAAAGGATATCCTTAGCATGCTCTCCCCTGAACCGCCGGCGTTGCTTTCGACGCGAACCCAACCGGAAAAAGCATAGATTTGCCCTGGCGTGCTGGCGATTTTGTCGGAACTCCATGTCCCATGGCCATTAAATTTTGTTCCGGTGAGGCGGATGTAACAACATCCTGAGGGCGCTCCGCTTTTGATGTAACTTGGCGTTGTTTTGAGCAATCCTTGAGCGCTCCAGTGATCCGGCGATTCCGGATTTTGCTGGTCTGCCTCTTCAAAATCGGGATTGGGCGCGAGATTGGCGCGGTTGGCAGCGGCAATGCTGCGCAGATTGAGCTGCGAGTTCTCGGCAATGATTGCCAGGAAGCTGTTGGTATTCTGCGCCGCGTAGACCTGCAGCCCGGCAGACAGAACGCCTATCCCCAGGAACGCCAGTCCCAGGGCAAGCAAAAGACCATTCCAATAAAATCGGTACTGTTTCATCATACTTCTCCTCTGCATGGCTTTTAGCTGTCGGCCTTTAGCTGTTAGTCGGACATAAAAGGTGTCTTTGTGGGCGAGTCCTCGCCCGCAAAGCGGGTGTTTTTTGCGCGAGTCTATCCGCGTAAAACGTTTCTTTTGTTGCCGGGATTTCAGGGGCCCGGCGGTTCAGTGGGGTGGGTGGCAGGCGGCGGTTCGGTGGGTCCGGTGGTCGGCGGCGGTTCGGTGGGTTGGCTGGTGGGTCGCTCGGTGGGCCCGGATGTCGTTGGTGGCGGCGTCTCCGGCGGCGCTGTGGCGCCGGGAACTTCGATCAGGACGCGGATGGTGTCGCCGAACGGCGTTCCCTGTGCGTCGAACAGGCGCCAGCTCCCGCTGTGTCTCCCCGGCGTTTTCGGCGCGATCATATTGATGGAGACGTCGAAGGTTTTGCCCGGCGCGATTTGCCCTGTCGGCCCGCTGGTGGAAGCGCCCATCCCCTCTCCTCCGGTAAGGCGCAACGTTGTCCCGGACGGCCATGCGGCGCATCCGTTGGATTCCAGTCGCCAGGTTTTGACAAAGGCCGTCCCCGGTTGCACGAACGTTCCGTCCGGGTAGTTGACGTCCGTCACAAATCTGGCGTCCGGCAGGCATTGCGTTGGCGTGGGAGTGTTGGTGGCGGTTAGCGTTGGGGTGGGCGTCGGCGTTTTCGTTGGCGTTTTGGTGGGTGTGGCCGTCTTTGTGGCAGTTGGCGTTGGCGTTGCTGTAGGCTTTTCCGTCGGCGATGGTGTGGGGGACGCGACGATGGCGACGACGGGGGTGAATGTCGCGGCGGGCGGCTGCCGAAGGCCGGCCAGCCCTTTGCCGATGAGCAAAACCATGCCGCCGACCACGAACAGCAGGATGAACAACAGGGGCAGGGCCGGAAGTTTCTTCGGGGCGGAGACGTCCGTGGGCCTGCGCAGCGCCGCGATCGTTTTTTCGGTCGCGCGACACACCTCTTCGGCCGTTTGAAACCGTTCATCCTTCCTGGGACGCAGGGATTTCCAAAGAAGCTTGACGGCTTCGGGATGAATGCCGCGTCCTTTCAGATACTCTACTGTGAATTCATCGGGATGCGGGGCGGCAGGTGGATCGCCGGTCAACATTTCGAAGAGCACTATCCCCCAGGAGTACAGGTCCGAACGCGGATCGGTTTCTCTGTGTTGTAGCTGCTCCGGCGGCGCATACGCCGGGGTTGCCATGCCCCACGAATCCGTGGTCAGATCGCTGGGATAGGGGTCTTGCTCCCTGGGCATATGAGCGATGCTGAAGTCGCCGATCTTCGCCATGATGCCCCCGTCCGGGCGCGAGAACAGGAAAACATTGCCCGGTTTGACGTCACGGTGAACGTAGCCGTCACGGTGAACGGCTTCGAGGCCCCGGCAGACGGATAACGCAATGTCGAGGGCTTGTTCGGTGGGCAACTTGTGATCGGGTTGCGCGTCCAGGTATTCCTGAAGCGTATTCAGGTCGCCGTAGGCCGTCACAAAGTAATAATCGGGGGGAATGGTCTTGCTGTCGTAGATCGCCAGCACGGATTCGTGCCGGATGCGTCGCAGTACGGCGATTTCTCGCTCAAATCGCCCGACGGCATCGCGGTCGTGGATTTTATCCGGTTTGAGGCGTTTGATTACCACGGCGTCTTTGGGGGGCTGTATCTCCTGCGCCCGGTAGATGATACTGCGGCTGGTGATGCTGACCATCTCCAGAATCTCGTACTTCCCATCCAGGATTGAGTGGGCTTCCCACTTCGCCGGCGCTACGGGTCTGATCTGATCCGTCGTGATGAGCCGGTCCGCTATGTCGCGCTCGGAGAGCCCGGCTTCCTGGTAGGCTCTTTTGGCGGCTTCCGTATTGCTTGTCCGGCTCGCGTCGCCGTGACGGATCAAGATGGCGCGCCGTCCGGCGCGGGCTTCAGGTTGGTGGGGATCAAGACTCAGGATTTCTTCATAAATCTCGAGTCTCCGGTCTTCATTGGGGGTCAGCTCTGCCTGTTCTACCAGCGCCGTGACTCGTCGTTGTTCATCTACGACCTTTTGTAATTGCGCTACAAATTCTCGCGCCGTAAGGTAACGGGTTCCCGGCGACTGGTCCAGCATTTTTACCAGAGCGGCGCAGACCACGTCGGGCAGGTCCTTCACGAATTGGCCGGGATCGGGCAAGTGTTGGCGATGGCCACGAGTTGGCGTGACGGTATTGCCGGGGAAAGGTACCCGTCCGGTCAACATCTGGTAGGCGACGACGCCCAATGCGAAGCGATCGGCGGCCGGCCCGATCACATCGTCTGGCCTGCCGATGAGTTGTTCGGGGGCCATGTATTCGTGGGAGCCTCTGGGCGTCTCGGGGGAAACGTCAAAGCTGTCTTTGAGCACCTGTGCCAGTCCGAAATCCAGCAAGGTTACATGCAGGTCTGAGGCGGCCTCTTCGATCATGATGTTGGCCGGATTGATGTCCAGATGGACCATATCCCGCGCATGGGCGTAATCCAGCGCGGTGGCCATCTGTGAAAGGATCGGCAACGCCTGTGTGACGCTAACCTGTTTGTGTTCTTTCAGCCACTCGTGCAGGGTGCGCCCCTGTACATGCTCCACTGCGACGTAAACCTCGCCACCATCTTCGCCGGCTTCGTAGACCTGGGCGATGTTTGAATGGCGTAAATGGGTCAGCGTTTGTGCGCCTAAGATAAATCGTCCTATGGCCTCTGGGTTCTCGATCCATTGCGGATGCAGGACCTTTAGGGCAACCTCGCGTTGAAAGGCTGTGTCGTAGGCTCGATAGACGGTGGCAAAGTTCCCACGCCCCAGGCGTTCATGGACTTCATACTTGCCAATGTGACGCGCTTTGTTCATACTTCTCCCGACAATATCGGTGTCCCATTTCTCTTCGGTTATTACTCAATTTGATATCATCT
>DAOUFX010000099.1:0-12504 GCA_034429675.1 Anaerolineae bacterium | reverse complement strand
ACGGGTTACCGTGTGCAAAAAATCCCCCCGCGTAAGCGGACTATTTTCGAGGGAGCGTGGTCATGGCATTGTTTTCAGCATTCAAAGCTGAGCTGTTCAGGATTCGCCGGCGCTTTTCTTTTGTGGCTTTTCTCGCCGTCATCTTTGCGATTTGTCTCGGCGTGGTGTTGTTGCACGGAGAGACCAGGGCGGGCGCCGTGGAATATCCTCCGGCTTATGCGGCATTTGTCAATCGTATGGGCCCGGAGATGTTGCCCAATACATTCGCCTTTTTCTTCTATTATTACGAGGCCCCTTTTCATTTCTTGATGGCGCTGTCTACGGTTTTTCTTGTGTCAGGCGTCTTTAGCCAGAATTATGAAACCGGCATGTTGCGCACGTTGCTGGTTCACGGGATGCCGCGCCGGCGTTACCTGGTTTGTCACATTGCTGCGGATTTTGTCGTTTTGCTCGGTGGGTGGACCTTGGGCATGGTTCTCATTGCGGCGTTGGGGCTGGTTTTCGATTATATGTGGTGGGGCCGTCTCGTCTGGGATTCGTCGTGTTGGGGCGTTATGGCGCGCATGGTTATCGGGTACAGCTCGCAGCAAATGATCGTGGTTGGATTTACTTTGTTGGGCGTGATTTTGTCGCGGCAGATGCTTTTTGGCGTCATCGGCGGGATGGTTGGGCCCGTCATCACGGCGCTGACCGGCTCCCCGTTCGTTGCGTGGTGGTTGAGCTCGCGGCCTTTCCTCTCTTTTCTGGCGGCGGCGCACAAAACCGTGCTTGACATGGAGCTTTCGCTGTTCGATCCTCGGTACATCGGGGCGCTGCTGGTTCTGTGGGTGTTTGCGCTGGGAATGATGGCCGTCAATCTGTGGCTCTTCTCCCGGCAAGAGATCAAATGATCCTCTGTGCAACCGATTACCGATTGCCGATTTCCTTTTGTAACACCGTTATTGCTTCCGCCGGCGATTCCACAATGATGGGGTAGGTCAGCAGAGCGTGGCTCATGTCTGTAGAGCGGGACAGGTTGGCGACGAAGTTCTCCCAGTGTGCGCCCAACAGCAGCATGGGTTTCACGGGACGTCCTTGCGTTGCGGTGAACTGTGCGACATTCCAGGTGACGGCGACCTCCGCGAGGGTGCCGATGCCGCCCCACATCGCGACAAAGGCGTCGCCATCGCGCAGCATGGCCTGGATGCGCAGGTGCAGGTCGAGCGTGCGGCGTTCTTCGTGATGCCAGCGGGTTGGCGGCAGGTCGGGAAATTCGTCGGTGGTGTAGGCGATGACGTGACCGCCGGCCTGGTAGGCGCCTTTGCTGGCCGCGTCCATGATGGCGGTGTAGCCGCCGGTGCCGACGCCATATCCGGCCTGCGCCAGGCGTTTTCCCAATTCCTCGGCATCTTGCAGATGCTTTTCCTCTTCTGTGCGTGAGCTTCCGTAGACAATGATTAGTTTTTCCATAAGGGCGAATTATAACCGGTTTGGCGAATCAGCGGGTGAGCGGGTGAGCGAGTCAGCGGGGGAGCGGATTGTGATTTGCGCTCCCTTCCGCCCCTTGTCTACCGTCTACTGTCTACCGTCTACCGTCTACTAACTTCACGCTTCACAAATCAAAAGCGCGTAACTTCACCGTCCAGGATGATGCGATCCAGTGGCGCCGGCTGCCCGCTTGCGTCGTGGGCAGGGAGGCGGGTATCGGGGTGTTCTGGATCGTACCAGCCAATGGCGACGCGGTACCTCCCTTTACTCACGGCGCTCATATCGAGCGTGATCGTTTCGCTGACGACCTCCCCGGCGACCCACAGCGACGTGGGATAGGTCCAGGCGCGCGGCATGGCGTCGTCCTGCGCGACGATGGTTTCGCTGGCGGGGTCGAAGACGTGGATGAAGCGCTTGTAGTCGCGGCCCGGCGCGGCGCTGGCCTGCCACCAAAGTGTGAGCGTGAGCGTGTCTTGCTTCTGCGCCAGGTCGTAGCCGAGCATTTGCAGGGTGTCTCCGAAGACGGCAATCTGCGTATGCGTCAGGTCGGGCGCAGCGAAGGCGCGCGGGCGCGGCGTGAGCGGCAACGCAGACGGCAAATCGCAGGTGGTGGACAGGCCGGCGCCGTCCTCTAGCGTTCCTTGCAGGCGGTATTCCCCGGTGGGCAACGTGGCCGGCAGGTCGAGGTGCACCGGCGCGCGCACCCACGTGTGTTGCGGCCACGTCTCCACGTTTGACCCTGCGGCGAGTTGCCCGCTCGTGGTTGCTATCACGGCGGCATCCGGCGCCAGCAGCCGCCACGTGGCCGTGAGTTCGCCGGTTGGGCTGCTGACGGCATTCCACTGCGCGTAAAAGTCGAGCGGTTGCCCTTCCTTGAGCGTTTCCGGCGCTTCCACCCCCAGGAGCGCGATTCCGTTCATTTCGCAGAGAATGGTCGCACCGGGATGTTCTTGCCGATCGTAGCGTGTCGGCGCCGTCAGGTGTACCGGTACGTCGGTCTCGCCGCCGCCCTCGCCGGCAGCGCGCAGGTAGGTGATGATGCGCAGGGTGTAGTCGCCGGGCGCGAGACCCGCCGGCAAGGGGAGAACTGCGTGATCCGTGACCATCTCGCCGGGCATCCAGAGTGTGGTCGGAAGATAACCGTAGCCGTGCGTTTCCTGATCCTGCTGCGCGATTTGTCGCCCGGCGGCGTCGAGCACGCGCAGGGAAAGGCTCCAGTTGCGCGGCGTCCCGGCGGTAGACCACGCCATTTTGACGTTCAGCTTATCCCGTTCCGGCTGCGTCGCGGCGACGCTGTGCAGTGTCAGGTCGCGGAATTCGGCCAGCACCGGGGCATCCGTCCGCCGCGCAGGGCCCTGGGGAACGCGCACGGCGCCGACGTAGACCGCGGACGGCTGTGGGGTGTTCAGCTTCAGTTCGATCAGGTACAGGCCGCGCGACAGGTCATCGGGGAGGCGCAGGATGGTGGGGTAGGTGGCGGAGCGTATCAGCGTAAACGGCGCTTCGGCCAGCGTGACGGCGATGCCGTGGCGCGGCTCGGCGGGCGAAACGAGGCGCAACGTCCCGCTGAGGGGTGTTGCGCCAGCGGCGAGCGTCCACGTGTGGGTGATCGTCAGCGCGTCGCCGGGGCGCGCCGTCGCCGTGGATTGCGTCGCGGTTTCCAGCCGTCCTGCCTCGAATTTCACCGGCCCGGCGTGCGGATAGGGGGCGCTGTGAAAATCGAAGAAGGCCGCGTCCGTCTGGGCGTCTCCGTGCAGGGCCAGCGGCGGGATCAGGCATAGAACGAGGATGCAAATGGCAAATAGCAAATAGCGAATGGCAAATAGCGAATGGCAAATTGCAAATTGCAAATTGTGATTTGCGATTTGCGGTTTGTCCGCTGTGTGCGCCGCCCGGCGTCGCTCCAAAATCCAAAATCTAAAATCCAAAATCAAAAGCGTTGCGATGGTAAGCGCCGAAACGATGTTGGCTGCGGTGCGCAGGGGAGTGTTGCGCAAGGTCAGCGTGACCGTGTGTTCTCCGGCGGTCAGGTCTACCGTGAGCCGGCCTGAGCCCGGCATGGGATAGGCTGCGACGATGGCGTCGTCCACTTGGGCTTGCCAGCCCGGCCACCAGTTCAGGGGGAAGGCGACGGGCGCCGCTTGCGCCAGACTCGCTTGCCAGGTCTGCCGGTTGGGCGTGCGCTGTAAAAGCGCCGCCTCCACGGATGCCCCGTCGGCGCTGGCGCGACCCTGCCCCTCTACCACACTTTCGGAGATGTATAGGCGCGGGTTCACGTCGCGCGGCAGATATTCGTAGCGGATCGTCGTGCCGATGTTGCCGGTGAAGGTTTCGTAGAACAGCAGGTTCTCCCAGGTGACGTCCGCATCGTCAATGAGCAGGCGTTCGGGATGCAGGGAGAAGCGGGCGGCGGCGATGATGAGGAGAAGGAGTGAAACGTGAAACGTGAAACGTGAGATTGGTAGACGGTAGACGGTAGACGGTAGACGGGGGTGTAGGGATGATTTGCCGACTCGCTGACTCGCTGACTCGCTATTCGTGTATTCGTGTTCCCTTCGTGGACGGCATTCGCCGATAGCGCCGGTGACGATGGCGGTGAAGAGCGCCTGGATGGAGAGGAAGCGCCAGGGGAACTGGGTCATTTCTAGCAAGGGCAGATGATCCCAGAGAGGCCGGGAGAACCGCGTGATCATAAAAGTGGAGAGGAAGAGACCGAAGAGGATGAAGAGGGGGGTGGGATTTTGGATTTTAGATTTTAGATTTTGGAGCTGAGACGTGAAACGTGAAACGTGAAACGTGAAACGTGAAATTTTTGATTCGTGATTCGTGAGTTGATTCGCTGACCCGCTCTCCCGCTGACCCGCTGCTCTCACCACCAGCACAACGACTCCCGCCGCTGCCAGCCCCGCTTGCACCAGGCCCATCGCGAAGGGGCCGGCGTCCTCGGTGCGGACGGCGACGCTGTAGTTGAAGTCAAGCGCTGGCTGCACCAGATTCCACCCACGGAAGTGGTGGCTGTAATGGAAATACCCCTCGGTGAATTCAGCCCCCATCTGCCCGTACTTCGTCTCCAGAATGGCCGGCGCCCAAAACCACGCTGTGAGCAGGAAAGCGAGGAGGAAGGGCAGCAGGAGGTGTGAAATTTGGATTTTGGATTTTGGATTTTGGATTTTGGAGATGAAACGTGAAACGTGAAACGTGAAACGTGAAACGTGAAATTCGTGATGCGTGATTCGTAATTCGTGATTCGCTGATTCATGATTCATGATTCCTGCTTCGCTCACCCGCTCCCCCGCTGATCCGCTGACTCGCACGACCGCGTAGAGCAGCGCAAACGGCGCGAAGATGAGGGCCGAGATGTTGTGGGTGAGGATGAGAGCGCCGTAGGCCAGCGCCGCGACGAGGATGCGCCGGCGCGTGGGGCGCTCCGCGAGCCGGTCGAGGCTCCACAGAATGAGCGGATACCAGACGAAGGCATAGAATTCCGAGAGCGAGTCGCCGCGCACGTAGACGTTGACGAGATGGAATGGCGCGAAGGTGTAGGCGGCTGCCGACAGGATCACGGCGGGCCGGCTGCGATAGACGCGCCCGGCCCAGGCCGCCATCGCCAGCGCCGCCAGCACAAATCCCAACGTCTGCGTGGCCTGGATGGCGACGATAGGGCTGATCCCCAACGCCGTCAAGCCGCCGCTGAGGTAGTAGGGCAGTGCGGCGTAGTGATGGAACATCGGGTAGCCCAAGTCATAGGCGGCGTGAGCCATCCAGCGCGGTGGAAAGATGCTGTAGCGCAAGTTTTCCGCCATATCCAGCGTGCGCTGGAGCAAAAACGGGCTGTCCCCGCCGCCGCGCGTATTCACCATGCCCGGCCCCCACAAGGGCGCCGCCGCGAGCAGGGCGAGCAGAATGAGGAGGGCGGGATTTTGGATTTTGGATTTTAGATTTTGGATTTTGGAAATGAAACGTGAAACGTGAAACGTGAAGCGTGAAGCGTGATTCGTAATCCGTAATCCGTAATTCGTTGCCCCGCTGCCCCGCTGCCCCGCTGATTCGCTGCCTCGCTGATTCGCTGATTCATGATTCATGATACTTCCCGTTCGCTTCACGGCGTCACTACCACTCCCGTTTCCGCCCAGTCGCCGTTGGCGTCGCGGCGGGGGAGCCCGGTCATGGTGTCGGCGCGGTAGAGGCCGATGCGCAGTGTGTCGCGCGCGGGATCGGGGGTGATGCCGGGGAAGGGATGCTCGTCGAGGATCAGGTCGCCGCCGGTCCAGGCGGTGGTGCGCAGGTGCCCGTATCCCGGCTGTTTGTCGTGCTGCGCGATGGCGGTGCCGTTGCGCAGGTAGTGGACGAAGACGGTGTAATCGGCGGGAAGCGGGCCGCCGCTTTCCCACCACAGGCGCACCACGGCGCCGGAAGCCTGCGGCTGAACGAGCGCTGCGCGTAGGGAAACATCGTGTTCAAATCGCGCCACCGGCTCCGGCACGTCCGGGCGCGGTTCGGCGTGGATGAACATGGCTACGGTGAACGGGCGCTCGTCCTTGTCGCCCTGCGCCTGCGGGCCTTCCTCGACGCTCAGATAGGCCGGGTGCGGCAGATAGGGCAGCACGTCCGGTTCCCAATCGCGGTATGGCCACGTCACAAAGGTGACTGAAGGCGCTATGTCTGCGCTCGCCGCAGCGGGAAGCATGCGGATGGCCTCTGCCGGAACCAGAAACGGCACGGCGCTCCACGATTCCCACAACTGCGGTTCCAGGTAAACCCGGTGCCCACTCGCCGGCCCGTGAAGCATTTTCTCGCCGTCCCAGCCGCTTCCCAACCGCGCATTGATTTTCCCCGCCAGCGCTACCGGCCCGCCTTCGAACCAATGAAACGCCAGCGGCGCGTTGGCGAAGCGGCCAAAATAGTCATACGTCGCGCTGATTCCGCCCAGGGTGAGCAGAATGAGGGGGATGAGACGTGAGGCGTGAGATTGGTAGACGGTAGACGGTAGACGGTAGACAGGGGCGGAGGGATGATTCGCTGACTCGCTCACCCGCTGATTCGCTGACCCGCTTTCTCGCTCACCCGCTGACTCGCTCACCCGCTGACTCGCTGATCCCCATTTCCTGATCCATTCCAATCCCAGCGCCGGCAGTAGCGCTGCGGTGGGCAGCACTCCGACGCCGCGCAGGAAGTGGGGAGCGTCTTCGGCGAGGAGCGTGGGCAGCGCCATGGTTGCCGTCCACAGCAGGGCCAGCGCTGCGCCGGGGTCGCGGCGGAAGCGGAACAGCGCGAAGCCGGTCCCGACGATGAACGCCAGCCCCAGCGCCGGATCCCAGACCGGACGCCAGGCCAGATTGTGTCGCCAGATGCGGTCGCCGCACACGAAGAACATCCCCGCCGTGCGCAGCGTGTGCTTGAGCAACGTTCCCCAGAAGTCCCCGCCGTTGATTTCGGGGTGGGTGATGGTGACCTGACCGGTGCGCGCCAACACCACGTCGGGGTGTTGCAACGTGTAGACGCCAAGCGGCAGGAGGATGATCAGGGCCGCTGCGCCAAACAAGAGCAGCCCCTTGAGCGTCTTGCGGGTCGCTGCGCGATGAAAAATCCAGCCGTAGAGCGCCACCAGCAACAGCGCCGCCGGGGTGAAACGCGCCGCCATGTAGGTGTACCAACTCAGACCGTAGAGCGCGCCCGCGGCCAACCAGTGCCTTTTCTGTCCGGTACGGAGCCCGCGCGCGGCTTGCGCCAGATAGAGCGCCGTAAACAGCGGCAGCGTCACCGCGCGAAACCCGATCCGGCTGAGATGGATGTGCCAGAACGTGAGCGCTAGCACCGCCAGCGCGTAAGCGCCGGCGCGTCGCCCCCAGAGCACGCGACCCAGATCGTAGATGGCGGCCAGCGTGAGGAATCCGACGAAAAACGCGGGCAGGCGCACGGCCAGCGGACTGCGTCCCAGAAGTGCGACGCTCGCCGTCACCAGATAGATGAAGAGCGGCTCGCGCCCGTTGTTGGCAGGAAAGTAGAGCGGGGTTTCGCCGGTCTCCAGGACGTGCAGCGCATCCAGCCCGTTTTGCGCCTCATCGTGATAGAGTCCCGGGGGGGTGCGCCCGGCGTCCCACAGTCGCAGCCCCGCGCCGATGAGGAGCAGCGCCAGGACGAGGAAGCGTTCTTTCCAAAAGTTTGCGTTTTTTGTTTTCACAGGCATTCGCTAAAACATCATCACGGGCGGGTTATCCCCGCCCGTGATGGCTATTCTATCCGAAATTTGGGGACTGGCTACCCCGCGCCGCTGGCGCCGCCGCCGGCGGCCCCGGCTGCCGCCCCGGCGGCGCCACCGCTGGCGCTGCCGCCGGTCGAATAGGCCGCCGTCAACATCACGATGAAAGCAGCATGGCTTTGATCGGGCGTGTTTATCAGCGCCTGGAACCAGGATGGGACGCACATCACCTCGTGTTTCTTCATGTGGTTGGCCCACTCGCCTGCCAATCCCATCGCCGCAGCGTAGGGCAGATATTCGACGACCATCTCCTGACGCGACAGGGTTTCGCGGCTGCGGGTGACGTTTTGCAGATACTTGCCGAATTGCTTCCACAGCTTGCCTTGTGCCTGCCACTCGTCGGACATTGGGCTGGTGCTGGCGCCGGCGACCATCAGGGCGACACAGAGGATCAGGGCGACGACGCCGGCGGCGATGGCCCAGGCCGCGCTCGCTCCGGGCAGGGTCACGCCAAGTATGATGGCGGCGATCAGTCCGCCGAGCAGGACGACCAACCCGGCGACCATCTGTGTGTTGCGCCCGCGGCGACGTTCGGCGTCATAGGCGCCCATCCGGTCGAGTTCGGCTTCCAGTGGTTTGGTGAAGGCCTTGAGCCGGTTGTAGATGTTGGATTGCAATTTGCTCATGAGCACCGCCGACGTCAGCCCTTGTTTGGTCAGGAAAAGCGCGTCCAGCAGGCCGCGTTCGTGGTCGCGCAGGTCGGCGGGCTGCTCGTGCAGTTTGATGATGAAATCGCGTGAACTGAACCACGAGCGGCGCTCAACTTCCTCGATGCTGATGACGCCGCGTTGCGCCAGATCGAAGAGCGTGCCCAGCGCGTATCCCCATGCGGTGTCCATGGTGCAGCGGTTAGCGACGGCGCCGGCGACGGCGGGCGGCAAGGCGGCGGGCGGGCGAACCTGGATCGCGTCGTCGCTCTGCCCGGTGTAGCGGTAGCGGCTCTGGAAGACGGCGACCAACGCGATGCCGATCAGAGCGCATGCCGTGGCGACCAGTGCGACTTGCGGCGCAACCTTGTCAATCTCGCGGCTGCGCGTCTGCCATGCCGGCATTGTGTTGATGAGACTGCCGGCAGGGAAGCGCAGTGCGACGACGAGTGTTTGATCCTCGGCCAGATTGCTCGCTGTGAAGGTGGCGCTGCGATCATCCGTTTCAACGGTTGCGTTCCCTTGTTGCACTTCCGGCGCCCCAAGCAATGCGGCGTTCGGGTAGTGGATGGTCAGGATGCTGTGGGCGATGGTGTAGTCGTGATCCTCAGGCAGCGCTTGCCAGAGAAGCAGGTCGCTGTCCGTTTCCTGGCGGATGACGCCGTGGACCCGGTAACGCAGCGTGTAGGTGTGCGTGCTATCTTCGGTCGGGGCGAAATGCCAGGTAATGTGGATCGGATCGGCGCCTTTGATCTCGACCTGCCCGGCTTCTGTTCCGGTAGGCATGGGGACGCCGTCCATTTCGGTGGAGATGTCATCAATACCGTCGGTGTGATCGGTGGGCAAATCGCGGAAGACGTAGGTGAACGATCCCTCGGTGAAGCGCAGCGTCAGTGTTTCCGTGACCAACAGTGTGTTGGCTTCTTCGACGACTACGTCCACGTCAAAGCGCTCGGCGGTGTACGATTTGGTGAGCGGAGCGCTCCAGGGCACGAGAAGCAAGCTTGCGGCCATCAGGGTTAGAAAGATTTGGTGTAACATATCAGCCTCCTTTGGACTGGATACTCCTACTGTCACAGCCTACATTGTAATGGAGTCCTGGTTGGCCGGCATCGTTCCCGGGGGCAGATTTCGGGTTGTACTTAAGGCTAACCCGGGCGCTACTGTGGACCGGTTGGTTCAGAATTCGGCGGCGATTCGCGTGCCGGGGGTGGCTTCGGGGTGGAGCAACGCCTGTTCCAGATTGCCGGGCTCGGTCCCGGTGAGAATCCATACCTGCAACCCTGCGATGCACTGCACCAGATCTACCATCTGCTTCACTTTGTCGGCCATACCGCCGGTGACGTCGGTGTAGCGCGACCCACGCAGATGCTTTTCGATGTCGGGGTAGGTTTTGGGGGTAATGGCGGGGATGAGTGTTTGATCGCCGTCCATGACGCCGGGGGCGTTCCCTAATAGCAAGATGCGCGTCGGAGATAACTGTTCCGCCAGCCGGAAGAACAGATCTTCGGTCGAAAGGATGGTGCCGCCCCAGGAGAGATCGAAGGCGACATCGCCAAAGATGGTCGGAATCAGTCCTGCCGCTAGGGCGCGACGGATGGCATGGTCGGGGAAGTTGACCAGTTGGCCTTTGTCGGCTTGCGCGAATGCCGAGGGTTGTAAACTGAACACCGGGACGCCGGTTTTGAGGAAAGTATCCACGACGATGCGGTTGAGACGCGCCGCCGCCGCCGCGACCTGAGCCATTCCGGCCCACTCTTCGGATGTTTTGACGCCGTGGCGGGTATTGTAGCGGCTGGCCTCCCAATGTCCGAACGATCCGGAGCCGTGGCCCAAGACAATACGGAGCGAGTCATCTTGCGCCTGGGCGTTGTGCAATTCATGGGCCAGGCGCGCGATGATATTCTTGTGGGGGGTGGACTGGGTGCGTTTATTGGTGATGAGCGACCCGCCCAGTTTTACGAAGACGAGATTGTTACTCATAGTTGCGCACGACCGTATGCCAGACGTGAGCGGCGCCGGCGGCCCACAACGCATCTTCCACCAACTCAAGCCGGTCCGCGTCCACCAGCGCGATGACGTTGCCGCCCTGCCCCGATCCGGTCAGTTTGGCGCCGCGCGCGCCGGAGTTACGCGCGGCCTCGACCAGACGATCCAACTCCGGCAACGAAACCCCCATCATCTTGAGGAGCTGGTGATTTTCATCGAGCAGGGTTCCCAGGGTTGGAATATCGCCATGTTCCACGGCGGCGCGCGCTGCGTTGGCCATATTGCCGATACAATTGAACACCGTGTCGTAGTAATCGGGGGCCAGAGAGAGCCGGCGACGCACTTCGGCCACGGCTTCTTTGGTTGAAGAGGCGACGCCGCTATTGGCGATCAGAATGTGGAAGGGAACGCCGATGTTGAAAATCTGAGGCGACTGCTCTTTGATGAAATAGACCGGCTTTTCCCACGCGATCACGGTATTGTCAACGCCGCTGGGTGTGCCGTGATGGATTTTTTCGACTTCGTAGGTTAATGCATTGACGGTATCCGTGGAGAGTTCCTGCCCCAGATAATCGCTCAGCGCCCGGATGGATGCTGCCGCCACTGCGGCGCCGCTTCCCATGCCGGAAGCGATGGGGAGTTCCGAGCGAATGGTCAACACTGCGTCCGGTTCAAGCACATTGAGATACTGCAAAACCAGGCGCGAGGCTCGCCCCAGCGTGTGTTCCTGGCCCGCGTTTTTTAACGCGATTTCCTGCCGCAAATCTAGCGAACGCAGAACCAGCCCCGTTCCCGACGAACCCTCGCGCACTTCAGCATACGCGCGCAGATCGCTGACCGGCACTGCGATGGCCGGTCGTCCGTAGACGACACTGTGCTCGCCGCACAAGATGATTTTTCCCGGCGCTGAATGTGTGATGGTTGTCATAGTTCCCGTTATTTCAGTTCTGTCCCAGATAAAGAATGCCTGCGGCGGTAATTCCCAGCAAGATGATGGTGATCTGCATTGGGCGATCGGTCCACAGGACTTCATCGGGGGCCAGGGTGAGATTCTTCATCTGGATGAGATACAAATAACGAAAGAGTCCATAGATGGCGAAAGGGATAGTCAACATCATCGTATAGTTTTGGGGAAGGTTAGGCGCTGAGAACGTGTAGAAGGCGTATGCCAGGATGAGGGCGGAGGTGATGATGCCAAGCAATTGGTCCAGAAAAGGCAGGCTGTATTCCTTGAGAATGGCGCGATGATTTTCCGCTTTTTGCCCCAACAACACCAGTTCTCCGCGCCGTTTGCCGAATCCGAGGAAGAGCCCGCCCAGAGTGGTGCAGATGAACAACCACGGCGAGAATCGCTCAGCCGCCACCAACACGGCTCCACCGGCGACACGCAATACGAATCCCATCGCCAGGGTCAATACATCCAGCAAAACGGCATTTTTAAGGTAGAGGGAGTAGACCATCTGCAAGACCAGGTAGGCCAAAAGAATCAAGGCAAAGAGCGGGGAAAGCCAGAAGGCCGCTCCAAGCGCGCTAACGGTGAGAACGATGGCCGCTGCAAAAGCCACTTTGGGCGAGAGATCGCCGGTCGCCAGTGGACGTTTGCGCTTTTTGGGGTGTTGCCGATCCTTCTCGATATCTACGAGATCGTTGATGATGTAAACGACGCCTGAGATAAGGATAAACAGCAGGAATCCAATAGTTGCTTGCCAGACATAATGCCATTGCGTCAGTTTCTTATCAAAGACTAGAGCTGCAAAAAGGACTACATTTTTGACCCACTGTTTGGGCCGCATGGTTTTTACGAGTGCTGCGATAGTGCGTGTCATAGTGTGCGTTTGGCCTCCACGTTGTTATGATACCAGAATCACTTAAACCGGCAACCTTTTTACTTGCTGTGGATTTTGAATGGGATGCGTGGGTGGATGAAGGCGCCCTGAACTTCCATGAAAACAATTGCCGGGAAAGTCTTTCCCGGCAATTGCGAGGTCGAGTTCTGAGTCTACGCGCCGTTCTGGAACCTATGCGGGTTTCTCTTTCGGGCGTTTTTGCTCAATTATTACCGATCTCCTCCAGCAGAAAATAACGGCATCGTCTCAATAAAAAGGGAAGAAGTGGCGGTTTGGGGGTGGGTGGAGCCCGCCC
>DAOUFX010000098.1:0-4756 GCA_034429675.1 Anaerolineae bacterium | reverse complement strand
ACCCCGTGTGCGAAAAACACCTTCCTTTTAGCCTCTGCCATCGCGCAGGGTGAAAAGGGATGTTTGTTTGTGCGGGTACCACGGCACGAACAACCCCCGTTTAATGGTTCCAGTTTAGCTTCGTTGTCTCGCTTTGCCATCGTTCTTTCAGGACTTGCGCTGCTTCCCTTTCGTACAGTGTACGTTCGCCCGATGGCATAAGCGCGTAAGAGGGATACAATGGTGTGATGATGGGTTTATTGCATTTATGGAAGAAATTGTGGGGCGCGCCGCCGCCCCCTGACGAGGATGTGCGCGAGTCGCGGCTGTTTTTTGTGATTGTGACGCTGGTGCTCGGCGCTGTGATGGTGGTTGAGCTGCGCGCCATCCCTGCATTGCGCGCTCCGATTTGCGCGATTCCGTTTGTGGCGTTGATGGTGTTGCACATCGCGCTCTACTGGGTCGCGGCGCGCTTTGCGAAGACATTCCGCCGGACGCTCGGTTATCTGGCCGTGCAGACGCTCCTGGTTTTCATTCTCACACAGTTTTTGCGCGATTTTGCCAGTATTGTGAGTTTGTATCCTTCATTGCTCGGTATCGCGGTGGGGATGTTGCGCGAAAGACGCCGGGTGGCGTGGGGCATTGTCATCTGGCTGGCATTGGCGACGTTCAATTTGGTGATCAATTTGGGCTTTTCAGCTCTTCCTCTTTGGTTGATGTCCGCTCCACCGTTGATTCTTTTTGTGGTTATTTACGTGGTGCTCTATTTGCGGCAGGTGGAGGCGCGCGACCGGGCGCAGGCGTTGTTGCGCGAGTTGGAGACGGCGCATCGAGAGCTTTCCGACTATGCCGGTCAGGTTGAGGCATTGACATTGGTCGCCGAACGGCAGCGGATGGCCCGCGAGCTCCATGACACGTTGGCGCAGGGCGTCGCCGGGCTGATTTTGCAGTTGGAGGCGGCGGATTCGCATCTGGCCCAGGGGCGCGCCGAACGGGCGCAGGGCATCGTACAGCAGGCGATGTCTCGCGCCCGGGCCACGCTCGCCGACGCTCGCCGCGCCATTGATGATTTGCGTGTCGCTTCGTCGCCTCCCGACCTGGTCGAGGCGTTGCGCTGCGAGACTACGCGCTTTACCGACGCCACGGGCATTCCCTGCGCTTTTGATTTCACGTTGCCCGATGCATTGTCCGATACGTTATCCGAACACGTGCAGCGCATCGTGTCCGAGTGCCTGACCAACGTCGCCCGTCACGCGCAGGCGACCCAGGCCTGGGTCAAGGCCACCGGTTCGGAGGGCGCGATCGTCATCGAGGTCGGCGACGACGGCGTGGGGTTTGATCCGGTCGCCGCGTTGGGCCGGCCGGGGCATTACGGGTTGTTGGGGATGCGCGAACGCGCGCGCCTTGCGGGCGGGACGTTGGATGTCAAAAGCGCGCCTGGAGCGGGCGCACGAGTGGTGGTGACGCTATGACGGAAACAGCTTCTATTCGCATTCTCATCGCGGACGATCATCTGATCGTCCGCGAGGGGCTGCGCTTGATTTTGGAAACGGCGGATGACTTCGCGCTGGTGGGCGAGGCGGGCGACGGGGCCGAGGCGTTGCGTCTGGCCGCCGAATTGCAGCCGGACGTGGTCTTGATGGATCTGCGGATGCCCGGTATGGATGGCCTGACGGCCATCGAGCGCTTGCGCGTCGAGCAGCCGCGCGTCGCCGTGGTGATCCTGACGACTTACAACGAAGACGATTTGATGTCGCGGGGCCTGCGGGCGGGGGCTCGTGGTTATTTGCTGAAGGATACAGGGCGCGAGGCGCTTTTCAACACCATCCGCGCCGCCGCGCGCGGCGAGACCTTGCTCCGCCCGGAGGTGTTGGCGAAGGTGTTGTCGCACAAAGAACCGGCGTCTGTGAGGTCGGACGAGCCTTTATCCTTGACCGACCGCGAGCGCGAAGTTCTGCAGGCCGTGGCGCGTGGCGAGCGCAGCAAAGAGATCGCCGCGCAGTTGGGCGTGACCGAGCGCACGGTCAAGGCGCACCTGACGGCGATTTACAACAAACTCGGCGTGGATTCGCGCGCCGCAGCGATTGCGGCGGCGGCGCAACGTGGATGGCTTTGAAAGGGGCAAGAAACCGGAAACAAGAAGCAGGAAACGTCGTGGTTCCTGCTTCTTGCTGTTGACAACTTTCAACTCGAAAACTTGTAACTTCTAGCTCTTTGCCAGACGCGCATAAACTTCTAACATCTCTCCGGTCATTGCGGCGACGGGGCGTTGGCTGGGGTGGGCGGCGGCGATTTCGTCGAGGTAGGCCCGCGCCGCCTCGGTTCGCTCCCGCCCGCAGACCGGGATGCAGTTGCCGAGCACCGTCCCCAGGTGTGAAGGATGCAGCGTCTGCAGATCGTCCCGGTGGCCGGTGATCCAATTCCACAGAAAGTCGGTCGCCAGCGGGTTGATGGCGATCGCGCTGACGAGATACGAACGGTTTTTCCGCGGCACTTCGCTGAAGTTCAAATCGAGCGCGCTGCGCAGTTTGTCCAGGTCGGTGAGGCCGCCAAGCGCGATGAGCGCGATGACCTTTTTGATTTCGGGCGCCTGATCTTCGTTCAGGGTGGCGCGGAAATAGGTATCGGCGGCGGCGCCGTGGGTGACGGCGCCGATTCTGAAGACGCTTCTGAGAATGTCGGCGGGGACATTCTCGCCGGCGATAGCGGCTCTGAACTGCTCCTCGCCAAAGGCAGCGGCTTCTTCGGAGCCAAAGGTGAAGGCGGACCAAAGCAGCGTATCGCGCAGGGTGGCCGTGTGAAGATTGTCGTCCGGTTGGGGCGCCAGACCCATCGTCAGCAGCGCTTTCTCGAAGATCGCGCGCCCGATGGCGCTGATGCGTTCGCGTTGGCCTGAGGCCACGAGGTGCAAGAACCGCATGTTGGCGGCCAGGCCGTTGAGGGGCAGATAGCGGTCCTCATTGACGAAAGCGGCTTTGACGAAGTTCAGATATTCCAGGACGCTGTAGTCCCCGCGCTTGACCAGCGCAAAGAGATCGTTTTCGACGCCACAGCTGTCGGCGGGGGACAGCTGCTGCTCCGCAATACGCCGCCCCAGCGCCGCCAGGCTCTCCGCCGGGTATTTGACCCGATAGAAGCCGCATTGCCCGGCATTGAATTTGTATGCTTCCACCCCTGCGGGCAATTTGAGCGTCCCCTCTACGGTACTCAGTGTGTGTTTGAGTATTTTCTGGCGTCCGTCGGCGAAGTAAAGCGCAATCTCCATGGGAATGATCCAACGCTGGTCGCTGTGTCCACCGGAGACAATGAAGCGTTCCTGGCTGAGGCGCAGCGTGTCGCCGTCACGGCGAACGGAGACCAGCGGATACCCCGGCTGATAGACCCGCGAGGCGGCGAACTCACTCACCGGTTCGCCGGTCGCTTCCTCAAAGGCTTTCCAGTACTGCGCCGAGTTGGCACAGGCGAACCGGTAGCGATCCAGGAAATGGGTGATGCCCTGTTTGAGTCGCGCCTCGCCCAGGTACGTCGCCAGCATGCGGATGACGGCGGCGCCTTTGTTGTAGATGATCGGGGCGCTGGAGGCGTCAATGTTGACTTCCTCGCCTTCGGGCAGCTCGATGGGAACGGTGTTTTGCAACTCGTCGCGTTCCATGCCGGGCAGTACCGTGTCCGTGTAGAATTCATCCCAGAGCCGCCATTCCGGCTGGTAATGGTCGGGGATGACGAAATTGAAGTAGGTAGCGAACGATTCGTTCAGCCAGATGTATTTCCATTGATCGGGGCTGACGAGGTCGCCGAACCACATGTGGGCGGTTTCGTGAGCGATCACTTTGGCGATCTGCACCTGTTGTTGCTGCGAAGTGGCGTCGGGATAGACCAACATGGCGTTCTCGCGGAAGGTAATCGCGCCGTAGTTCTCCATCGCGCCGAAGGCGAAATCCGGCACGGCGATGTAGTCGCATTGGGTGAGGGGGAAGGGGATGCCCGTGTAAGCGCCGCCGAATTCCAGCGACTTGCGTCCCCAATCCAGCGCGAAGCCGCCGTATTGCGTCTTGCCGGGCGTGGTGATGACGCGCACGTGGGGATCGGTCTGCCCGTCGTCAATGATCTCGAAATCGCCCACGCCGAAGAAGAGGAGGTAGGTGCACATCCGGGGGGTGCGGGCGAAACGCAACAGTTTTTTGCCGCCGGACTGCGGGGTCTCGCTGACCACGACGGTATTGGCGAGGCCGGTGAGGTTGTCGTCAATCAGGAACGAAACGTCGAAGGTGGCTTTTTGCGCCGGTTCGTCGAAGCAGGGGAAGACACGGCGGGCCTCGCGTTCCTCAAATTGGGTCGCGGCGAGGTATTTCTCCTGATCCTCGTGCTGGTAGCGGCTGCGGTACAGCCCTATTAGCAGATCGTTGATTTTGGCAGTGAAGGCCAGGGTGAGGTTGAACGCGCCGGTTTGCGGCGACGGCAGTGTCACCGTCAACGTTTGCGCTTCCGGCTCCAGACTGAAGGCGCATGGAACATCGGCGCGGCCTTGTTTGAGCGTGCATTCGGATACTTCCAGGTCGTTGGCATTGAGAACGACGGTGTCTGCCGGCGTTTTCGTCTCAATCGAAATGGTCACGCGGCCCGGACAGGTGAAGGTTTGCAGGTCGGGTTCAAGGTGCAGGTCATAATGGATTGGGTGCATAGTGTTTCCTTTGAAGATTAGTTGTAAGTTACAAGTTGCAAGTTGGCAAATATGAGCGCCGCATTTAAATCGGGGGTTTTCGCGGGCGAGTCTGCT
>DAOUFX010000097.1:0-6861 GCA_034429675.1 Anaerolineae bacterium | reverse complement strand
AAAAAGTATAAGAAAAGTATAGTCGGCAAGACTATACTCTTTTGTCAGGCGTGGCAGACGGTGTTGCGCGTCCCCCACAGATCACGTCCCCGGCGGGTACCCGCCGGGGACGTGATTTTTTCTACACAAAGGCTCAGTGTGGTTTAGGGTGTGTAGTCTCTGAAGATGACAGACAGCTCGACCAGATAGATGGTCGGGACGCTGGCCGTGTTGTTGCTCATGACTATGTCCATTACGCCTGCTGGGGGCGTAATGTTCACCGTGTTGAATGCGATGCCGCCTTCACCAATGAGCGTGGTGACGGTGTAGGTGACGACGCCGCCGGACGGGAAGGTGCTCAGCGTATCCTGGATGTCGCCGCTGCCGCTGGCGTTGGGGCATGCCGCGCCTCCGGCGCTCTCACAGGTCCAATTGATGTTGGTGAGCACCGATGGGAAGACGTCGGAGATGACGGCGCCGTTAGCCGGTCGCGGGCCGAGGTTGCGGGCGACGATGGTGAACTTGAGCCCGCCCATGATGGCTTCACGGGTCTGTTCGACGGACAGGTCTGCCACCGGCGAGACCGTCACCGTGACTTGCGCGCTGTCTACCAGTTCGCCGTCGCTGATGGTGTAGATGAAGGTATCTGTGCCGAGGAATTCCGTCGTCGGGGTATAGATGATGGTCGCGCCATCGGTCGTGGCGACGCCGTGCGCTGGCGCGCTAACCTGAGTGATGGTGAGAACGTCGCCGTCCGGGTCGCTGTCGTTTGCCAACACCGCCAGCGTGGTGCCGATGCCTTCCGGCACCGGTTGCTCGTCATTCATCGCCTGCGGCGAATGGTTGATGCCTTGCAGCAGGAAGGTGGCCGTACACATCTTGTTTCCATCCATCGTGACGGAAGCATCCGCGCAGTCGGCGTCGCCACTCCAACCGCTGAAGATTGACCCGGTGTTGGGCGTCGCTTCGAGCTGAACTACTGTGCCGCTGACGTATGGATGCGCCCCGATAGTGGGCGTTACCACCCCGCCGCCATCGCCCGTTGTGGCGATGCTGAGAGTGTTAGAAACGATGGGGATTAGGGCGAAGGTGGCCGTACACATCTTGTTTCCATCCATCGTGACGGAAGCATCCGTGCAGTCGGCGTCGCCGCTCCAACCGCTGAAGAGTGACCCGGTGTTGGGCGTCGCTTCGAGCTGAACTACTGTGCCGCTGACGTATGGATGCGCGCCGATGGTGGGCGTTACCACCCCGCTGCCATCGCCCGTTGTGGCGATGGTGAGAGTGTATTGAATCGGATCGTTGGGATTGAGCGGGTCGCTGCCCTGGGCAATTTCATCGCCGTTGGAGATGCCGTCGCCGTCGAAATCCTCGTCGGCGTCACCCGTGCCGTTGTCGTTCTCATTCGGCGTAGTGTGGCTGCTGTCGGAATCGGGATCGTTGGGATCGGTGCCGAGGATGGCTTCCCAGGCGTTGGTGACGCCGTCGCCGTCGTCATCAGCGGTGGGGTTCGCGGCCGGGTCATTGGGATCGAGCGGGTCGGTGCCGTGCGCGATCTCGATGCCGTTGGGCACGCCGTCGCCGTCGAAGTCCTCATCCGCATCGCCGGTGCCGTTGTAGTTCGCGTCCGGCGTGGTGAGCGAGCTGTCGGAGTCGGGATCGTTGGGGTCGGTGCCGAGGATGGCCTCCCAGGCGTTGGTCACGCCGTCGCCGTCGTCATCGGCGGTGGGATTGCTGGCCGGGTCATTGGGATCGAGCGGGTCGGTGCCGTAGGCGATCTCGATGCCGTTGGGCACGCCGTCGCCGTCGAAGTCCTCGTCGGCGTCGCCGGTGCCGTTGTTGTTCTCGTCCGGCGTGGTGCGCGTGCTGTCGGAGTCGGGATCGTTGGGATCGGTGCCGAGGATGCGCTCCCAGGCGTTGGGTACCCCGTCGCCGTCGTCATCGGCGGTCGGATCGGTGGTCTCGTTCGGATCGTCGCCCCAGGGGTCGTCGCCGTCCGTCGGATCCGTGCCGTATTTGACCTCAATCGCGTCGGGGACGCCGTCGCCGTCGCTGTCGTGGGTCCGGTTGACTGCGTCAATCACGGCTTGCAGTTCGGCCTGGGTAGGCGGCGCGCTGAAGGGCGGCAAGCCCAGCGCGGTGGGATCGGTGAAGCCGACCTCATACGCGCTCAGGTTGCTGGTGATCACATCCGTTAGTCCGGTGTTGATGAGGTCTTGCATGGTAGGAGCGCCGTCGGCAGGATTGTCGCTGGCATCCACGAGCGTCTGGACTTTCTCCGCGATGGTGTCGTTGTCGGTGCCATCGTTGGGGTTGGTGCCGGCGTCGAGTTCGGTGGCGTCGCTGATGCCGTCGCCATCCGAGTCCTGAGCGTTGACCGCGTCAATGACGGCCTGCAACTCGGCCAGCGTGGGCGGCGCGCTGAAGGCCGGCAGGCCCAACGCAGTAGGATCGGTGAAACCGACTTCGTAGGCGGCCATGCTGGCGGTAATCACGCCGGTAAGGCCGGTGTTGATGAGGTCGGTTGGAGTGGGCGCGCCGTCGGCAGGATCGTCGCTGGCGTCCACGAGCGTCTGGACTTTCTCCTCGACGGTGTCGTTGTCGGTCCCGTCGAAGGGATCGGTGCCTGCGTCGAGCTCGGTGGCGTCGCTGATGCCGTCGTTGTCCGAATCGCTCGCCTGGTTCACGGCGTCAATCACAGCTTGCAGTTCGGCCTGAGTAGGCGGCGCGCTGAAGGGCGGCAGGCCCAGCGCGGTGGGATCGGTGAAGCCGACCTCATACGCGCCCAAGTTGCCGGTGATCACATTCGTGAGTCCGGTGTTGGCGAGGTCTTGCAGGGTGGGAGCGCCATCAGCGGGATTGTCGCTGGCGTCCACGAGCGTCTGGACTTTCTCCTCGACGGTGGCGTTGTCGGTCCCGTCGAAGGGATCGGTGCCGGCGTCGAGTTCGGTGGCGTCGCTGATGCCGTCGCCGTCCGAGTCGGAGGTCTGGTTGATGGCGTCAATGACGGCTTGCAGTTCGGCCAGGGTGGGCGGCGCGCTGAAGGGCGGCAGACCCAACGCAGTGGGATCGGTGAAGCCGACTTCGTAGGCGGCCATACTGTCGGTGATCACGTCCGTCAGGCCGGTGTTGATGAGGTCGGTGGGAATGGGGGCGCCGTCGGCGGGATCGTCGCTGGCGTCCACGAGCGTCTGGACTTTCTCCGCCACGGTGTCGTTGTCGGTCTCGTCGAAGGGATCGGTTCCCGCGTCGAGTTCGGTGATGTTGCTGATGCCGTCGCCGTCCGAGTCGGCGATGGAGGAGACGATGGTGACCAGCGTCGCGCCGGTGATTTGCAGCACCGGGTCGTTGGGCATGCCGCCGTATTCCACCAGATAGCCGCCGTTCACCGTACTGATATTGGTAGCGACCGTGTCGTCCCAGTATTCGGCAGCCTGATACCCCATCCAGACATATTGGAGGCTATTGGCATTGGGTTCTACGGCTTGCCAGTAGTTGTACTCGCCGGTATTGGCGCAGATGCCTTGTGTACCGGTGCCGCAGGCAGGAACCCAGAAGAGGCGCCCGGCGCCGCCGTTTTCCAGTCCTTCGGGGCCGGTCACCCAGCGATAGCCTTCACCGCCGATCGCCTGTCCTTGCCCGCCGAGCCAGAGCGTGGCATCCGCGACCTTGTCGCCTACGAAGCGGCGTTCGGCATCGGACGTGACGGTGGCCAGGTAGCCTTGCAGTCCGAAGTACGAGCGCGCCGCCGCCTCGGTCAGGGCGGTATTCCGGTTGATCGCGCCGGGGACCCGTTCGTAGAAGTGGCCGGTGCCGGCGAAGGCCAGGGACGCGCCCAGCCCAAACTCGACCGTGCGCGTGACGTCCTCGGTGGGATCCATCGCGCTGTAGAAGGTCACGGTGCGCAGCGCGGCCTGGTAATTGGTGATGGTGTCCGTCCCGTTCAGGGTCATCACACCGGTCGTCCCGTCATAGTTCCAGGCGATGGCGCCGATGCTGCCGCTCGATCCGCTCTCTCCTTCGATGCCCAGCTCGTCATCGCCGCTGTCAAAGTTGTCGGCGATGCGCACCCGCGCGGCGGCCAGCGTGTCTGCCGTGCCGCGTGTGATCACCAGCGTCGGCGCGACGACGACGGGATCGGTGTCGCCCACAAACCCCGTGGCATCAGTGACCTGCAACGCGGGCGGAATGGTGATCCCGACGCTGTAGCGCCCGTCGCCCAGGTTGATGTAGGCCGGCGGCGGCTCGATGCTCGTCGTGTGGGTCAGGGGACCCGGCGCGCCGGTGACCACGGCATGGATGGTGTAGGTGAGCGTGCTGTTCTTGAGCATGACCACGGTATGGCTGATCGCGCCTGTCCCGTCGGGCGCGCCGCAGACTGCGTCAGCGGACGCGGTACAGGTCCAGGTGGCGTTGCTCAAGCGCGCCGGCACGGGGGCCGTCACGACGGCGTTGAGCACGTCATTCTGGTCGTCATTGGTGATCGTGGCCGTAAAGACCGCGCTATCGCCCGGCACCGCCGCCGTCCGGTTGGCGATTTCGGCGACATCCAGCCTGGCCGCCTTGGCGACCGTCAGGTTACGGATTTCGTGATAGTTGTTCTGACCGCCGGTGGCGGCGCCGAAGCCGATCTTGAAGGTGTCGGGCAGTTCGCTCTGCCCCGGCGCGGTGGTCAGGTTGTAACTGTTGATGAGGGTTTGCCAGCCGGCGCCAAAGTCCATCTGCACCGTGATGCGGTTGTTGACCACAAACATGCGCACCCAGCGGGCATTGGCGCGATCTACACCGTCTATGGTGTAGGGCGCAACAGAAACCCCGGTCAGATAGTTAAAGCCGCTCAAAAGACTGCCTGACCCGCGTATGGCGACACTCTGGGGCTGAAACCCTGGGCCGCCGGTGCCAAAGCTAGGAGTGCTAAAGTTGCCATATTCGTCAACCCCGATTCCCACGTACCCATTGGTGACGCCGGGGTTGCTGCTATAAAAGGAATAGCCCAACGAGCCGCCGTTCGCGCCGGCGGTGGGCGCGGCGGTAGCGCCGTCAATCAGGAAGAACGAAAAGCCATCCGCGCTGCCGACGGTGGCGCCGTAGGTAGCGTATTGGAAGGTCGCCACAAATCCATCCCCGTTGGGAATCGGCACGTCATAGATGGCCACGCCGCTTTGATCGTTCACCGCCGCCGTCAGCCGCAGCCAGCCCTCGCAGTCCGGGTCGGGGTCGCCGTCGCCGGTAAATTCGGCGTTGTCAAACAGCAACCAATCGCCGGACGCGCTGCATTGGAACGGCTCGACAATGGGCGCCCATTCGGATGCGGCGGTGAAGACGGCCCACACTTCTTTGTCGTCGTCCATCGTCAGGACGCAGTCACCCGACCCCGCGCAGTCGCCCATCCAGCCGGAGAAGGTGGTGGTGGCGACTGCTGTGGCCGTCAGGGTGACCACCGTGCCGGCCAGGTAAGTGGCCTGGTCGGGATCCTTGGTCACCGAACCGGCGCCGACGGTGTGGGTGGTGAGGGTGTAGTTGACGACGGGGACCTCTGTCACCAGGACGTTCCCCGCGTCGGCGGAGACGCCCGCAGCGGGGCCATCGGCGGTGAGGGTGATGGCGCCGGTCGCGCCGATGGCTGCGCTTGCCGGGACATCCACCTGCACCGTGACGGTGATCGAGCTGCTGGCCGGCACGGTGAGCGTCGTCGCCCCCTGGAGCGTCGCCGTCCAGGTGGGCTGGTCTTTGCTGACCGAGAGGGCCACGCTCACGTCCGCCGTGTCGTCGTTGGTGAGGGTGTAGACCAGGTCGCCGGACGCGCCCTGCTCGATTTCGGTGAGCGGCGGGGCGACGACGAAGACCGAATCGAAGGCGGCGATGCTGAAGCGCTCGTAGGCCGTGATCGTCCAGACGTCGCCGGCGGCCAGGCTGGCCTGCCGCCATTCCAGCGCGTAGCCGTTGTCGGTATCGGTGGCGGTGTTCAGGCCATCGGTGAGCGCACCGCCTTGCATGTGATCCCACATATCAAAATAGGCCAGACTATCATAATTCTCCGGCGCGGTGACACCTTGCAGGTAGAAGCGGGTTTCGGTGCTGCCGCTGACGTGGCGCGCGCCGACGGCGCGGGCGGCGGGGAGCCACAGCCCCGCGCCGGTGTCGGACGTAGGCTCGCAGTAGTAGTCAGTCATTCCCAGGCAGGTGTCCATCCCGTTGAAGAAGCGCAGACCGCTGAGCGCGCTGCCGCCGGTGTTTTGGATGGCCCAGTCGTAGCGGATGAAGTCGTCGCCATTGCTGTAGCTCACGGTCTGCGTGACGCGCGTGCTGCCGGCGGTGAACACCGAGACGACGGTATCGCCGACTTTAGTGTTACTGACGGCTGTGGCCTGGGAATCGGTAGGGTTAGAAGCAGAGCCATCCGGCCAGCCGAAATAGTAGCCGTTGCCGGTATATTGCAGGCGCGAGTTCTTGTTGGGATTCTCCGCGGTGCCTGCATCCTGCCCATTATAGACCAGCGTCTCCCATTGCGTGTTTGCAGCGTCGTAGCGGAAGAGGCCGATACTGCCTTCGTCATAGACCTCGACGCGCAGGTTGCCATCCACCGCGTCGCCGCCCAACGTTTGAGTGGCCGCCAGGACAGCCTGCGGCGGGGAAAATTGGAACATTCCAAATACCATCACAAAAATAGTGATGGCCGATAAGCAGCGTCGCCATAAAGGCTTGGCTATGTATTTGGACATTTTGGGACCTCCTTAGTGTATCGGACTTAGAAATTAGAAATCGAAATTTGGATATTGGGAAGGGTTCATTTGAGTGTGGATATCACCTCCTCTGAAAGTAGTTGAAAGTTAAAAGTTGAAAGTTAAAGAACTTTGGAGGGTTTTCGCGGGCGAGTCTGCT
>DAOUFX010000096.1:0-3293 GCA_034429675.1 Anaerolineae bacterium | reverse complement strand
CGGGCGGGGGTACCCGCCCGCGAAAAACCCCCTTTATGTCTCTGACACGTAGACCGCGATTTTCATCCAATCGCTGGTGAACGCCAGTTAAAGAGGAATTCCTTTTAAAGCAATGTAGCGTTGTGCTTCGTCCCAGGTGGGGCAGAGCGCAAAGTAGAAGACGCGCTCCAGCGTGCCTTCCGGCGGCGTGTCCATAAAATTGAGACAGGCCATGTGCCCGCCAACGTCCCCCCAATCAATGTGCCAGGTGACAGGATAGGGGCTGACCTGGATGAGGGTGCGCCCGGTTTGTTCGTTGGCAACGGCGACCCAATGCTTCGTCCCGGCCCAATTCCCCCACGGATTGGGTTTGCGCTCAAGGGCTGCGCTGCGCAACCGGTTGTGCTCGCTTGTCCCGTCGGGCTGCCAGAAAGAAAGCAGGTGAAAATTGAAGGCGCGCCAGGCCGTGGTGAGATTGCGCGCGCGGCAGATGACTTTGAGCACATTGCTATGCCCCACGGTCAGATAGTCCACTTCTGCGACCAGCCCGCGAAGCTCCTCTGTTTGCAGCACACTGCTGGCGCGCACGCCGCGCCAGGGGATGCCGCGATCGTCGGGCATGTCTACGATGACACCGCTGAGAATGCCGGCATGCAATTTTCCGGGGAATCCTTGCTCACTCGTTGGCATGGCGCAGGGCATGATGCCGCCATACCAGGGGTTCATCCAACTGAACATACCGGGGTCGGGGTAGGGCGAACGCGCGTGATTGACGCCGTTCTCTTCCCATTGGAACAGGGCCGCGCCGAACTTTGGTGCGATGCCGAAGCGCGTGCGCCCGTTGTCCACGTAGAACGCCCCATCGCGCTCGGTCACGGCGACCTCCGCGCGATCTCCCAGGCGGATGATGGGGACGGGGATGTGCTGATCAAAGAGGCGCGTTTCGAGAAGGACGTCGCCTTCGTAGGCTGCGGCGACCGGCGGCAGAGTCAGGGCGACGGGCGCATGGAGGGGCTGCGTCAGGGTCACGCCGTCGAGGGCAAAGGTTGTGCGGTCGGCGCTGAGCCCGGCGGGCAACGTCAATCGCGCCTGCCCTTCCAGCTGTTGCCCGCGCAAGTTGTCCACCGTGAAGTTGGCCGTCACGCCGTCGTCCAGGGCCAGGAGCGGGGCCGGTTCCAATCGCGCATCCTGGAATTTGCGCGCCGCGGCCGGGAGCGGTTCGGGGATGGTGTCCGCTCCGCTCAGGCGGCGGGCGTGAGCGCGCACGGTGCGCCAGTCGCCGGGGCCAAAGTAGAGCCGCGTCTGCCCGGCGGGCGTCCATTGTTGCGGGGCGCAGGCCAACGGGGGCGAGAGCATCTCGATATATCCCATCGGTTGAATCTTGACGCACAACTCATCCCAAAGAACGCCCATGGTTCCGTCTGCCGTTTTATACGCCGCCCAGCGTTCGGCGAATGCCTCCGGCTGCTCCGGGATGTCTCCGGTGCGCCCGGCTATCTCGCTAAAACGGCCCTCCACGATGCCGCCCTGCAACGGTAGCGTCATCGTGATGAGGCCGTCCTGCCAGAAAGACATCTCACGGGACAGTTGCAATTCGTGCGGCGTCGCGCCGCTATTGCCCAGGGTGTGGTTGATCTCGATCAGCGGGCCGCCGCCCATCGTGACGGTGCGCTTCACGACGATGCCGGGATGATCCATTGATGCGACGGAGTGAACGGCGGTGATACGCCCATCCTCTCCCTGATGCAGCGCCACATCGTACAGCTTTTCATGCAATTCCGAGGGCCAGAAGGGCGGCCCGATGGTTTCGTAGTAGGAGGCAAATCGCGCCCCGCTGTGCGTCGCGGTGAATGTCATCCTTCCGCCTTTGCGGGCGATGATCAGGCGCACCCATTCGTTTTCCAGGCGTGTTTCTTTGTCGTCGCTATCTTCCAGGATGCTGCCAAACGGCAGGCTGAAGATGGGGAGTCGTTCCGGCTGTGCGGCGCCTCCCTCGAAGTGGGCCGTCGCCAGCAGCGGGTAGACCCCGCCGGCCTCCGCCCGCAGCGTCACCGGCAGTCCGGCGTGACCCTGCGCGGGGAGGGTGACGGCGCGTTCGGCCCAGTCGGTGGACAGTCCCGGCGCCGGGGTCAGTCGCACGGCGGCGTCTACGTCGCATTTGAGGCGGCTGTGTAGTTGGAGGTGCACCGTCTTGGCCACGCCGGGAAACAGCGTGACGTGCGCCGGTGCTGCGCCGATTTCGATCGCCTTCTGCGGTCGCATCCCCGTGCCGAGTTCCAGGACCTCGCCTTCGATGATGAACAGCGTGCGCACGTTTGGGATGGGCTTGCCCGGTTGTAATTCCGGCGCGTCGGCGACAATCTCCACTTCTGCCGTGATTTCCTGCGTCGCGCCGGGCTCTAGCACCAGGGCGGCGCGCTTCTCGATTTTGAGATGGGTGTTGCCGGACGCGACGAGGTTGACGGAGACGGCATGCGCCTGTTTGTTGGTCACGCGCCAACGCATCGTCGTGGTCATTCCCTTTGCCGGTTCGATATCGTCGGCGATGGCGGCGGCGAAGAAAGTGTCGGTCTCGACGGCGGTGAGGCGCTGCGCCTCACGGTCGGCCCAGACGGTCAACGCTTCCCCGTCTTCTTCCCAACGGTACGTGAAGACTTTCATGCCTTCCCAGCGCTCGTCGTCCTCAGCTTGAGTGAGCTCGCGTTTGAAGGTGGCATACCAATCGTGACGCGCAAAGTAATCCTGGGCGCAGGGCAGCTGGCGGATGGGGGGGATGAAGTTGAGCAGGTAGACGCCGGTGTCCGGCACCCAGAAGAAGCCGCATTTTTTGTAGGTGGGCACTGATTTGAGATTGGCCGGCCATGTGTGGATGGCGAGCAGGTGAAAGCCCATCTCGGTGCAGCGGTTTACGCAACGTTGTACCAGGCGGCGTCCCAGGCCTAACCCTTGATAGTCCGGCTGCACGTTGAGGGTGGGGAGGTAGGCGGTGTTCTTTTCCGCCTCGCGCTCGCAAAGGGAGCAGTAGCCGACGATGCGGCTACGATCGGCGGTTTCGGCCACATAGACATTGAGCTTCTTTAGCTCGGTGTACATGTCCGTCACCCATTGTGGGGTGATGGGAACCCCCCGGCTGAGGGTGCCGGGCCATTGATCGTCGCTGGCCTGCCACATCGCCACCAGTTTCTCGACGTCGGCGGGCATGTCACTGTCACGAATGATGAAGTCGTCCATCGTTTTTGGTGTCCTCCTCTGAAAATACCCCGCTCACGCGGGGGGTAAAGAGAGGGTTTTTCGCGGGCGGGGTACCCCCGCCC
>DAOUFX010000095.1:0-59213 GCA_034429675.1 Anaerolineae bacterium | reverse complement strand
CGGGCGGGGGTACCCGCCCGCGCAAACACCCCTTTTCACCCATCACGTTCAGTGGTAATTCCTAGCTAACGGCTAAATGCTATTTTCAGACGAATTCACTTTACGTCGTTGTAAGTCCAGACGCGATTGATGAAAAAATTCCACAGCAAGACGATGCCGACGGCCATGACCATAGACATATTGGTGCCCCAGCGATCGGCCTGTTCGGCAAATTTTGGCAAAATGGCAGTGATCAGTTGGGTGAACGGTCGGTGCGTGTACACGAGGATGGGAACGCGAATGAGGATGCCGACGAGATTGACCAGAAAGAATTGCACGAACTGCCGTTTCAGAGGTTTGCTGCGCGAGTCGGGGTAGACCCAGTAGCGATTCCAGAGGAAGTTGCTGATGACGGCGGCAATGAAGGAGATGGTCCCGGTGATGGCGGAAGCGGTCGCGGGCGAGCTGGGAATGCCGAGTCCGCGCAGCGGGGCATAGAGCAATCCGCCCGCGTTAATGAAGCGGGTGATCGAAGCGAGCAGCAAATTGAGAACGCCGAAGTCAACGATCGCGCCGATCGTGCCGACCACCAAAAACTTCACGAAGCGAATAAATTCCTGTGGGTGTTCTTTGGCCCAGGTTTTAAGTTTTTCCAACGTAGTATCCTCGGACTTAAGATGGCAACAAAACGGGGCAAGATCGCTTGCCCCGTGGCGGAAATTATAACCGGCGGTTGGGGGATGTCAACCTGAAGAGCGCCCGTTCTGGTAGATCAGGCCGCCACTTCTCCCTCTCTTTATTGAGATGATGCCCTTGTTGTATCAATTCTATGATAAAATCATAAGTTGAGCCTCATTTTGTTGGACGGACGGTAACAACGTTGCGACCATAGATGGCAGTTACCCATTAAACTCAACTTTCGAACTCGTTATTATTGTGGAGGTATGATGACATCGGCAATCATAATCGGTGCAGGTATGGGCGGATTGGCCGCCGCTTTGCGTTTGCGACAGCATGGCTTGGCCGTGACCGTCCTCGAAAAGCAGTCCCGCCCCGGCGGGCGCAGCAACGTTCTGGAAGAAAACGGCTTCCGGGCCGATACCGGGCCGACTATCCTGGTGATGAAGTACGTCTTTGACGAGCTGTACCGCTCCCTGGGGCTGAACCTGGACGAGCGCGTGCGCTTTGTGCCGCTCGATCCCAACTACCGCATCTACTTCCACGACGACACGAGCCTCGACTTGTTCGGCAATATGGCGCGGCTGTCGGCGGAAGTGGAGCGCATCGAGCCGGGCGCGACCGAGCGGCTCTTCCGCTTTGTCGGCGCGGGGGCGCAGAAGTATGACCTGGCGATGGAATTCGTCGAGCGCAACTACGATCACTTATGGGAACTGGCGAACCCGCGCGCCGGGCTGCGTCTGGTGCGCACGCAGGCGTACCAACAGCTCTACCACCAGGTTGCCGGCTTCTTCAAGACCGATAAACTGCGCAAAGCGTTCTCGTTTCATTCGATGTTCTTGGGATTGTCGCCCTTCAAGGCGCTGGCGATGTACAGCCTGATCACCTACGCCGATCTGGTCTACGGGATGTATTTCCCGATGGGCGGCATCTACAGCCTCATCGAAGACCTGCTCACCCTGGCGCGCGAGCGGGATGTGGCAGTGCGCACCGACGCGCCGGTAGCCCAAATCCTTGTTGAATCTGGTCGCGCGGTGGGCGTCGAACTGGAGTCCGGGGAGACCTTGCGCGCGGACATGGTCATCTCCAACGCCGATCTGCCCTACACCTACCAGACGTTGATCCCGGCGGCCTACCGCAAGCAATACTCCGAAGCGCGGCTCCAACGCATGGAGTACGCCTGTTCCGGCTATATCCTCTTTCTGGGCGTGGACCGGCAGTATCCCCAGATGCGCCACCAGGGGCTTTTCTTTGCCGAGGATTACCGCGCCAATCTCGACGCCATTTTCAGGACGCATACCATTCCCGACGACATTTCCTTCCATCTGAACAATCCCACTATCACCGATCCGAGCCTGGCGCCGCCGGGCCACAGCCTGCTCTACGTCCTCGCGCCGATGCCCAACTTGCAGGGGACGGTGGATTGGGATGCCGCCGCGCCGCGCGTCCGCGACAAGCTGCTCACCCGACTGGAACGCATCGTAGATCCTGACCTGCGCCGCCACATCGTCTGGGAGCGGGAGTATCGCCCGACGGATTGGCTGCGCGACGCCAACGCGGTGTACGGCACGGCCTTTGGCTCGCTGGCGCACGGCTTCTTCCAATCGTCCTACTTCCGCCCGCACAACAAGGCTCGCGACATTGGGGGATTGTATTTCGTTGGTCAGGGCACTTACCCCGGCATTGGGATGCCGATGGTGCTGATTTCGGCCCGGCTGCTCACCGAACGGATTTTGCGCGACGTGGGGGGAAGCCATGGGTAAGCTACCGCCTGAATTGGCGGCAGATTACGCGGCCTGCCGCCAGATCATGTTTGCCGCGAGCAAGAATTACTCGTTTGCCAGCCGGGTGCTGCCGCCGGACAAGTTGCCGCACGTTGAGGCGCTCTACGCGCTGATGCGGGTGGGCGACGACCGGGTGGACGTGTCGGCGACGGGGTTTGACTCGGCGCTGGCCGCCATCCAGGATTGGGAAACGCGCTACTGGGACGCTTTCGCGCAGGGGCGCGCCGACCATCCCGTGATGCGCGCCTACCTCCACACGGCCCTGACGTACCGCATCCCGCCGGAAACCATGCGCCCGTATTTCCGCGCCATGCGGGACGACCTCACCGTCACCCGCTTCCCCACCTTTGCCGATTTGCTGTACTACATCGAGGGGAGCGCGCTGCCGGTGGGGCGCGCCCTGACGCATATCCTGGGCGTGCGCGCGCCGCAGACCCTGGCGCAAGCGCTCTCCCACGCCGACAGCCTCGCGACCGCAATGCAGCTGAGCAACTTCTGGCGCGATATCGCGGAGGATTGGGCGCGCGGGCGCATCTATCTGCCGTTGGAGGATATGCAGCGGTTTGGCGTCGCCGAAGCGGAACTGAGCCGGGGAGACGTCTCGCCGGCCTTTGCCGCGTTGTTGCAATTTGAGATTGCGCGCACCGAGTCGTACTATCAACATGCCTACGACGGCGTTTCATGCCTGGCGACCGGGCGTTGGGGAGTGATGAGCAGTCTTCACATCTACCACATGATCTTGCGCGACATCCGCCGCCGGCGTTACGATGTGTTCACCCGCCGGGCGGGGACCAATCACCTGGAAAAATTTGCCTGCGCCACCCTGGCGTGGTTCGAAACGAACGGCTTGATGTGCCGCACCATCCCGGCGGTCATGGAACCGCAATCGCCGCCCTGCTAAAAATTTCAGGGAACGGTTGAACTTCAGCGTCTCGCCGCTTTGGATTGGCTGGCGCGATACCGATCCGGTGGCTACAAATCAGATGGCTCACCGGGCCGTCCGGGCCTGCGAGCACGGTCCCGTCGGGGTCGAAGAGCCACGCGCCGCTGACTGCGCCGTTCGCGTCTGCGCCCTGGCGGACGTGGCCGGTTCCGTCGTGCAGGTAGTATAGCCAGGTGTCGTCGCGCTGTTCGCCGAGACAGTTGCGTCCGTAGAGGTAGCTGACAGTTTCGGTGGGCGTGGTTTCGACCAGGATGCGGTTGTCGGCAGTCGTGCGATGTGTGGTTGAAACTGGATTGATCTTTGCCTTGCTATGGAGCAATCCAGTCTTCAACAATTGCCCATCCATTTTGCGTCAAATTACTTACAGTCCTCTCCTTGGCGTCAATAACGTAAAGATCAATCGGATTATCACCTCGTGGCGCAAGGAAAGCCAAATAACGTCCATCTGTACTCCAGACGAATTGATCGGATTTGGGCATTATGTCGTAACACTGAAGGGTATATGTGGGTATGTTAATCAGGCAAGGTTGTTGAGTATAAGTCGCAGTGTCAAGATTGAAAAACACCCACTCTCCCGTTGGAGACCATTGAGGATTCCATAGTGTGAAGTTTTCCTCTTGTTCGGTGAAGTTGGTTACCTGGGTTTCTTCTTTGGTCACGGTGTCGTATATGTGAATATCATCTGACCCTGGGAATGTGTAACCTAGATAGAGTACATAACGACTATCTGGGGACCATTGAGAGACTATGTCCTGGTGCATTTCGGTTTCGTGCAGGGCGATGACTTTGTTCCCTACCGCATCGCAGAGATACAGACACGTTTGTTTTGCGTTCCTCTCAAACAATAGCGACCACTGTCCATCGGGCGATGAGAGGGATGGTGTAGGAGAAAGTTCCACGCTCTTTGTCATGGAAATGGTAATTCCAGATTCAAGGTTCGTGCGAAAATATTGCCACTGTTGCTTTTGATCGTGAGTAATTTGCTCGGTGATTTGAAAACTGATCGTGTGATCATCGGCCCAAATGTACTGGATAGCGTGGGCCGGTTTGGTTAGTTTTTCAGGAGTGTTGTTGCCAGTTTCTATAACAGCCAGGGTTGTTTTGCCTGATTCTGTTGGCAACCCATCGGGTGTTCCTTCACGGAGTTGTGAGAATTCATGTGTCACATAAGCTAAATAGCGGCGGGTTGGAGACCATTCCAAATGCCATTTGGGGATACCGTCTTCCGGCGATAGCAACGTTTGGTGTCCGTTGACATCAACCCGCCATATTGCGCCACGGGTCGTGGAATAAGTGAACCCAGTGGCTTCTGTGGGCTGCCTCTCCAAATCCTGTGTCAATGGCATTTGGCAGGCATTCAGAAATGCACCAACCACAGTTAGCAATGCGAGGAGTCCTATTTTAAGCCTTTGTAAAGTTTTCATGGCTCCGGCGTCTCCGTCCATCCATACCATTGCGCTGCGCTCATAAAGTAAAATCCGGCTTGAGCCGGTTGAATCTGCTCCTTAACTGCTGAATTCATTTGATTGAGGTTGTCAATTTTAGCGAGGTAAACTCCTGGTGCGGGTAATGTGAGGTCGTAGAAGAAGACGGCGCCATTAGTCGGGTCGGTGATTTGACGTTCCAACGCTTGCCGCACAACGGTTTTCTCATGGTCACTCGGCGAATACCCCGGGTCGCGGCCTTGAAAGTCGGAACTCCTGGCGCAATTGGCGAGCGTTGCACATCCAGGAAAATTTAGAGAGGAATCGACACGATTCCGGATAACCCAACTAATGGCTGTCAATGCTCGGTCTCGATTTGGCTCATCACCCCATGTCCAACTTACCACTTGAATTCCCCCGACTGCGAATTGGTCATTATCAGGTATTGTTTTTCCAACTTCGCCAACCACAGAGCGAGTTGACTCTATCACATCTTCATCCGTAACAATATCAGGCGTTGGTGATGGTGGCGCGTTGTCGCCGCCGGAACCGGGCGTCAGTGTCGGTGGTGGAGTCGGCGGCGCTCCGGGTGTGTTTGGGGGTGCCTTTGGTCCTCCATAAGGCGGCGCGCCACTACCAGCACCTGGTGTTCCCGGCGGCGTGCCGGCGCCTGGGGGCGTCCCAGGTGGAGTTCCTGGAGGCGTACCGGTTCCTGGCCCACTGCCGCCGTTGCCCGTTCCCGGCGTGCCGGTGCCGGGTGGTGTTCCCGGAGGCGTGCCCGTTCCTGGCCCTGGCCCGCCGCTTCCGCCGCCGGTGCAAGGCGGCAGATGCCACCAGGGCGAGCAACACCCCGACAACGTCCCCACGGCCAGCAATCCAAATCCCAATACCAACACCCACGCGGGATACCCGCCGCGCCGGCGTTTCTTCCACGCCTGGACGATCATCAGCGGCGTGAGCGCTAACCAAATCCCCAGACTGGGGTCGAAATAGCGCCCGTTTTGATAGATCAGGCCGGTGCTGCGATCGTAGACGCCGCTGCATATCAGGTGTGATACCGGGCCGTCCGGGCCTTCGAGCACGGTCCCGTCGGGATCGAAGAGCCACGCGCCGGTGACTGCGCCGCTCACGTCTGCGCCCTGGCGGACGTGGCCGGTCAGATCGTGCAGGTAGTATAGCCAGGTATCGTTTCTTTGCTCTCCGAGACACGCGCGCCCGTAGAGGTAGCTAACGGTTTCGGTGGGCGTGGTCTTTACCAGGTTATGTCCTTAATTTGTTTCGTAGCTAATTCCTTGGGTAGCGTCAGAATGCGCAGTGCGCCATTCTCTACGTTGAAAATTCCTACCTCACGTTTTTTGGTATAGGGACCAGTCCCAAGTAAGATTAAGATTTCCTTGCTCTCACGATCCCAATGCCATATTCTCTCGGCGCGTTCTTGGGTCAATTGGGTGACAATCTCGCCGGTATTGGGGGCAATGATTAACAGTGCCCTGTACAAGTCCGTGTTTGTTGGCCTGGAATCCGCGGCCAGGAATTTGCCGTCAGGGGACCAGCGCGGGTTTTCTAAAATACCGTCTACTGCTACCGGTATGAACTGTGTTTGTTCCGTCTTGAGGTCTAACAGATAGAGTTGGATATCTTTGTCGCCTGACGTAGTCTGCTCCTTGTTTTCAGCGGAAAGCGCTATGTAGTTGCCGTCCGGTGACCAGTCCATATCCCATCCCCATATCCACAATCCATCAAGTTGAATGTCTCTGTGTGTGGCAGTGGAGAGTGTGTAAATCCGAATTTTGCTACCAGTTGCAGAGCGACTGTAGTGACCTGAAAGAACCCAGGCCATTGATGCGCTATCAGGAGACCATATTAGAGGTGGATCGGAATCTATAGTGGCGGTGATTGCTGTTATCTCACCCGTGTCTGCTTGCGCAAGGTTAATTGTTGCGGGCACCGGATTCCTAACCCAGGCCATTGTGGCCAGGTAACGTCCATTAGGTGACCAAGCAAGTTGCCCAGAGAAAACAACATCCTCCTTATCTGTATGCCAGGGTATTTCAAATAGAGTTTTGACTTCCTGTGAATTCCGATTAAAGGTTATGATTCTGTCCACACCGAAACACCCGGCAGCGTCATTAACACAATACATATCTCCTTCTTTCCAGGCTAACGTGCCCTGGGTAGACAATTTCACGCCTTGATCAATCCCTGGACTAGGTGATAGTTGAGAGAGCGAGGATGTACCAAGATAAGCCTGCAGTTTTTCCACTTCCTTGGTTGGGAAAACTGCATTGACCGTTCTTTCTGGATTTTTTTTGATATCATGAAGCATGGATGCAGAATTACCAGTTTCTGTGAACCGCCAGATTTGAGACGCATTTTCTTCCCATGTAGTGATGTAGATTGTCGGACGACCTTGAAAATGCGCGCAACCTCCTGGCATGACGAATATTGCCATAACGATTAAGAAGTAAGACAGAACCTTTGCGAATTTGATATAGGTCTTCATGTGTTTTGTTCTCATGGCGTGGGCAACTTGGACCAAATCCATTCGGTATCTCTTGTTGTTCTATTTAAATATTTATTACCATTGTCGTAGAATTGTTTGCCTTCTTTGGATCCTTTCCAGAGGAAGCTATCGTATTCGCCTGTCCGTAGCTCCACCGGGAAACTAGTTGGGAACGCAGTAGAAGTAACAGCCAAAATCTGCTGGGCGTCATTGTATGTGTTGTGCCAATTAGCAAGCGCGGTAGCGTTTGGATCGTCAGGATCAGGATCTACTCCATCAAGTCCCGATGTGTCGCAAGGGTAGATTGCCCCGTTGAGGTATCCGCCGCAAGCATAAGCATTACCGTTAGTACCTAAAGCTGCCTGGCGGGGGTCAAGCACGCTAAACAGAGCGGTGACACTGGTAAATTGATTGGCAAAGAAGACCTCTTCTTTCAAAGAGGTCTTATTACCTTCGGTTGCGTGTGGGCTAGTAAAGGCAATCTCCATCCGCAGACGTACGATCCACATAACATACACTCGATCCTCTTGGCTGAAACTACTCTCCGCCATTGCTACACGTGTGAGGAGCGCCGCATCTTCCTCCTGATGTAAATATGCTTCCATCGTGCCGCCGGCGGCATTGATTTCTTCACGAGTGATGCGGGCGATGTCGTCGCCGCCGGAGCCGGGCGTCAGTGTCGGCGGATTGGTCCATATTCCAGGATCCGCGCCACTTCCTGGCGTGGGCGTAGGAGTAGGCGGCGGAGGTGTAGGTGAAGGAGATGGAGTGGGCGAAGGAGAAGGCGGAGGTGTGCCATCACCGCCGGTTCCCGGCGTGCCCGTTCCCGGCCCCGGCCCGCCGCTGCCGCCGCCGGTGCAAGGCGGCAGATGCCACCAGGGCGAGCAACATCCCGACAACGTCCCCACGGCCAGCAGCCCAAATCCCAACACCAACACCCACGCGGGATACCCGCCGCGCCGGCGTTTCTTCCACCCCTGGATGACCATCAGCGGCGTGAGCGCCAGCCAAATCCCAAGGCTCGGATCGAAGTAGCGCCCGTTCTGGTAGATCAGGCCGGTGCTGCGATCGTAGACGCCGCTGCAAATCAGGTGGCTCACCGGGCCGTCCGGGCCTTCGAGCACGGTCCCGTCGGGATCGAAGAGCCACGCGCCGGCGACTGCGCCGCTCACGTCTGCGCCCTGGCGGATGTGGCCGGTCAGGTCGTGTGCATCATGCTGGTAGGCGAGATATCTACTATTGAATTCTACGGGCGCCAAGCGGGCGCTTCAAACGACAGCGTGTCAGTTACCAATTTCCGGGTTTCCAGTGTCTCCATATTCGCTAACCAGATTTCTCCTCTTGAAGACACATAACAGGCATTGTTCTCATAACCTTTAACATAGGCTAACCATTGATTATCCAGCCATACAAGTTTTGTGATGTTTGTTTCGAAAGGCAAACGTGAGTAATCTGACAACGTCGCGTCAAAAGCTAGTATTTCGCCTCCTGGCGCCGCGTCTGAAGCAGCGCGAATGACAAATAATTGTTGTCCATCCGGTGACCATCTCATATTCAGAAACTCGGCGCTTGGAAGATCCTCTCCATAATCTTGTTGGTAGGTTTCGCGTGCGCTCTTTGTTTCGGCATTAAGTTTCCAGGTGTTTTCATCCATTGTGTAGACCGCAATTCTTGAGAAATTTTTGTGTGTCCATAGAATTGCCACTCTGTTGTCTATGGGTGACCATTCGGAGGTCGTTCCCCAAAGTACGGAGCTTTTCTCATCAACCACCCATGACAGAGTGTTGTGGCTAAGATCCAATACGTAGAAGGTGAAATATTCAAGATCGGGATGGCGTTTTGATAATCCAAGCCACTGACCATCTGCAGATACAGAAAAGAATCCGACTTCATTGGCGAGATATTCGCTTTGCCCGGCGGCAAACGTATAACGATACAAATCGCCTTTTTCGTCGAGATAGAACAGATTTTGAGAGTCTGGGGACCATGCAAATTGCTGAAGCCGGCCTTGAACAATCCAACGCATTTCTTGTGATGTTCTATTTACCACGCGCAGCCCTTCTTGCCCTGTTTTGCCATAGACAAAGACGCCTAACAGCCCTAACCACTGTCCGTCTGGCGACCAATTTGGACTATGATCATTGAAATGGTCAGAAAACATAGGGGTTACTTTCCTGTCTGAAAAGGATAACTGGGCTGTGTCGGCGTTGTTGCATTCGCAACACATTGTGATGAAAGTTAGAGTTCCGCTAGGCGAAGCAGTCGTTAATGGCGAAGTAGGTGGTGCAGCGCAAGCGCTAAGTATAAAACTCAGTAAACAAACGAGCACTATAAACTTGCACCTGGTGGTTGCATTGGACGCGTTCATAATTCCTTGCGCTCCAATCGCCACACCATGGATTGATGATTGCCAGGGAAACTCATGTCTGTGGAGCTTGATTCAAGCCCCGAGTATACATCAATCTGGTATTGCCCCACACCACCACCGGTGTCGTTTACAAGGATTTCTCTGTTTAGACTCTCAATGCAGATTAAAGTACCGCTGCCATTTCCGGTAGGATTGTCGCCAGTTATTTCGATTTTTGTTGCACGTCTATCATCCGCATTCTGCGACGTGGCGCCGGTTTCGAGTGCAATTGCACACCCATTAGCCGTTTCCGGGCAGTTTGTGCGGCGGAAGCTGCCTGTGCTTACAGTGTAATTGATGTAGCCGTTGTAATCGCCCTCACCGCCCATGTCGAGATATCCGGAACCTTGTATGCGGACTTGTTCGACAAAACCAGGGCTTACTTGGCGCAAAAGGTCAAGCCCCGGCAGTTCGATTCCTGCTCCGCTTTGAGATGAATGGAGGCTTTCAACTGTAGTGTTGTAGTGGGTAATCGTAAATGGGAGACCTTTTTGATTATCCGGCGCGAGTTTCCATTCCCATCCATCGGGTGGTGCTGAACACGGACACGGACCTAGATTAGGTGGAGGCATATCTGGCGGCGCGCCGCTTGGCGTATGGGGAGGAGTGGGAGTAGGCGGTGGAGGTGAGGGTGAGGGCGAGGGCGAGGGTGATGGTGGAGGCGTTCCATTGTCGCCGGTTCCTGGCGTTCCCGCGCCGTTCCCTATCCCCGGCGTCCCGTCCCCCGGCCCCAATCCACCGCTGCCGCCGTCGGTGCAAGGCGGCAGATGCCACCAGGGCGTGCAACATCCCGACAGCGTCCCCACGGCCAGCAATCCAAATCCCAATACCAACACCCACGCGGGATACCCGCCGCGCCGGCGTTTCTTCCACGCCTGGATGACCATCAGCGGCGTGAGCGCCAACCAGATGCCCAGGCTGGGGTCGAAGTAGCGCCCGTTCTGGTAGATCAGACCGGTGCTGCGGTCGTAGACGCCGCTGCAAATAAGATGGCTCACCGGGCCGTCCGGGCCTGCGAGCACCGTCCCGTCGGGATCGAAGAGCCATGCGCCGGCGACTGCGCCGCCCGCGTCTGCGCCCTGGCGGACGTGGCCGGTCAGATCGTGCAGGTAGTATAGCCAGGTATCGTTTCTTTGCTCGCCGAGACAGTCGCGCCCGTAGAGGTAGCTGACGGTTTCGGTGGGCGTGGTTTCGACCAGGATACGGTTGCCGGCGGCGTAGTCCAGGGTGTAGCGCGTGGTTTGCCCGGCCACGCTCAGCGCCAGTCGCGCTCCAAGTCCATTATACGCGAATTCGGTGGTGAGGGTGAAGACGGTGGCTTTGGTCATCCGGCCGGCGCCATCATAGACGAAGGTGCGCGCCGGGATGCCCTGGGTGTATTCGGCCAGCAGTTGTCCCTGCTGCGACCAGGTGTAGAGGTAGTTGTGGCCGTCGCTGCGGCTGCGCGCGCTCAGGCGGTTGGCGGCGTCGTAGCTCTGGGTGGTGACGAGGGTACCGCTCAGGGGCGTGACTGCGGTGATGGCGGTGCGGTTGCCCGTTGCGTCGTGTTCGTAGGCGAAGCTCTCGCCGGTGGAATAAGCGCTGTGCGTCAGGCGCCCGGCACCGTCGAAGGTGTGGGTGATGGCGCGGACGGTGGCGGTCAGTCCCGCGCCGGTGCGCAGTCGCTCGTCAACCCCGATTTGCCGCCCCAGCCCGTCCAGGGTGTAGGTGTAGGTCGCCAGCGTTCCGGTGATCCCCTGGTGTTGCGCGCTCACCTGTCGCCCCGCGCCGTCATAGCCGTAGGCGGTCATAACGCCGTTGGGCAAGGTCTCGGTCAGGATGCGCCCTGCCGCGTCGTACCCATAAGCGGTCGTGCCTGTAGCCCAATCGCTTACCCGCACCAAACGGTTCACCGCGTCAAATTCGTAATTCGCAATTCGTAATTCGCTATCCGCCGCAGTGACGGTGAGCGCCGTGCGGTTGCCGAGGGTATCGTAACCGTACTCGACGACGCCGGTGAACGGATCGCTGATGCGCAGGACGCGGCCCAGGGCGTCGTAGCTCCAGGTGGTCAGGCCGGCGGTCTCGGTCATGACAGTGCGGCGGCCCAGCGCATCGTAGGCGTGATCCACGCTGAAGGCGGCGACGGCGCCGCTGGCGGGGTAGTCCACGCGGACGGCCCGGCCGAGAAGGTCGTAGTGCGTGACGGTGGTCTGCGCGCCGGCGGCGTCAGGGCGGACGACGGCGCTGCGACGGCCCAGAGCGTCGTAAGCGTAGGCGGTCACGTAACCCAGGGCGTCCTGTTGCGCGATTAGCCGCCCTGCGCCGTCATAAGTGTAAACGGTCGTGTGGTTCAGCGGGTCGCTGACGTGGGTGTAATTGCCCGCCGCGTCGTAAGTGTAGACGGTGCGCCGGTTCGTCTGTCCATCCGCCGGCCCGCCGGGAACATAATTCTCGGTGACGGCAACCACCCGCCCCGCCGCATCATACTCATTCTTCGTAATTCGCGATTCGCTATTCGCAATCTCCGCCTGCCGCCCCAGCGCATCATACGTGTAAACCGTCGTGTGTCCCAGCGCGTCCTGCGCGCTGTACAGGCGTCCGGCGTCGTCGTAAGCGGAATAGGTCGCAATGCCGGTGGCGTCGGTGGTCACGGTGCGGCGGCCCAGGGCGTCATAGGCGTAGGTCGTGCGCAGGTTGGTCCGGCTATCCGCCGGCCCGGTAGCGCTGTAATTCATCGTGACACCCACCAATCGCCCGGCGTCATCATATTCATTCCTCGTAATTCGCGATTCGCTATTCGCAATCTCCACCTGCCGCCCCAGCGCATCATAGCTGTAGGTCGTGACCCCGCCAAGAGCGTCGGTCGTGTAAAGCAATTGCCCCACGGCGTCGTAAGTGTACGTTGTGCGGTTGCCCAGCGCGTCAATGCTCTCGGAGCGCCGCCCGGCGTCGTCGTAGTGCGTGACCGAGGTGTACCCCAGGGCGTTGGTGGTCGTGATAACGCGGTCGAGCGCGTCGTAGGCGTAGGTGGTGGTGATGCGTTGTGTGCCCGAAAGCTGCACCCGCGCGGCCACCTGTCCCAGGGAATTGTAGATGGTGAGCGTGCGGCGGTCTTCGTCGGGATGCGCCGGGTCGTAGACGCCGTCTACGAAGTTGGTGGTCACGGCGACGGCGCGGCCCAAATCGTCGTACTCGGTGTACGTGGCGTGGCCGAGGGTGTCCGTGACCAATACCGTCCGGCCCAGCTCATCGTAGCCGTATGTGCTCACGCGATTGTAGGTGTCCAGGTAGTTCTGCGGGTAGCCGGGCAGGTAGTTCTGCCACGTCCGCGCCGCGCGACCCGCGCCGTCATATTCGGTGTAGGTGACGTTGCCCAGTGTATCGGTGACCAGCGTTTGGCGACCGGCGGCGTCATAACCGTACTCGGTCAGTCGATTGTAGTGCCCCCCCTCACTCCCCCCCGCAGGAGGGATGTAATAGTTTTGCGGATAGCCGGGCAGATAGTTTTGCCAGGTGCGCGCGGCGCGGTTGAGCGCGTCGTATTCGGTGTAGGTGACGTTACCGAGCGTATCTGTCATCAGGATTTGGTTGCCTACGGCGTCGTAACCATACTCGGTCAGCCGGTTGTAGGTGTTCTGGTAGTTCTGCGGGTAGCCTGGCAGATAGTTTTGCCAGGCGCGCACGGCGCGATGCATGGCGTCGTATTCGGTGTAGGTGACGTTGCCGAGGGTGTCGGTGATATGGGTGCGTTGCCCGGACGAGGTGAGATCGGCGGGGGTATAGGCGTATTGCGTCACCCGGTTCCAGATTCCCTGCGCGTTTTGGGCCGCGCTGGGCGAGTAGTGTGTGGTGACGCGGATCAGGCGGCCCAAGCCATCATACTCATTGTGGGTAACCAATCCGAGCGTATCGGTGATCCACGTCTGGCGGCGTTCGGCGTTGACGTCTCCGCCATCGTAAGCGTATTGCGTGACGCGATTCCACATCCCCTGGTAGTTCTCGCCCACGCTCGCCGAGTAATTGGCCGTGACGCGGATCAGGTCCCCGGCCAGGTCGTACTCGTAGCGCGTGATCTGGCCGTGGGTATCTGTCATCCACGCGCGCGGGCTATGCCCCCAGGCGTCGGCGAGGCCGTAGGCGTACGTTGTGACCTGATTGTACAACCCCAGGTGGTTCTGCCCGCCGGCGCTGGTGTAGTTCTCGGTCACCCGCAGCAGATGGTCGCCCGCGTCGTATTGATTCACGGTCACTTGCCCGGCGGGGTTTGTGGTGGTGATCAGACGGCCTGCGGCATCGTAGCCGTAGCGCGTCGCCTGGCCCAGGGTGTTGGTGACGGCGACGAGTTGGCCGAAGGCGTCATAGCCGTAGGTGGTGGTCAGACCGTGATCCACCGTTCGGACGAGCAGATTGTCGTCGTTGTACGTGTTCACGATCACGCCGCTCAAGGCGTCGGTGATAGTGATCGGTCTGTGACCGTCGTAGGCGTAGCGCGTGACGCGCCCCAGCGCATCCTGCGCCTCGGTAAGCTGGTTCTCGCCGTCGTAGTTGTACTGCGTGACCTGCCCCAGGGTATCGGTGACCACGGTAGGGCTGCATGCGCAGTCGTTCCATTCCAGGCTGACGCTGCGCGCGTCGTCGCTGTCAGCGCCGGTGATGTTCTGGTCGTGGTCGCGGGTGTAAGTGACGGTGCGCCCTGTGGCGTCGGTCACGGCGTTCAGGGCGCCTGACTCGTTGTAAGTGTGGTAAGTGAAGTTGCCGTTGGCGTCGCGGATGGCGGTCAGCCCATCGGCGTAGGAGATCACGCCGCTGACGCCCAGCGGATTAGTCTGGGTGACCACGCGCCTTTGCGCGTCGTAGCCGTGGGTCAGGACGCCGCCGTTGGGCGCGGTTAGCGCCGTCATCAGGCTGTTACTGTAGACGTAAGTCCACACCTGTCCGTCAGGGGCGCGATAAGCCGTCAGCGCGCTATCCGTGTAGGTGTAAATCGCCGTGCGCAGCAGCGGGTCGCTGATGGTCTTGATGCGCTTTTGCAAATCGTAGGTCAGGGTCAAGGCGCGCCCGTCCTCGCCCTGGATGGCGGTCAGGTTGCCGTTCGTATAAACCAGGGACGTGGTGTGTCCTAGACTGTCGCTCATGCCGGTCAAGGTCCCAGTTGGGTTGAACGTGTAAACGAGGTTGTCGCCCTGGGTCAGGGTATAGGTGTTCTGGGTGAACGCCAATGTAGCGCGAATGCCGGTCTCAGGCGTGAAGCTGCCGTCGGCGTTGGCGGTGAAGCCCAGGCGCGCCCCACGCGCGCTTAACCACGTCACGCGCTCCGGCTCAACCCACAACTGCATATTGTAGCGGTGCGTCCAACCTCGGCCCAACGGCCCGGGGTAGGTGTCGTAGGAGTTGTAGGAACGCTCAAAGGTCAGGGGCAACCCGCGCGACGGCACATGGAAATCTGTGATCTGGTAAGTGAAGTTGCCGCTGAGGGTGTTGACCGGGTCCAGACCACCGCCGGTGAAGTTGTTGTAGTCGCAACCGTCTCCGCCGCCGTTGCCGCCGCCGCTTCCGAACGTGCGTGGGATTACTGCGCCGCTGACGTCCGCGTAAGTGTAACTGAACGTATCTTCGCCCTTACAGTAGAAAGTACCAAAATACCCGGCGCTGATTACCAGTTTGTATTTGCCAGGTTCTATGGCAACCGTGGTTTCCGCGCGGCGGAGGCGGTGCTTGCAACTCCCTCTTTCCCAGATAATCTCTTCAGGTTGGGTGATGTCTTCGAATTCGGTGCAGCCCGATACACATTTGAGAGACGCGGTTGCTACCGATCCATAGCCGAGGACTTCGGCGTGGAGGTTGAGGTTGATGAAACCATAACCATCAACGCATAGATAATAAGTCCCGCCAATGCTCTTCCAGGCGTTGGTCAGTTCTTCGTATGGCAGAGTGACTTCAGGGTATTGGGGATCGGCGCAATTGACGTTTTGTTGGTAGATGCGAATGCCCGACAGGACTCCTTGCGCGTGAGACTGGTTGCCGGCTGCCGGCAAGCCGCCGGCGGGCAACGCCGGCCCGTACGCGCCGTTGGGTGCGGGCGCTGCCTCCGCTCCGTAAGATTTGCCGGCGGGCAACGGCGCTGCGACGAGTTCGCCCGGCAGTCCGTTGCTCTCGGTGGAAACATCGGCCAAAACCGGCGCCGATGCGAACGGCGCCCATCCCTGGCACAGAATGAGCAGAAGCGCAATCAAGGCGCGCAAACGGCGCCGGGACGCGCGCCATTGCGGTGTTAGAGTGGGGAATGCTGGTTGCATAGCGTGTAAACTCCTTGTGTTGGGTTTGTGGTGATTGGAATCTCGCTTATTGTACCGGCATTCTCCCGAGTTGCAATTTAATATATGGAGTAATAATTCTTATTCTATTATTTTTTTTTTGGTTAGAATTTCGTCACCCTTTGTGAGATTTCCCATTTTAACTTCGCCAGGTAATGCGCATCAGGCCATCCCTGGCCAAAAAGGAAACGTACCTCGTCCGCTGCGAGCGTACTTCAGATAGGGGCAAAGTCCGCGCCTTCGTAGAGACGCAATATTTTGCGTCTTCTTCCGCGTAGGAAAGGACGTGAAATTTTGCATCCTCTCTTGCATGGAGGGAGACGCAAAATATTGCGTCTCTACATTTTTCCGCTACACCGCAGCGTAGAATTGTCCTAACTGGCCGGCCGCGTCTCGAAATCAGAATGCAATACATCCGGCGGGATTGCGTCAACCGCATATCGTGGTATAATCCCATCTGCCTGGAGAGGTGCCAGAGCGGCCGATCGGGGCGGTCTCGAAAACCGTTGTAGTCTTTGGACTACCGTGGGTTCGAATCCCACCCTCTCCGCTGCACAAACAGCCTGACTGCAAAGTCAGGCTGTTTTTTTTGCCGGTTTTTTGAAGTCCTGTATACTGATCTTATGGATAAAACCACGTCCTTACCTCCGTTGCTCGCCAAATTGCGCGAGGCGATGTCCGAATGGGGTTGCCCGCTGTGCCGGCTGGCGGCGCGCGCCGAGAAAACATTCTTGGATTCCCTGAATTACGAGCGTGTGTTGGATCTGAAAACGCGCGCTGCGCTCAAGGCGTCGCGGGGACTGTGTGCGGCGCACAGCCGTCAGTGGCAGAATCTTCAGGGAAGCGCGTTGAGCGTGGCGATTGTGTATCGCGTCGCGGTTCTGGATTTGTTGCGTGACACCGATCCGGCGACGGCCAAGCGCGGGTTCATGCGCCAGGACCGGGCCCCCAACCAGACCGCGCAGGCATTGGAAGCGAACGGCGCTTGCCTGGCCTGCGAGCAGGGGACGGACGCGGCGCAACGCTTTGCCGATGTGTTGCTCAAAGACCTTGCGTCTGTGGAAACGCAGACTTTGCTGCGGGGATGCGGCGGCTTGTGTTTGCCCCATCTGCGCATGGCGCTGCGGCGACCGGAGGACGGTAAGGCGCACAAGCTGCTGCTCGAAGTTCAACGCGCGGCATGGCAGACGTTGCTGGCCGAGATCGAGGAGTTCATCCGCAAGAACGACTACCGCTTTCGCGATGAAAAGCTCAGCGCGGCGGAGTCCGATTCCTGGATTCGCGCGATAGATGCGCTGGTCGGGCGGGATTAGGCGGCGTCCGGCGGCGCCGCGTTGACGAGCGGCAGCACCACCGTGATCCGCGTGCCGGGGTGTTCCGGGTCCGCGGTGACCGGACTCTCGGCATAGACGGTGCCCTGATGCGCTTCGGCGATGGATTTGACCAGCGCCAGTCCCAGTCCGGTGCCCCCGTAACGGCGTTTTGAGCTGCCGTCCACCTGATAGAACCGCTCGAAAATCTTCTCCAGTTTTTCCTGCGGAACCCCGATGCCGGTGTCGCTCACTGCGATGCAGGCGCACTGCTCTTTCTGCGAGACCTCCACACTGATGCAGCCGTTGTCCGACGTGAACTTGAGCGCATTCCCGATCAGGTTGTCCAAAATGCGATGGATTTGGAGCGGGATGCCGGAAATGGTCAGGGGAAAGTCGGGGGTGAGCGCCTGGATGGCGATGTGGAGTTTCTGTCCCTGGTTTTGGAATTCCTCGACGACGGTGCGCGTGAATTCGCACAGGTCAATCATCTCGAAGGCCGGTTTGTGTTCCCTCTCCGTCTCGACCTGCCAGAGCATGGTCATGTTTTCCACCAATGTGCGGAGCATCAGGCTGCGACGGGTGATGATCTCAATGGCCTCGGTCTGTCCGGGCGCTACGGCGCCCAACGCACCCTCTTGCAGCATGGCGGCGTACCCCAAGATGAGCGCCAACGGGGTGCGCAATTCGTGGGAGATGTTCTGCACCAGTTCGTCTTTCATGCGATCCAGCTCTTCCTGGTGGCGCAACGCCTCGGTCATCACCTTGGCCTGGCGCGCGGCGGCCTGGTAGAAGCGCGCGTTCTGCAAAGCCAGAGCCACCGGGACGCTGAGCGCTTCGAGCAACTGCCGGTCGCTCTCCGAGAAGGCCGCCGGACGGGCGCTTAGCAGCGAAAGGACGCCGATCAGTTCCCCGCGCACTTCCAGCGGGACATCCAGCGCGCTGGCTACCCAGGCGTCCACGTCAGGGGTGGGAACCCAGCGTGGGTCTTGGGTCACATCGTTCAGCATGACCGTTTGCCGGTTTTGTGCGACCCAGCGCGCCAGCGCATTGTTGGGCGTCGCGCTCAGCGGCAGGCGATCTTGTTGTATCGTTTGTCCCGAGAGGACATTGAGTTCTTCCGACGCCTGATCCCACAGATAGACGACGCCTTGTTGCACGCCCAGGACTTGCCCGATGTGGGTAAGCGCGCGTTCGGCGACCTCTTCCGGCTCCAGCGTCTCCGATAATGCATGCGATAACTGATTGAGCAGCGTCAGCCGTTGCCGCTCGGCTTCCAGCGAAGCGATCAGACGCAGGTGTTCCACCGTGGCCGCCACGTAGTCGCTGAACCGTTGCAGGTGCCGGGCGTCCTCTTCGGCAAAGCAATCCGGTTCCCAACTATCCACGCTGAGAAACCCGATGATCTCGCCGCGCACGATGAGCGGGGTCGCCAGGTAGGCGCGGGTGGCGCTTGAAGAGGGATGGGGCAGCCACATTTCTGATTTCGCCGTATCGTTGATGAGCAGGGGCGCGCGGGTTTCCAGCATGCGTTGGAAGGTCGTCGGCATGGCGGCGGGGGTTTTCGGCTGTGGCTTGGCTTGATCCGTTGTGGGGTGGTGGTAGCCGGCTTCAACGGCGCGTTTGGGAACGCCGTTGTAGAGCAGGTAGATGTTGGCGGCATTGCCGGGCACGATATTGAGCGCCAGCTGCACTGCCGTTTGCAATGCCTGGCTTGAATCCCGGACACGGGACATCGTCAGCCCGGCATCCGAGAGCGCCTCCAGTTGGTGGTGCGCTCGCTCGCGGTCGCTGATATCCAGAACCGTGGCGATGATGGCCGGGCGTCGCGCGTGGATGGTGCGCGCTCCATACGCTTCCACGTCGAAGAGGGAGCCATCTTGCCGGATACCTTTGAAGGTGAAGCGTATGCCCCGAACGGCATTCAGAATGCGGCTGAGATCGGTGGCAATGTCTTTGCGCTGCATCGGCGCCACCAGTTCGAGCGGGCCGAGTTTGTCAATCATTGCTTCGGAATTCTCGTATCCGAACATTGCCGTCAAAGCCGGGTTCACGTAACGCAAAAGGTCGTGTTGGATGAGCATAACGCCCACCAACGAGTTCTCCGAAAGCCGGCGAAACCGTCCTTCCGAGATGCGCAGCGCGTCTTCGGCCTCGCGCCGGCGGTTTTCGAGTTCCATGCTCTCCAGCGCGAAACCGATGTCAACGGCCAGTTCTTCCAAGAGCTGAATTTCTTGTTCATCAAAGGTATGCTCGCGCAATGTGCAGGCGTTCAGGATGGCCGTAACCTCGTCGTCCACAAAAATCGGCACTGCGGCGGTGATCCAGGGTGTGGCTGCCGTATTGGCAAACTTGATTTTGCGATGCTCAGTGACGATAGCCCTTTTCTGACGGATGGCCTCTTCGGCGGCGGTGGGATTGAAGGGCGCGTGCGCAATCCAGGTTTTCAGCTCTTGGGATTGCCCGGTCGTGTTGCTGCTGGCAACCGAGGGGTAAAGGTCGTTGTGGCGGAACTCGCCGATCCAGACCGTCTCGTAGCCTTGTTCCAGGACGATGATGTCGCAGATAGTTTTGAGCAGGCGCCGGCGGTCGTTGCGGATACGTGAGATAGCCTGGCTGACTTTCTGAACGGTTTTCAGGCTGGTGTGGGGATGTTTGTTTTCTTCTATGGTGGCCATCTTGTTCATCTATGCGCAAAGTACGCGCGCGATGCGATTGTGACGTTCTATGACCGGCGGCAGATCTATGGTGAGGAGCCGCCCATCTTTGATGACGATGCGTCCCTGAATAACCGAGAAATCCACAGTGTGTGGGGTGCAGAAGACGGTAGCCGCCAGTGCGTCGTGAATCGCTCCGCCGGCGTAATCCAGGGTGTCCAGGCGCAATCCGATGAAGTCGGCGGCCTTTCCCGGCGCCAGTTGCCCGATGTCGTTGCGCCCAAGGACCTCCGCGCCGCCGCGTGTGGCAATCCACAGCGCTTCTTCCGCGCTTAGCCCGGCGGGATTGCCCATCACGCGCTGCAAGAGCAACGCCATCCGCGCTTCGGCCAAAAGGTGCGAGCTGTCGTTGCTGGCCGAACCATCCACGCCCAGTCCTACCGGTACGCCCGCATCCAGATAGGCGCGCACCGGCGCGATGCCGGAGGCCAGCCGCATGTTGCTCGAGGGGCAGTGCGCGACTCCGGTGTGGGTCGCCGCCATCGCGGCGATTTCCTGGGCATTGATGTGCACGCCGTGGGCGAACCAGACATCGTCGCCGACCCAATCCAGGGTCTCGGCATAGCGTACCGGACGGTGTCCGAAGGTTTCGAGGCAAAAGTCCTCTTCATCCTTTGTCTCGGCCAGGTGCGTATGGAGATGGACGCCGTAAGCTCGCGCCAGTTTGGCCGACTCGCGCATCAGGTCCGGCGTTACCGAGAAGGGAGAGCAGGGCGCCACGACAATGCGAATCATGGCATAATCTTGCGGGTCGTGATAGGTCTCGATGGCGCGACGGGTGTCTTTGAGGATGAACTCTTCGTCTTCCACGACGCTGTCAGGCGGCAACCCCCCGCGACTTTCCCCAAGACTCATTGACCCACGGCTGGCATGGAAGCGTACCCCGATCTCCTGTGCGGCGCGGATTTCGTCATCAATACGCGCGTTGTTAGGATAGATGTAGAGATGATCGGCGGCGGTGGTGCACCCGGAGAGCATCAGTTCCGACAATCCCACCAGGGCGCTGGTGTAGATGGCCTCGGAGGTTAGCTTTGCCCACAAGGGATAGAGCGTCTTGAGCCATTTGAAGAGAACCGCATCCTGCGCCGCAGGAATGGCGCGGGTGAGGGTTTGGCAGAGGTGATGGTGCGTGTTGACCAATCCCGGTAGAACCACCATCTTTTCGGCGTCAATGACGTAATCGGCGGTTTGGGGTAAGTCGGCGCTTGGCCCGACCTTTTCGATGATGTGATCGCGCACAAACACCCCCCCGTTTGTGATCCGTCGCCGGTTATCGTCCATTGTGATGAGCAGTGTTGCATTTTTGAGCAATAGAGTCGGCATAATTTTCCTCTTTATGGCAAACCGGATGATGTGCGCCCGGGTTAAAGATTGGAGCGTTGCTCCATAGATAGTTTAGCATAACTGACGCCTAGAGCAAATATCCGAAAATGTGGGCGCACCTCGCTTTTGGCGCTACATGTCGCCTCTATTGTTGATGAATGCCATATTTTTGAGTCCCCACTTGACTTGGCCGTCAGATTTCGTTACCATGAAGTTGCTCTCGACCCAAATTAATCCTTATGAAGGATGTTTGGGCGTGTGGAATCTGTGACAACTGCATTTTTGTTGTACCCATTCCCAGGGTACGGAAAGCAATTTCCGCGCCTGCCATGTTTGCAAAGGGAGCAACCTTGTCGCTGCAAGACAAGTGTTGCTCCCTTTTGTTTTTTAAATGTGTTATGTTCAGACCCTATATTTGACAGGAGGCTTGCTATGTGGATTCTGCGTTTGGATATGGGCAATCGGTCCTATAAGTTGGAAGATGTGCCTGAGAAGTACAAGGCGCTGGGGGGACGTGGTTTGTCGTCCACGATGATCTGTGATGAAGTGGACCCGTTGGCGCATCCGTTGGGGCCTCACAACAAGGTGGTTTTTGCTCCGGGGATGGTGACCGGGACTGCGGCGCCTACTTCGGCGCGCGTCTCGGTTGGGGCGAAGTCGCCTCTGACCGGCGGCATTAAGGAGTCCAACGCCGGCGCGGCGTGGGCGCCGACGGTTGCCCGGTTGCGGCTCAAGGCAATTGTGATCGAAGGCGCGCCGCTCAAAAAGGATGATTTCTGGATGGCGCGGGTTTTCTGGAGCGGGGACAAACCTGCGGTTGAGTTTATGCCTGCTACAGATTATGTGGGACGCAACTTGTATGAAGTCTTCCCGGAGTTGTACGAGAAATTTGGCAAGCGAGTGCATATCGCCGGGATCGGGGTTGCCGGGGAGTTCGGTTACGCCAACTCCGGCATTGTCTTTGACGACATGCGTCAACGTCCAACCCGTTATTCTGGACGCGGCGGCTTGGGATCAGTGCTTGGCAGCAAGGGACTCAAGTTCATTGTGGTGGACGGCGAGGGCGCGCCAGGCGTGGAGATTGTAGATGAAGCCGGATTTAAGGCTGGCGCCAAGAAATTGCGCGATGCATTGGGTGAGCATGCGCTGACGAAGCCTAAAGGCGGACTCAACACTTACGGTACTGCCGTCTTGATCAACATCCTCAACGAGGCTGGCGGGCTGCCTACCCGCAACTTCCGTACCGGGCGTTTTGAGGGTGCGGCCAAAATTGCCGGTGAGGCTATCTTCGAAAATAACAAGAAACGCACCGGGAAGGAGGTTTACAATCATGCGTGTAGCCCCGGTTGCGTGATTCAATGTTCGAACACTGTATACGCAGAGAATGGCGATGAAATCGCTTCGTGCGTCGAATATGAATCGGATTGGGCCCTGGGCGCGAATTGCGGTATTGACGATCTCGATGGCATTAGCAAGATGGTGTACTGGTGTAACGCCTATGGTGTGGATACCATTGAAACCGGCGACAGCATTGCCGTGGCCATGGATTCGGGGTATCTTTCCTTTGGCGACCTGAAGGGGGCGCAAAATTTGATTCACGAGATGGGTAAAGGTTCGCCAATGGGGCGGATTTTGGGGGGTGGTACCGAATTTGTTGCCAAGGCGTTCGGAAACCCGCGTTCCCCTTCGGTTAAAGGTCAGGGGATGCCGGCTTACGATCCCCGCGCTGTTAAAGGCATTGGCGTGACTTACGCTACCACCACCATGGGCGCAGACCACACGGCCGGATATACTATTGCGCCTGAAATTGCCGGGGTGGGCGGCAAATCCGATCCGTTGGCGTCTGAGCCGGGCAAGGCCGATCTCAGCCGCGCATTCCAGAAGACCACGGCTTTTTTGGATTCTACTGGGCATTGCCTGTTCATTGCTTTTGCAATCCTCGACATAGCCAGCGGCTTTGCGGGGATGGTTGAAGAGGTGAACGCTGTCTTTGGCTTACACCTGACCGGCGATGAGGCTGTGGCGTTGGGCGGTGAGATTCTCAAGCGCGAGCGCGCTTTCAACGAGGCCGCCGGGCTGTCCTGTGCAGATGATCGTTTGCCGGAGTTCATGAAATACGAAAAACTTCCGCCGCACAATGTTGTTGCCGATTTGCCGGATGCGGTCTTTGATCGGGTCTTCAAAGAAATGTAGTCGGTTGTATCCTCCAATGTATGGGGCGGAACCCTGTTTCCGCCCCATTTTTATTTTTAGCCGTTTAACCGATCCGTAACTTCCCCGAAACCCCCGTCAGGCGTCCCTGATGCTATCCTTGATCCAGGTTCAGCTTGGCGTGAGCGCATAGGATTTGACTGTTCCCAATCAATTCTAAAGAGGCTAAGATGCGTTGGGTTTTATCGGTTTCAGAATCTTTTTCGCTGGCGAGGGTGATCCACCGGTCTCAGCGTTTTTTGTGCCCGCCGTTCAGGGCGAGCGGGCGTGATGGCGCGTTACACCGGGTGGAACGCTTGTCGCTTGGGCAGACGGTTGACTTGACAGTTACGCAGAACTCCACGGGGGTGCTTTTGCAGGCGGATACGCATTTGAGCGGGAAGAAGGCGGAGGAACTGAGCCAGAAGGCCTGGCGCATGTTGCGTATTGGCGAGAACCTGGACCCTTTTATGGAGATGGCCCGCCGCACACCTGAATTGGCCTCTGTTGTCGAACTGGGGGGGCAACTCTTGCGGGGGACGACGGTTTTTGAGGACATCGTCAAGGCTATTTTTCTGGTTCACCGCCGCGCCGGGGATTACTTGCAATCCATTTCATGGATTGTGGATCAGTATGGCGATCCACTGCCCAGCAATCCCACTTTGCACGCATTCCCCACCTATGACCAGCTGTTGGTCGAGCCCCCTCTCTTGACGATGGCCGGGGAGACGGCCGCACAGCAGTTGAAGCAGGTGATTACGGTCTTCCAGGCGCAGTCAAAGGAGATCACGGCTTTTGTGGAATCCAGGCCTGAGCTGGGTTTGCTGGAGACGACGTTCAGGGATCTTTTCGGGTTGGATTCTGAGGTCATCGGTCAGGTTATGCTTTATTTGGGGCGCTATGACTACATCCCCGTGGATTTGTGCGCGCGACAGCGGGTGGGGCGTTATCTGAAGACAGACGAGGCGGCGCCGCCGGAAGCTGTGCGGGCTCTGTTTGCGCCCTGGCAGCCCTGGGGAGGGCTGGCTTATTGGTTTTGGGACTGGTCGTTGCCTGTCGTATCTTATCATACCTTTAGAGATGAGGCGCCCTATGGAGAATTTGAAAGTCAACACCGGGCAAACTAGGGAAAAACTAACCGAGTTACAAAGTTTGATTCGTCAACAGCGCATCGCTTTGCTTAACGGGGGATCGCGGCAAGAGTTGGCGATTCAGATGCAGAACTGGGAAGATAGGGTACAGCAGGTTCAGGCCGATATGTTGGCAGAAAAAAGCGCGCAACTGACGCTGTTGTATGAAGTTTCGCAGAGCCTCAATGCTTCTTTGGATTGGCGCGCAACTTTGCAGGCGGTGCTGGATGCCGTGATCCAGGTCGCCGAGGCCGAGCGGGGGATGTTGCTGGTGATTGATGAGAACAATATGCTCCAGGTTGCGTTGTCCAGCAGCAATACCGGCGAGCCTTTCACCGAGAGCGATATGAAATTCAGTTATAGCGTGGTCGAGCAGACTCTTCAGCGTGGGCGTCCTATTCTAACGACCAATGCTCAAATTGATCCGCGTTTTGAGGGCAGTAGCAGTGTTGTCGCCTATGGGTTGCGCTCAATCTTGTGCGCGCCGCTGATCCATAGAGGTGATCCGTTGGGGGTTGTGTATCTGGACAACCGCGCGCGCACCGGCGTCTTCACTCAAGAGGATGTGTCCGCTCTGGGCGCGTTTGCCGTTCAGGCGGCCAGCGCGTTGGCGAACGCTCAGGAGCACAGGAAAACTGATATGGCGCTGACCGAGAAGGTGCGCGAGTTGACCATCTTGCAGGAGATGGCGCGCGACTTGAACACCACTCTCAATTACGATCGGGTGATGGAGCGCAGTATTTCTTGGGCCATCGCTGCCGCTGGCGCATCTTCCGGCGCGTTGGGATTGATCGCCGAAGAAGGACTGCGTTGGTTATCGCAAGTCGGCCACATCAAATTGGAGCACAACACCGCGATGCGTTGTGTCTACAGCCGCAAGCCGCTGGTTGAAGACACGCGCTTGATCCTGCCTTTGCTGCGCGATGAACGCCCGATCGGTGTGTTGTATTTGCAGGCGGACGAACGCGGCGTGCAGAAACACAAGCTGGATTTTGTGATGCGCGTCGCCGACACTGTGGCGATTGCGGTCGAGAATGCCCGGCTCTACGAGGCGCTGCGCCAGGCCAATCTGGCAAAATCAGAATTTGTCAGCATTGTTTCTCATGAGCTGCGGACGCCGATGACATCCATTCTGGGCTACGCCGATATGTTGCTTAAAGGTACGGTTGGGCCTTTGGCAGATCAGCAGATGGAGTTTGTGGGGGCTATGCGCCGCAATATTGTCCGCATGCGCCTTCTGGTCAGCGATTTGATGGACATTTCGCGGATTGAGACCGGACGCCTCAAGATTACACCGCGCCCTATTTCTTTCAAAGACGCATTAGATGAAGCCGTCAGCGTCGTTCGCGAGTCGTTAGAAACGAAACGGCATGCCCTCACTCTGGATGTTTGGAATGGGCTGCCGCCGGCGCATGCCGACCCCGATCGGCTTACGCAGGTATTGATCAATCTCCTGAACAATGCGGTGAAATATACGCCGGATCAGGGGACGATTGTGGTGCGGGTGTGGCTGTCGCCGGAGGAGCCGAACTTTATCCGGTGCGCCGTGATGGACAGCGGGATCGGTATCAGTCCCGAAAACCAGGTCCATCTGTTTACTAAATTCTTCAGGGTAGATGACCCTATCGTGCGCGACCAGTCGGGAACCGGGCTGGGACTCGCCATCACCAGGAATCTGGTGGAGATGCACGGGGGCCGCATCTGGGTCGAGAGCGCCGCCGGCAAGGGCAGCACTTTCTTCTTCACGGTTCCCATCGCGATATTGGTGTAGTTCGTTCGCTCGCGATGTTTTCTATGTGGACAACATCGGGTCTGGGCAACTCGATGTTGGGATCCTCCTCTCCTTCCCCCCGTCGGCGCGCCATCCCTGGCGACCGGCGGGGGGTACTTTTTTGTCAAGCCGCGTTACCGGCAGATTTCCAGTTGCACTTCATCCAGGTAAAGCGCTGCCGTATCGTCGTCGCCGTCGTTGCGCGCTCCGATGAAGAGACTGATATTTTGTCCAGAGTAGGCGCTTAAGTCGAACTCGCGCGCCTGCCAGGCCCGACTATCGGTGGTAAGCGTCGAAAGAACCTGCGATTCGCCTTCCATGTTGTGCAGGATGACGTAGTGGTAATCCCCTGTCAGCTCCTCGGCGACCGGATAGGCCCACATACGCAGGGTAGCGGAGACGGCATCCGCCGGTAAGGTCAGGGTTTGCGAGATCGAAGAGTAGATGGCTTGCCCAGGTTGGCCGGGAGGAATGCCGACTCTTGCTGCGTAAGCTCCCTGGTGGACGACATCGGTGACGCGGACCGCGAGGTTGTTGTAGACCCAGCCCCCCGCGCTCTCGAAGTCGGAATCCAGGATAAGCGTGCAGCCATGAACTGCCGCAGCGTAGTCGCGTAGAACCAGCGGCAAATACAGGGCGACGCTTTCTACCTCAATGGTGAAATTCATGGGGACGCTCCACGGGCCGATGTTGTTGGCGGCATCCACGGCGCGGACGCGCCAGGAATGGGCGCCTGCTCCCGGAGATACCGGATAACTCGTTCCTGTCGCCGGGTGTATCTGGCCATCTAATTCGATTTGATAGGAGAGCGGGCTGCCGTTGTCCGCCGGGGCAAGCCAGCGCAGGGCGGGTTGCCAGATTGTGACGGTTCCTGTGGGCTCGACCGGGGTGGGCGCGAGAGGAGGAGTGGCGTCGTAGATGAAGCCGGCTGCTGCGGGCGTCGCCTCCGGCTGTGTGACGACGGCTCTGGCCTGCAAAGAGTAGGCGCCGTCTGTCAGCGCCGGCAGCGCGTAGGCCCAGGCGGTTGTGCCGGCGGCGGTTACCCACGTTTGCGCTCCCCATTCGCTACCCGTCCAGAAGCTATGGTCGCCGTCGCGGCGTATTTGGACCTCAATTCTGACGATTCCTCCGCCGGTAGCGACGCCGTTGAAGGCCGGCGTGCTGCTGTAATATCCATTGGCTTGCGGCTGCGCGATGCTCGTGTCGGCGGCCTGGAGGCAGACGCCCAGGAAATCCAGCGCCGCCGTCATCACCGCGCCGCGAAATTCCGGGCGGATTACCTCAAAGGGGAACCCCAATCCCAGGTAGCGTCTGCATCCCTGAGCGAATTGCACGGCGGCGACACCCCCTGTGCCGCCGCCGTAGCGCAGCGTTTCGGTTGCGTCGCCGCCGGGGTAGGGCGCAATCACGTCAGGATAGTCGGCGTCGTATTCCCCCGGCGCGTCGAAGGTGAAATCCGGCAATCCGGCGAAGGCGCCGCCGGCTACTGCGCTGACGGTGTACGTCCCGGCGTCGTCGGCGATGTAATCGGTGCGGAGCGTCTGGTGCAGAAAATTCGGGTCTCGCCCGATTTCTTCCAGATCCCATGCCAGTTCGGCGCTGCTGATGAACAACGCGCCGTCGTTGGCCAAAAACGCTGCAAGGGCGGCGCGCTCGGCGGGATTGAGGGTTCCGTCAGCAGAGCTTGATTCCTCACCTAGCAGCCAGTCTACCACCTGGTAGTGTCTCAGATTGACGAGGTCATCGTAGACGGCCTCGTTACTGGCGCTGTCCCAGGCGTACTGCGCCGGTATGGCCTGGCCGTGGTGCACTGCATAGTCGCGACGATTCAGCCGGTCCAGCCACAGGCGTTGGCTTGGCCCCATCAACGTATCGTCGTCCACGTATAGCCCGTAGCGATTGATCCGGTCGAAGGCGTTGACGATGAGCAGTTTCGACTCGCCGACCCTGGCGCCCAACACCTCGGTGGGAAAGGATTCGCCGCCGGCGTTGGTCGCCGTGACCTTCACGTAGAGCGTCTGCCCGTGGGTCAGGCCGGTCAGCGTGTGATTGAGCGCGCTTACCGCGATGGGCGCGCTCCAGGCGAATCCGTCCGGGCTGGTGTAGAGGCGATAGCCGGTGGCCGCGTCGCCGACGAGGCCCACGCCATCGGTGGGGGAGGCGTTCCAGGATACCCGCACGTTCCCGCTTCCCTGATTCTCCACCCGCAGATGGGTGGGCGGTTCGGGCAGCTCGGTCAGCGCGACGCCGTCGCTGGTCTCGAAGTAGTGGAGGATGCCCTGGTAGACGGCGCGGGCCGCCAGCTGCTCGAACCCCGGGTCTTTGAGGGCGTTGGCGTCATCCACCTGATCGTGGAAGGCGATTTCCAGCAGCACGCCGGGCATGCGCGCTGCCGGGTTGCTGTCCCAGAGTGCGCGCACTTCGCCCAAGTCGGCCTGCTTTTTGCCGCGATCGGTCCAGGCGGCGTCCCACCCGGCGCGGATGTCGCGAATCAGCTCGTCGTGGACGGCCTGTTGGAGCTCGACGCTGCCGGCGGTGCGCGTAGCTGCATCGTTGTAGACGTAGGATTCGGTGCCGCGCGCCGCGCCATTGTAGCCGTTGGTGTGCCAGGAAATGTAGACGGCCTGGGCATTCCCGCCGCTATCGGCGTAGTTCCAGCGGGCAAAGATGGGCCGCGCCACGACGTCGTTGAAGGATGACCAATCGTTCGGGTCCAATCCCATCCATTGCGCATAGTAGCGGGTGGACGTCTCCCACCACGGCTTGTTGGGAGGCTGCGGCGCCAACGTTTCGATGCCGGCCAGGCTGTCGAACGCGCCGCCGCCGAGCCGCAGCGCGTCGGCCATCACGGTGGCGCCGGTGACGGAGGCGCTGTTGTCCAGGGTGACCGTGATCGGGCCGGCGTAGAACGGAAACGTACCCAGATAGCGCCATGTTTGCGGGTAAGTGCGCTGGTTGAGCTCAACTGTGCTGACGCCGCCGGCGTGGTGGATGGTGTAGTGCGCATCCGTGGCCCGGCTGACGTCGGGGAGCACCCAGGCGTAGAGCGCATAGACGCCGGTCTGGGGCGCGCTCATTTGCCAGGTCGCGACGGCCGTCGCCGATCCGTTGACGCTGGTCGCTACCCGGTAGGCGCCGCCGTTGTAGCCGGCCCCCGCGCCGGCGCTCCAGACGCCGGTTTCGCTGTATATCGGCGCTCCGGCGTCGTTGTCGGCGATGATGCGTTGTGGGCTCCAGTCCCGCTCGCGCACCGGGATGACGTTCGCCCCGGCGTTTTGCAGGTAAGGGATGAGATATTGCGCGACGACCTCGGCGTTGTTGTGGTCTTCGATGAAGCCCTGGTAGATGCCGCGTTGGGTCAGCCACTTTGCCGCGTAGCTGTCGCTGTAATCTTTCCCCCACTGCCAGCCGTGTCCGGCGCTGATGTAGACCGTTTTCCCGCTCAGGGATTGGACGGCGTTGGCCGAGGTGGGCTGTTTTGATGGTAATTCCGGTTCGGCGTTGGGCGCGGCCAGATTGACCGGCGCGACTTGCGGCAGGAACTCGGAGAGTGCGCGGCACTGTTGCGTGAGCGGATCGCGGCTCTGGACGTGAAGAATGCGCCAGTCCAGCGAGGTCAGGGCCACGCGCACCGTCTCGGCGACCATTTCGGCGCCGATGCCATCGCCGGCGCGGAGCGTAGCCGGGGGAACGTCGAGGCAGACCGTGATCACATCGCCGGCGGCCTCAACTGAGAGCAGCGGCCAGGTGGGCGGCAACGCCTCCTGAAGGGCCATCGTCGCCTGCGCCACCGTATCGGCAGGGGGCGGCGGCGCGGCCAGGCCCGGGGTGGGTAAAAGGTCGCATAAGAGCAAACACAAACAGATGCGCCATGCATTTTGTCGTTTCATTGCTTGATTCCTTTCGTTGGAAGAGTGGCTGCTGCGCCGCAAGGCTGCAAGCAGTCCCTTCATTTATTATAGTTTGAAAGGAAATTTCTTATGGCTTCCCGGAAATGTAATTGACAAATGCTCCGGTCGTGGTATACTCTCGCCTGTACGGAGTGGGGCTTTCCCCCTCGATTTGGAGGGATGGCCGAGTGGCCTATGGCAACGGTCTTGAAAACCGTCGTAGCGCAAGCTACCGTGGGTTCGAATCCCACTCCCTCCGCTATTAACAGATGAATATTCGGGGAGGTGCCAGAGTGGTCGAATGGGGCTGCCTGCTAAGCAGTTAGGGGGTTGAATGACTCCCTCCAGGGTTCGAATCCCTGCCTCCCCGCCTGTTTTTTCTCTCGCCCCTGTGGCTCAATTGGATAGAGCGTTTGGTTGCGGACCAAAAGGTTTCAGGTTCAAGTCCTGACAGGGGTATTGCGGGGCGACCGTTATGGTCGCCCCTTTTCTGTTTCCCAATCTACCACAGCGAGGCAGGCGTATCGAAGCATGTGGGGTGCGCCGCATCTTTGAACCGGGTGTAAAACTCCTCCGCGCTCATATCGCTGACTTGCTCGATCGGACGGTGATCCTCGGCCGGATGAAAGTCGGGATTGGGCTGCAGGATGGCCTGTTCGGGATGCTTGTATTTGCCGTTTGGCCACATCATCAGAATGAAACTGCTTTGTGTAGGGCAGATGCGTAGATTATTCCCCACACGAGAACCCTCTCCTTTGTAATAGGCCAAGAAGCTTTGATCCGGGTAGAAGAGTAACAAATAGTAGATGATTTCCGGACCGGGGCCGGAACCGAAGACCAGAAGGCGAACTTCTTCCGGCTTTCCGTATTGGGTCAAGATAGCCGGCAAGAGGTACGGTCGCCAGATTTCGCCGAAGGCATCGTTCTTGCTTTGATCCAGGGTGGTCATGGCCTGGATTTTGATGACCGTTTCTTTTTCGACGACAAAGCGTTGTTGGAGGGCATCAACGTTTTCTGGATTGGGATCGCGGACGACGTAGACCGCCATGTCGTTATTGCTGCTGGAGAGCGATACTACTAATCCTGATGACTGCATAAAATCCTGGATTGTTTTCCAGGATGTTTGCCCCGGTGTGAAGCCCCACCAACACGGAAACTGATATTTTTGGTTCTCATGGACGAGTTGTTTTAACATTTCTTTCCACTCCAAACTGGTTAATGTTGGCGCTGCGGTCGGCGTCGGTGTCGCGGTTAGTGTAGGCGCCGGTGTTGGGGGGACCGCGGTCCAAGTCGGTTGCAGTGTGGCGCTAGGTTGAAGGGTTGCGGTGATTGTAGGGGATGGGGGCAGGAAAGGAAAAGATGTTGGAGTCAAATTCGCTTCCCCTGCCCCGTTACATGCCGCCAATAGTACCAGGCTAATCAGTATCGTCGTCGGGCGTTTCATTGTCACGATTTACCGCCTGGCTTGTCCAATTGTCCATATTATTTTCCATCCAATCTGCGCGCGCCTGACCGGCTTGCGTCCATCCTCCTGTTTCCGGATCCTCCGCCCACTGATCATAGGCCCACCCAATATACATGTCTGCGAATTCTTCGCCATCCATATTGGCTGTCGGGTTTTGTTGCCATCCGAGATAAGGCCCGGCGAATCCTTCATTTCTACCCGGCCAGTAATACTGATCCGGGTGCTGTGCTGCCTGTGTTTTGTCGTCGCCGAGCGTTCCGCGAGGCACTCGTGTGCTGTCCGTTGGATGTCCTACACGCCATTCGTAAACGTGACCCAGTTCATGGATCGCATTTTGAACTGCCTCAAAATTGCCTCCCCCATACCCTCTGGGGGATGAGAAGGCATTGGAATAAAAGACGACACTGTGGTTGGTTGGATAGTTACCCGCATTGGCCCAGGCATCGTCGGCAGCGCCTACGCGATTGAGGGTCAGGTCGTTGCCATATACACGCTCAAACATTGTGCGACCTGAGGTGTCTGCCACAAGCTGGTCAATGTAACCGGATTGTGAGGCGATAAACTGCTCATACGAACATCCGCGTTCGCGCATGTTGGCCATATAGGCATTGTAGGCATCTTGTTGCACTTGCTCCCTGTACGCTTCGGTCAATTTGTGGTCGAGTTGATCTACTGCGGTCAGCATGACCAGAGATTCGGCGTATCCCCACGTCAGGCCCGCATCGCCGGTGAGAGTCACACCGTAACCGCCGAGCAGATTCTGGACGCGCTCGGTTTGATCGGCAACGAAGTCCGTGTCGCCTGCTTTCAGGCGATCGTTCATGGCCTTCGACAATTCCTCCACCATGAGCTCGGTTTCGGTGGCATCCAACCCGCCTTCTTTGATTTTTGCAGCCTGGTTCATAAGGTTGAGGCAATTGCCCTGATATTGTTCGATCATTTTTTGCATGCCATACTGAATATAGAGGTAAGCATTTCCGGCAGTGACACCGGCGTTGCTGGCCAACGTATTGAACGCTTCGGTCGCTTGATCCAATGCTTCATTGATTTTCATTTCAGCCCATAGCATCAACAGCGGGTATTCGGCCAGCGCGGCGTTGAGCTGTTCCATAAATTGCGCGCGGAGCTCGGCGATGGCTTCTCCGACGAGGTCAACGCCCTCGGCTACTTGCTGTCCGGCCGTATTATGCCCGGTGGTCATGATAGTCATAACCTCTTGTCTCATTTTTTCAAAGAGGTCGGCGATTAGCGCTTCGGCCTGGGCCATAGGGTCTCTTTTCGCCGCAGTTTGCGCGCCGTCGGGGTCGTTCTGTCGCGCTGCTTCTTGTGCCGCTGCTTCTCGCTTTGCCTCGCTGCGGATCTGGTCGGCCTCAGCCTCGGCCTGGCTGCGGGTGCTCTCGGCATCGTTTTCGGCGGTGGTGAGCGTTTGGTCCGACTGTTGTTCGTGGGCGGTGACGATGTCCTGGATTTGTTGATCCACTTGCGCTTCCATCGTGGCGGCCTGAGCGTTGTGTTCTGCTTCCACCCGTTGATTCTCAGCCTGCCATTCCTGTTTTATCTGGCCGACCTGGGTTGCAGATTGTTCTTCGATATTGGTTTGCTCTTGCCGGGTCTCCTGGGCTATGGTGGCGATTTCTTGTTCCCCTTGCATTTGCAATGATTGCATTTCTTGTTGATAGGCGGCGTGGTATTGCTGTTGTTGTGTTTGGACTTCCTGGAAGCGCGCATTGACTTTGGGGGCAAACACCTGATCCACCATCTCGCCTATACCGCCGGAGAGTTGTTCGACGGGAGGAATTGCATCTGTGTTCAATGTAGCCGATGGCAGACGATTTTGTTGGTTGGCCGGTTGGGGCGCCAATGTTGTTTCGGCCTGAGCTTCGGGGAATTCTGTTGGCACGACACTTGTTTCGCCAAAGTCGGCGTTGGCGGTGGCATCCATCTGCGCGCGCTGCTCGGCAAGGGTAGTCTGGTTGGCTTCCCGGTTTTCCTGTACCAACGTCGGGTTGGCTTTTCCGGCCAGCGCTACTTTTGGGCGCGCGCCGGCGGAGGTTGATTTCTTTACCTTCTCAGGGTTGGGGCCCTCTTTGGTGGCCTGGATGTGTTCGAACTCGGTTTCATCCGTTTCTTCTGAGGCTGTTTCCCCGGTTGCCGGCGCCGTCTCGGCGGTTTCGACGGCAGGCGGGTTCATCAACAGGCTTGCCACATCGGGACGATGTTTCCATTGCGCCGCAAAATGCGCCTGTTCCATTTGCTGTTGGCCCATCATTGGCGGTTGCGCCTGCGCCAAAACCTTGGAGATTTGTGTGGGTGGAGTGGCGGCCATCAAGTCCAGCGTTGCGCTGACCTGGTCGTCTACAGGCGGAGCCGCCGGGAACAGTCCCGCTTGTTCTTTGTTTTGGGGCTCTCCGGTGGACGCCTGGGCCGACGTTTCGATCTGTGGCTCCGGGGCGGTTTCTCCGGCTTGTTTTTCTTCGGCTGAGGCCTGAGCGGCCTTTTTCTCCTCGATCCCTTTGGCCTGCGCCTGAGCCGGCCCTTCGGCCTGTTGCGCCTGGGCGGTTTCTTCGGTTTTGCTTTCCGCCGCGGGCGCCGGCGCTGTTGCTTCGGTTTTTCGCACCTGGGCGGTTCTCGGTGCTTTGTTTTCTTCAACCGGCGCCTGAGCTTGCGTTTCCGCATGCTGTTCCGGCGCGGGCTGATCCTCGGCGCCGGCCTCGCCGTTGGTCGTTTGATACGGCGGTATCGGCGTTTCCTGGTAGAGACTCGCCGTCTCCGCCGGTTCGGACTTTGTCCCCGGGATCAGCGTTGGCACCAGTTGTTGAGCGTGATGGTTCCCTTGAAGCTGCCCGATCCTTTTGAACATTTGCTGTTGCTGTGCGCCGGTAAGCCGCCGCAGCGTTGCGGCTTGCGCTTGCATATCACCTCCGCCTGTGAAGCCTTCCATCTGTTGCCGGGGATCGGCAAATCCGGTCTGTTCGAACGTTGCGCCGTCAGGCCCGCTTTCTGCATGGACTTTAGTCTGGTCTATTGGCAGTGGGTGCGGCGACTTGTTGCGTGATTCAACGGCAGAGTCTTTCATCTTCATAGCCCTCCGGAGAATGGGTGAATGTTCGCAATTATTATACTGCCGATGCCCGATATTGGGGGGCACTTTAACCCACTTTGCTGATTATGGTTATAGCACTCAGTTCGATACAGGGTCAGATTATCTGAAACTGCGTAAGCGATGGGGCTGGGCGCCTTAACTTTTCTTTTTGTGTTCCTGTGACTTCGCAGATCGGGCGGGGTATATACATCCCGCCCGATCTGCGCTTTGGAAAAGCGCAATTCGGACAATTTTCTTCTTGCGCATTCCTACCAAAGCCTGTGACATAGGTTATAATGACCGCGCAATGTTACTGACACGGGAGGAACCATGCCATCATTTCCATATCTGGCGTTCGAGTTGAGCGCCTACGTGCTGGCTTTTTTCTGTTTCCGTCACGCCTGGAAGCGCGGGCGACAGGCGGCGTTGGTGTTGTTGGCGGGGATGGTGTATGGTGTGTTGCTGGAATACGCCGCGATCCTGGCCTATGACGCCTACAGCTACGGCCACTTCCTGGTGATGTTCGGAAACACTGTGCCGTTGTGCATCGGCGTGCTGTGGGGCGTGATCTTCTACGCGGGCATCGAGGTAACCGAGCGGCTGGGGATGCCCGGCGCTTTGCAGTTGTTTTTCCCGGCGCTTTTGGCCTTCTCCATTGACATCAGCCTGGATCCGGTGGCAGTGCACCTGGGGTTCTGGACGTGGCGTACATCGTCGAGCCGGTTGACGTTGTGGAACGTGCCACTCTACAATTTCTACACCTGGATGCTGGTTCCCTTCAGTTTTGCCCTTATGCTGGCCCTGGGGCGCGCACTGTTGCGTTCCCGGCGCTGGGGCTTGCGCGGCGACGTGGGATTGGCGTTGCTGCTTCCGCCGCTGTCGGTGTTCACGCTATTTGCGCTGTTTCGCGTACACGGCTTTGTGATGGGCCTGATGGGCGATGCCGTTGACCCGTTCGCAATCTTCCTGCCGGCGGCGATAGTCGGGATCATCCTCGCTTCTCTGTCTTTTGCTCGGCGCTACCGTCTGGACCAACCTCTCGATGTGACGATTCTGGCCGTGCCACTGTTTTTCCACGTCTTTTGTCTGCTGGCGCTCCTGTTGAGCGGCTATTTCCGGCAGAACCCCCGGTTGTTGGCGTCGGTGGTGGGGATGTTGTTGGTGAGCACCGGGTTGTTTCTCTGGCCGTACTGGTTGCAGTTGCCGTTTTTTCGGAGGCGAGTATCCGATTGACCGGTGATAAAAGCTATTTTCAAGGGAGACTGTTGATGCAACGCTCTAACTCGATTGATATTCTGCGCGCGATTGCTGTCGTCCTTATGGTGACGTGTCATTTTGTGCTGTTTCTCAGTGCGCCGGACGGCCAATATCCGGCGTGGTACGTGTTTGCCGATTATGGCCTGGGCGGTTCGCCCGCCGCCATGTTCTTGTTTCTGGCCGGCATGAGCCTGATGCTTTCTTTCCAGGCCAGCCGCGACAAGCAGATACCCGAAGCGACGATTGTGAAGCGCGCCCTGACCCGTGGTGTGATTCTTTTCCTTTTCGGTATCCTCTTGCAGGTGATTGTTTGGGGGTACGACTGTCTGTGGGATTGGGACGTCCTGACCGCGATTGCCAGTTGTTTGCTTCTGCTGACACTGATGCGCAATTTCAAACCGGGGCAGTTGATCGTCATGGCCGCCGTTGTCGGCTTGCTCGCCCCTTATTTGCGCCATCTCTGCGGGTATCCTGCCTATTGGGAAGGCCCCGATGAATATCTTGCCCCCTGGACGGTGGGCGATGTCCTCGGCGGATTCCTGCTCAACGGCTATTTTCCCTTGTTGCCCTGGAGCAGTTACGCGCTTTTCGGCGCGGGCGTCGGCAAGCTTGTCTTTGGCGAGCCGGCTGTCGCCCGGCGGGCCCGCGCCGGCAGATGGGTGGCCGTCTGCGGAATCCTGCTGATGTTGCTTGGATTCGGAGGAGCGTTGGTGAATCATTGGACACAGCCTGCCGGAATCGCGGCGTTGTACGTGTCGCCCGTGACGTTTTATCCGCTTTCTAACACGTTCTATCTTTTCAATCTCGGGTTGATACTGCTCCTGTTCTGGGGATTGTACGCCTGGTTCGACCATCGCTCGATGACCCATCCGGTCATGGATTTCTGCCGGCGATACAGTCGTTACTCGTTGACCATCTACACACTGCATCATGTGCTGATTGTGTTGATTCCCCGGATCGTTGGAATCTTGCTTTACCAGGATGGCGACTATTACTACCAGGGGCTCACAGAAGCGCCCCTGGCGCTGGGGCTGTCCATCGTTTTTATTCTGGCCTTGTACCCGCTCTTGATTCTGTGGGATAAATATCATGGCGTGTTCAGTGTCGAGTGGCTGTTGAACCGTTTTGCACCGAAATCGGCGAAAAGTGTGTAAAACTCCGGTAGTGGCCCGCAGGGAGGATTTTTATGTCTGACAAAACTTCGCTGGATTCCCGTGCTTGGAAGGCTTTCTTTGTCCGCAATGGGCGTTTGCGGTCCGGATGGCGCGCATTGATCTACATCCCGGTGCTGGGGCTGGTGTATTTGCTTCTCAACTTGCCGCTGATGCTCTTCAATATTCAGCTGCGTTATTCATACGAGCAACTGCTCCAAGTCCTCGTGGTGCTGGTAGGGACGTGGGTCTGTCGCCGGTTTGTGGATAAGCGGGACTTTGCCAGTTTTGGATTCAAGCTGGATCGGCGGGGATTGCTCGATGTTGGGCTGGGTTTGCTGCTGGGATTGGCGCTGATGGGCGGCATCTTTTTGGTCGAGCTGGCTTTCGGCTGGATCACCGTGCGCGGTTTTGCCTGGCAATGGCAGCCCTTCGATTCTTTTCTCCGGAATTTCTTCTGGGCGGTGTTGGTTCAAAATGTGTGCGTCGCCATTCTGGAAGAGACGGTCTGCCGTGGTTATTTGCTGCCGACGTTGGAAGAAGGCCTGGGCTTGCCCTGGGCGGTGGTGATCACGTCCTCGCTGTTTGGATTGATGCACCTTTTCAACCCTTCTGCCGGCGGGTGGGCCGACTACGTGATTCCCTTCACGTTGACATTGGCCGGGGTGTTGCTGGCGATGGCCTACCTGGTGCGGCGCACCCTGTGGCTGCCGATGGCGCTGCACTTCGCCTGGAATCTGCTGGAATACAACATTTTCGCGCTAACCGGCGCCGAGCCCGACTATGCCCGGTTCCTGGTCACCGACGTCACCGGGCCGGCCGTGTGGGTGGGGTTGCCCCATTCCGCGTTTGGGCCGGAGGTGGGGTTGTTGGGCATCCTGGCGATGCTGGCGGGCATTGCGGTGTTGTGGCGGCTGCGCCGTCGCAGCGCAGCGCGCGGATAAGGAGCGCTGGGAGGCGTGAAATGTCCGGTTCCGCCGGATACAAAGACCGTTCGCGCTGGCTGGTTGTCAGCGGCTGTCTTTTGTTGCTGGCGGGGCTGGCTTTTCCGCCGCGTGAAGTAGACTTTTTGGATGGGATTCCCGTCCAGGGGTGGCATCTGGCGCTGCTGATCGGTCTGCCGTTGCTTGTCGCCTGGGGAATCGTGCTGGCGTCGAAGCGGGATTTTCAGCCGGAGTTCAGGGTTTGAGGCGTTGTTAGTCAGGCGGTTGGAGGTGCGAGGTGTTGCGGGTGGTTTTCCAAAAGCTGATGCGACTTTTCGTGACGCTGGCCGTCTTGAGCGTGCTTGTTTTCGCGACGATTGTGGCGGCGAATGAGATGAATATCTTCCACAGGTGGTCGGTTATCGGTGAAGTGGATTGGGATGTGGTAAACGTTCTCAAGACACGCTATGGTTTGGAGGAGCCCGTGTATGTGCAGTATTTCTTATGGGCGCGAGGTTGGATACAAGGGGATTGGGGCCAGTCGTTGTTGTGGAACAAACCTGTCGCCGATGTAGTGGCGCCGATGTTGGGACGTACGTTGGCGATTTTTGCGCCTTTGGTCGTGGTGTTTTGCAGTCTGGCCCTTGCTGTGTGGATGCGCCCGGGGCCGCGTTGCCGGCGTGACAAAGGTTGGGGGGCGCAGCTCTTGATTTGTCTGCGCGCTATCCCGATGTTTTTGTGGGTGTTGGCGCTGTTTTTTGTGGCAGGGATGATTTTTGGTTTTGATCCGCGTCGGTCGTTTTTTGTCTTTGTAGAAGAGGGTCTTGTATGGGATTCACCACATCTTCTGAATTTTCTGACGCTTTTCTCGATTCCGATGTTGGTCATCGGGGCAGCAATCCTGGTCGAGTCTCTGATTGTAAGGCTGCGCTGGTTTGAGTCTGCTCGTGATGATCTGGCCGCGTACGATGCAAAAAAGCTTTCTGGGAAGGATGCCCGCAAAGCCTGGCGTCGTCTCTTTTTGCCTCAATTTGTTGGTGCGTTTCGGGATTCTTTGCCGGGGTTTGTTTCGGAGATAACGCTTCTTTCAATCGTTGTTTACTGGCCGACCCTGGGGCCGACTTTTGTGTTTGCTCTGACGGGCGGCGATCCACGTCTATCCGCCGCAATCCTCTTTGTCATCGCCGGCGGCGTGGCCGTGGGGTGTTTTTTGCTGGATGTATGGGCGGCGTGGCTTGAGCGGGCGGCGTTCAAGTCGCAATCTCAAGCGGTCGCGCCCGCTATTCCTTGAGTGAGCTATACCCAACGCTCCTCCCCGCGCGCTGCGAAAACGAGCTTGCCGCCGGGCGCCGGCAAGCTGTCGCGGTCGTCGCGAATCTTGTGCCCCGTCCAGTTCTGGGCGATGGCTTCGTTGAGATAGAGCAGCCCGAAGCGTTCGTCGGCGAGGCGATTGGCGTCGGCGGCCAGAATTGGTATTTCCAGACCGAGCGACCATTCGGGGGCGGCCTGATAGGGGCGCGTGATGATGTAGGCGACTTCAGGATACAAGGCAAGGCAACTTTGGCGAAATGTTTGGGCGAGGCTTTCTCCATTGTCTTTTAACAGCAGGTCAATAAACTCGCCTTCCAGGAAATACAGGAAGAAAACCTGGTGCGCATTTAACGTTTCCCGCCAGGTCTCACAATGCAGATTTCCCCACCGGCACCGATAGCGCCCTTCCCGCCGAGGATCGGGGCGGATTTGCGTGGCTTGCAACGATAGCAAGAGTTGTTCTGTGGTCAGACTTGCTTGATCCTGTGACAGCCAAAAAACGGCCGGCAACATTTGGGTTCCCATGTTTGTTGTGTTTTCCCTAAAAGCCACGGCGTAGTCAACTGACTACGCCGTGTTCGTCTGAGTGTATAACGCCTTATCCAGGCGGTTCTATTATCGGCGCCGCCGGATTACGTCAGTTGCTGCAGCAACTCCGTCTTGAGCGTCGCCGAACTGACCTCGTTGCGGATGGTTTGCGCCAACCTATCATTGAGCGCAGGTTGCCGCGCGATCAGGTTGGCGACTGCGCGGCGCAGCGCTTCCGGCCGTCGCTGAAGGTTGTACACCAGCACGGTCAGCCGCGATCCGTTCGGATCCAGCGTGGGCGCGACCAGTTCGTGGATGTGATCCACGGCCCAGGTTGCTTCACTTTCGGCCAGCGCTGCCAGGACGTTACCCCCATATACGGGGTCAAGCGCCATCTTTTGCCGGAACTGCGCGCCCCGCGCCCCCGTAGCGCGCGCCGCCGTCAACTGCACCAGATCGCGCCCGCGATCAATGGTCGGAGAATCGCCTCTACCGCGCAATCCCTTGAACAAATTCCAATGATGTTCGACCACGTCGAGCAGGCGTTGTGGATCGGCCATACGCGAGTTGCCATCCAGCAGGCGGATGGCCTCGGCGCGCACGTCCGGGTTAGCGTGCGTGAGCACCTCGTGGATGGCTGCCGTCAGCCGCGAGCGTTCGACGGCAGGCAGTGCATGCCACGCGCGGTCCAGCCAATCGCTCGGTGCGCCGTCGTCGCGTCCACGGTGCTTGCCCGTCGCCAGTTGGTCGACGACCAGTTGGGTCAGATCGCCTGTGAATTCCACACCTTCAAAGATAGTCAAGAGCGAACCTCGCTTTGGATGTAGTTTTGAAATCTGGCTACTTTCGTCACTTATTGTGGCTGGCGCTTTTTAAGCTTTAACAGCTTGGCGATGTGCTGATTCATAAATCGCACCCACTCTTCTAATTCTGTTTTCCGATCGGGTTTGACCCAACCTAACTCTGTCTCTTCGGTTTCTGTCGCACTATCAAAATCGTGGAATATGGCGGCATAGCCACTGAGCGAAACTTTCGGAACATCAAATTTTGCAATCCGGAAAGCGGCGGTATCAGACAGGTGACTCACACAGATATACTTGTATGAATAAAACATAGGCTCGTTTTCGTAGAGCTCTATGTGTCCCAACCGCCAACCATTACGAGTTTTCTCGACCCCTTCTAGTTCCGAATACTTGAAGTTCGTTTCCGAAACGATCCTGATTAACTCCTCGCGTGTAACCTTCATCGTTTACCCTGCCTCGTTTTTTCCCAGCATAGATGACACTATGGATGTTTTCCCCAAGCTGCACGAATTTCAGCTTCGGCCTGTCCAGATGCGATTATGATATATCAGGTGCAGACTTCACCCATTCTTTCATGGCTGGTATGTAATCCCTGATTTGCCCTGATTTTACTGGGATTGGAACTCCAATCAATCCAGGGAAGGCCGCGCAGTTTGCTGTGTTCTCATTCTCATAGTGTTTCGTGCCTCCCTCAGATCGAGGATCACTATCTTGATAGGGGAATGAATATCGTTTGCCATGTTCGCCGTTTTTCTGTGACTCCATACCCTGCAGCTGCTTTATTAACTCAAGGCTGCGTTCATTCGTGACGCGCATAGGCACAACGATCACATTGGTATTGGCGCTCAAATCTTGGGCTATTTTGTTGGCCAAATGGAAGTGCGCTGTATCGTCCTTAACGCTGCCAGGGAAGGATTGATTGCGGCCAAGTTCTCCCAGGAATGTTTTCATGGGCATTGCTTCGGGTCTTATAGGCGTAAACCCATAGATTTTGTTGCCGCCGTCAAGCGAAACACCCACATGTCCGGCGTACGCCAGGAAATCTTGTTGAACGTATCTGACAGCTTTTTGCCATTGTTCAAAACTGATTCCTTTGGGTAAGTGCTGCTTGGCTTCTTCATCTGTTAATTCATAGTAAGACTTCCCGCCGGGCAGTTGTTTACTATTGGGTAGTTTGACTCCGTTTATGCTTCTCAGGCCCTCGTAGCCATGAAGTTCTACAAATGCAGCGTTGGGTTGCAAATCTTTATTGCCTTCGGCCGGTTTTTCTCCATTATTGAGCTCGTCTGCATGTTCAAAAACGTCATCGTTCTTTTCGAAGTACCACTGCGCTCCCTTTCTATAAACCGTGATTCCCTTCGGCAAATTCCGGACCTGGACATCGGAGACTTCCTGGAGCAGACTGACCAATTGACTGGCATCGGCGCTGCGAATGTAGTAGTTGTCGCCGCCAACCATGATCTGAATTCCTCCGATTTTTTCGATCACTTCTTCGATATTCCCATCAAGTTTGTGTCTGTTTGTCTCTTCTGCCAATTGCACGAAATGTTTATCGCCATCGGTTCTGAGTTGTGGGACAGTGGCGAGACCAAAGTCGGTTTTCAAGGCTGGCAGTTGATTCTGGACACTCCCTGGGGTGGCGTCACCTTTACTCAAAATCTTTTCCGCCTCCGTGAGAGCGCCAGCTTTATCGGAATTCATCGCGCCCGACATATCGCCCGGCAGGAACTCGAGCTGCGTGGCCTGGCTCAACGCGATCTTGGGTGCGACGCCTTCCAGCGAGCCGCCGCCGGTGATGCCCCATGGGCTGCTGGGAGCGGGGACCCATTCCTTGAAGTAGATGCCGTCGAAGCCGGTGGGCTTCTTGAAGCCGGCCATGGCCGCCGCTTCGGGGCCGACGGTGGCGCGGACGCAGCCGCCGGGGTAGGTGGCCGGATTCAGCGCCAATTCTTCGATCAATTCCGCCATCGTGTTGCCCTTTTGCTCGCCGCGCGGCGCCCACCAGGCAGTGGCGTACTTGCCGGGGATAGTGCTGCCCATGTTCAGGTGCGAGCCGGGGTTGAAGGCGCTTTTGTCTTTGGCCAGCTCGCTCAGCCAGGCCTCGAAGGAGCCGAACTTGGCCTTGTAGCTCGCCTCCAGGTTGTCCTCCCAGATCGTCTTGAGCGGAATGGTGCGGGTCATGCCGCCTTTGGCCTTCAGCTCGTCGGCGGGGATGGCCGGGCCTTTCGCCATGTAGTCGCCGCCGGAGATGATGTCCTTCAGTATTTGCAGTTGGTCGGCGTCCGGTTCGGCGGTTTCGAGCTTCTTCTTGACCTCGTCGGCGAACTTGGCGCGCAGGTCCGACGGGGCGTGGTCGTCGCCCATGATCTGGTCATATTTGGCCTTAGCCGCGCCGGTGAGGCCGGCGCTGTCGCCCACGACGGCGTCGCCAACGTCTTCTTCGGGGCTGGCCATCGCCACAATGTCGTACCTTCCGGTTTTACCGTCGGGCTTGGCCGTGAGGGATTTGAGTCCTTCCGGCTTGAGTTGGGTCTCAATGCCCTGGATGGCGGACTGGAGCTCCTCTTCGTTTTTGAAGGGCTGCTTGGTGCGCGCGGCGACCATGGTCTTGGCCTTGTCCTTGACCTTGCGGCTGCGGTCGTCGTCCTCGCCGTCCTTGTTTCCACCAATGCCTAGCTTGGCCAGCAGTTTGCCGCCGAGGGTGACGGCCTGTTTGACGACCCACTGGATGGCGCTGTTGATGGGGGCGCGAATGGCCTGGAAGATGCCTTGAACCTTGGTGGTGAGACTGCCCAGGCCGAGGAGGTTGGCGAAGAGGCTGAGCACCATGGGGATGGAGGTGGCCAGGGCGTTTTCGACGAGGTTGGCGGCGCCGGAAAGGTTGCCGGCCGCGATCTGGACAATGCCGTTGGAGACGGCGTTGACCAGGCCGACGAGACGGCTGGCGTTCTGCATGAACCACTGGACGAGGCCGATGATGGCCTGAACGGCTTTGACGAAGGCGCCGGCAGGCCCGCCGAGGATACCGATGAGCCACTGGACGCCGGCCTGGATGACCTGGGTGATGATCATGTCTTTGATCTTGTCCATGACCATGGCCTTGAGGTCGCCGATTTTCTCTTTGATGAACTCCCAGAGTCCGCCCAGGCCCTGGGTACGGATGATCTGGATGACCTCCCAGGCGGTTTCGAGTACCTTCATGATCATCTCGCCCTTGCCCTCGCCGAGCTTGGCGTCAAGCCCCTTGATGATCTGGGCGCGGATGTTGTCCCAGGTGAGGCCGAGGATTTGCAGGACGAGGCTGAGGATGCCCTTGAGGTCGAAGGATTCGGGCATCTGCAGGCCGACGCTGCCGAGGGCGCCGGTGAGCCAGGAGATGAGGCCGGTCTGGAGGTGTTTGCCGATGTTGCTGGCGAAGTTCTTGATGCCCATCCCGATGGCGGAGAAGAGGTTCTTGCCGAACTGGATCGGGTCTTTGATGATGGCTTCGATAGCGCTTATGGCGTTGGCGAGCATGCCCATGAGCATGTTCTTGAGTTCGATGATGGTGTCAATGACACCCTGGATGGCGCCCATGGCCTTGCTGACGAGGCCGGCGTTTTCCTCGCGCATTGCGTCAAGTTCGGCCTCGATTTCCTTCATGGCCTCGGCGTACTGCATGGAGAGGTTGTCAATGAGGGTGTTTTGCTTGTCCTCGATGTCGCTTTCGAGCTGGTCGAAGCGGCCCTGGATGTTCTGGGCGCACTGCTGGCCGACCTTTTGCAATTCGGGGTCAAGGGTGGCGACGTAGGTCTGAATCTTTTGCCGGCCCTGAGCGACAGCTTCGGTGGCGCGATTGAGCTCGTCGGTGACGTGGACGGCGATTTGGCGCAAGACGTTGTTGCGCATATCGTCGAGGTAGGCGCTGGCGGCTTCGCGGTAGATGCCTTCGACCTCCGGGGGTAGGCCGGTGAAGAGGTCGCCGATCCAGCGGGCGGCGCCGTCGAGGCCGGAGTAGCGCTCGTCCTTGTATTCCTGGAGACGCCGTTTGGAGTCTTCCTTGAAGCGATCGCGGGCGGCGTTGGCGCCGGCCTCGAAGCTCTGTTCGACCCAGCCGTCCAGGCCGCCGAGGATGCCGTCCACTTCTTTCTTGGTTTGTTCGTAGAGGTTGGCGATGTGGGTGGCGATTTCGCGGCGTTTGCCTTCATCCACACCCTTGCCGGCTTCCTGGTCGCCCATGACTTCGTTGAGCAAATTCTCGCGCTCGCTGTGCATCTGGTCGGTCTGTTGGGCGGCTTCGGACTGGGCCTGGGTTTCGGCTCCCTGGATGGCAGTCTGCTCCTGGGCGCGGTATTCCTTGGGGGCCTCATCGGCGTTGGTCTGCGCCTTGTCCTTCTCGTCAAGGGCGGATTGGAACTGCGGCTCGTTGGATTTTTCCAGTTGTTCTTCGGTGACGTTGTTCTCGGCCATTTGCTGGTCGAGTTGCGCGCTGCTTTCCTGCATAGGGCCTTCGACGGCGGCTTCGGACTGGGACTTGGGAGCGGCGTCCTGAGCGCCGACGTCGTTGGCGGCTGGGCCAGCTTCGGCCTGCGGGATGGGCGGCTCGGCCTTGTCGGGGATGGCGCTCTTGTCGGGAGCTTCCTGCGCTTCTTCTTCGATGGGCCCGGCGGCGTTCTCCTGCTCTTGCTTGACCATACCGGAGACGGAGCTCTTGGCCTCGTTGAGGCGGTTGCCGTCGAATTTCTGAGCTTCGTCGAGGGTCTTGGGCATGCTGCCGCTGACCTTTTCCATGAGCTGGTCAATGAAGGAATCGGGGTTGAACTTGCCGGGTTTTTGGGCGGCAATCTCGCCGACTTTCTTATCCTGGGCGAGCATGTCGCGGGTGTCGTCGTCTTTGGCGGCAGCCTGGCTTTCTTTGGCTTCGTGGTCGGCGGACTCGTGGGTTTGTTCCTTGACGGCGACTCCCTTGATGCGATCGGCGACGCCCATGGCCTTGGGGTCTTCCGCGAAGGTGGCGGGGGCGCCGGCTACGGGCGCAGCGGCGCCGGGAAGAGCGGTGCGTTGGATGCCGGTCCCGGTCTGGCGGGCGAGCATGCGGGCGACCATCCGCTTGATTTGGGAGGTAGCGACGTCCTGTGCGGTTTCGGGTGAAGCGGTTGAGGCGCCATCGCCGCCCATAGCGGCGGGAGCCGATGTCGCCGCTTCGGGTTGGGAAGCTGTTGGCGCGGCTGCTTCAGAAGTAGGGGCGGCAGCTTCGGGCTGAGCCGTTTCAGAAGCGGGATCCGTGCCCGGTGCCTGGTTTTCGAGTTTTTCAGCGCCTGCGGGTTCTGTTTTTGCCTGTTTTTCGGGCGCGGCAGTGGCGTCGGTTTTGCCGGCGCCCGCATTGGCCTTGTCGGGTGCGGCGGCTTTCTGGTCGGTCGCCTTTTCCGCTTCTTGGGCCGCAGGGGTCTTGGTCTCTTCGGTGGGAGCCGGGCCGGTCTTGTCGGCGGCGGCTTTGGGGTCTTGCGCGACGTCGCCGGCAGTCTTGGCCGGCTCGGCGACGGGGGCGTGGGCGGCGGCGGGGTCGCCGGCCGTGGCGGCCTGTTCTGGGGTCACGCCCACGGCTTTTGTCTCATCCACGGGCGGTTTGGCCGCGGGCGCGCCGCTTTGTTGCTCGGCGGCCGGTGCGGCACCGGCGGTTGCCGGCTCGCTCGCTGCGGTAGGCGCAGAGCCGGCTGTTGCTTGTTCGCCGACTGCGGTAGGTGCAGCGCCGGCGACCGGTTCTTCCTTCTGCGGAGTGGCGGGGGCGGCCGCGTCCGTTGCGGGGGCGGGCGCCGTGTCTTGGGCCGGCGCGCTTGACTTTGGCGCTTCCTTCTGCGGCGCGGCCTCTTTTTCGGGGGCGGGCGCGTTGTCGTTAGTCTTGATGCCGGCGTCGGCGCTCATGCCGTAGGCGGCGGCATCCTCGGAATTCTCACCGGCCAGGGCGGGGGCGGCATCGGGCAGTGGCACGTCGCCCACGGCGGAGATGTCGCCTTCCGTCACCTCGGACTGCGCCTGCTTGAGCGCTTCCTCCGGGGAAATAGCGCCGGGTTCTTGCTCGGCGCGCGCGATGCGTTTGGTCTGGGCGGCGGGTTTGGCCCCGGCGCCGCCCTGTTGTACGACGTGGGTGAGCTCGTGGGCCAGCAGCCGGCGGCCGTCGGTGGTGCCGGGTTTGTACTCGCCTTTGTTGAAGGCGATGCTGCTGCCGACGGTGTACGCCCGCGCGCTGAGGTCTTGCGCGGTCTGCGATGCCTGATCGTCGGTGTGGACGGTGACGTTGCTGAGGTCCACGCCCATGCGGGATTCGAAGAACTGCTTCTCGCCGCTGGGGAGCGGGCTGCCGCTGCGGGTGGCCTGGCTGATCTTGTCGTCCATGCCGGCGTCCACCTGCTTGCCGCCCACGTCCTCCTGGGTAGCGCGTTGCACGTAGCGCCGGATGGCCGGCGGGGTGTTGGGGTCATCAGCGCCTCCGTCCTGGGGCGGCGCCGCCGGGGTGGAGGTCATCGTCATCACCTGCTCCGCCACCTGATCGGCTTCCAGTTCGTAGGCGTCGCCGGGGGTGCTGACGGTCATGCTGGTCTGCACGCGCGGATGAGCCACCGGAGAGCTGTTCTTGCGCATGGCCTTCATCACGTTTTGCACGTGCTGGTTGCCCTGAACGCGGTTCATGCGCGTGACCATGTTTTGTCCCTGGGCCGACGGCATGCGTTTGAGCATGCTGGCCTGGGCAGTGATGGAACCACTTTGCGCTACCGAACCTAATTCTGAGGTGGCTGGAGCTAAATCTGGGGCTACTTCTGGTTTTGTTTCAACAACGGGCGACTGAACCTTTGCCCGATTCTTGTGTTCGGGTTCTGAGGTTTGACTACTCATATTTCCCCTTTGTGTCACAGACAAAACTAATGGATGATTGTTATTTCTGATTATAGCAAAGGTTTGAGTTTTTGCCACAGCCACTTTTTAAGCTTTTTTGCGCCGGTCGGACGATCAAGGGGATCGGGGGGCAATATCGGGGATACGTTTTCGCGGGTGGTTTCCCGCCCGCGAAAACGTATTTTGTCTTCTTACAGCTTGATAATGAGGCTTTCCACGCCGGCTTGCGGGGTGATCAGTACGCCTTGCTCTGTCTTCTGCGCCGTTCCGCCTTCCACGTTTTGCAATACCGTGACGTTGCGCAGCAGGATGTTCCACGGTTTGCGGGCGCCGTCCACCTGGATGCGAATCTGCTCGCCCTCGCGCCGTGCGACGACGGTGAGCGCGGTCTTGCCCTTGGGCGTGGGGACGGCGGCGCTCGCTGCGGCGGTCAGCTCGAAGACGTGGAAGGTCACGCCGTCGGCGTAGTCGTAGTCGGGCCGTTGCTCGTTGGCGCCGACGGGGATGATGCTGTTGGGCCGCGCGAGCAGGGGCAGGCTCAGGTAGCCGTGGCGCTCGCGCACCCAACGCCCGCCGGTCACGACGGTGTTGTCCAGGAAATTCGTCCAGCGGCCCTCCGGCAGGTAGTAATCCACCGATCCGTCGGGCGTGAAGACCGGCGCGACCAGCAGCGATCCGCCGAACATGTACTGCCGGTCGAGCGTGTCGCAGCCGGGGTCGTCGGGGAATTCGAGCAGCATGGCGCGCAGCACCGGCGCGCCGGTCTGGTGCGCTTCGACGGCGGCGCCGAACAGATAGGGCATCAGCCGGCACTTGAGTTTGGTGAAGGCGCGCAGCACGTCGGTGGCCGTGTCGCCTTTGCCGGCTTCGTCCTTCTCCTCAAACATCCAGGGGACGCGGTAGGAACTGTTGCCGTGCAGCCGGCTGTGCGACGAAAGCAGCCCGAAGGCGCACCAGCGCTTGTAGACGTCGGGGGAGGCCGTCTGCTCGAACCCGCCGATGTCGTGGCTCCAGAAGCCGAAGCCCGACAGCCCCAGCGACAGTCCGCCGCGCAGGCTCTCGGCCATCGAGATGAAGGTCGCGGTGCTGTCGCCGCCCCAGTGGACGGGGAATTGCTGCCCGCCGGCGGTGGCCGACCGCGCGAAGACGGTCGCTTCACCTTTGCCGAGTTTGTCCTCCAGCGTCTCGAAGACGACTTTGTTGTACAGGTGGGTGTAGTAGTTGTGCATCAGCGCCGGATCGGAGCCGTCGTGGTAGACCACGTCTAGCGGGATACGCTCGCCGAAGTCGGTTTTGAAGCAGTCCACGCCCATGTCCACCAGCTGGCTCAGTTTGCTGCCGTACCAGCGGCAGGCGTCGGGATTGGTGAAATCCACGATGCCCATGCCGGCCTGCCAGGCGTCGCATTGCCACACGCTGCCGTCGGGGCGCTTGAGCAGATAGCCGTGTTCCACGCCCTCGTCGAAGAGCGCGGAGCGTTGGGCGATGTAGGGATTGATCCAGACGCAAAGCTTCAGCCCGCGCGCCTTGAGCCGCTTGAGCATGCCTGCCGGATCGGGGAATACCTGGGAATCCCACTCGAAGTTGGTCCAGTGGTAGGCCTTCATCCAGAAACAGTCGAAGTGGAAGACGTGCAGCGGCAGATCGCGGTCGGCCATCCCCTGAATGAAGCCGGTGACGGTGTTCTCGTCGTAGTTGGTGACGAAGGACGTGCTCAGCCACAGGCCGAAAGACCATGCCGGGGGCAGCGCGGGGCGTCCGGTGAGCGCCGTGTAACGGTCCAGGATGGCTTTGGGGTTGGGCCCATAGATAAGGAAGTATTCGAGGCTTTCACCGGGGACGCTGAACTGCACCCGTTCGACCTTTTCCGACGCGACTTCCAGCGAAATTTTCTCGGGGTGGTTGATGAACACCCCATAGCCGCGATTGGTCAGGTAGAAGGGGATATTCTTGTACGCCAGCTCGCTGCTCGTGCCGCCGTCGGCGTTCCAGATGTTCACCTCCTGGCCGTTCTTGACGAAGGGCGTGAAGCGCTCGCCCAGCCCGTAGACGCACTCGCCGACGTCCAGGGTCAGTTGTTCGTGCATGTAATGCTGCTCCGGGTACTCCGGGCCGACCGCGTCCACGTAGCCCAGCGCGCGCCATCCGCTTTGGGTAATCTCGCGCCCGTTGGCCAGGAAGCTCAGTTTCCAGTCGTGTTCCTTCTCGATGCGCGCGCTCAACTGCCCGCTGGTGAGCATGGCAGCCTGCGCGTCATCGCGGATGATCACGTCCGGCTCATTTTGCGGCTTGAGTTCAAATTCCGGTTTGCGTGGGCGGCCTCCCAGGTGATGTCGCACCGACACGCGGACGACGTTTTCCAGCGGCGACGAGAGCGTCACCATCAACACCGGTCTGTCGAGCGTGTCGCCGCGGTGATTCACCCGCTGGGTCGGCACGTAGGCTGTGATCGAGTCCGGGCCAATTTCGACATCGTAAACGCGCACGGCGTAGTGCGGCGTGACATTGTCACGGGATCGCCAATAACCATCGTTGAATTTCATCTGTATTCCTCCTGATATGGGGTGGTTCGTCTCCCATTTTACCTTTCACTGGGAAATAGTCGAAAGTTGAAAGTCGGAAAGTCGGAAAGTCGAAAGTCGAAAGTTGGAAAGTTGGAGGTCAAAAGTCGGAGGTTGAAGGTCGCAGGTCGCAGGTCAAAGTCGAGAGTTGGAGGTTGGGGGTTGGGAAATATGGACTTTTTGTGGACTTTTTGAGGTGCGTTGTGTTTTAGAATGGGTTGGGTTTCCCAATTTCAGTTCTCGCCGATGGCGTGAACAAAGACGGTGTCACGGAGGCAGGACATGGCAAATGCGCGCGAGACCGGGCAGGCGATGCAGCGAAAACGATCAACGGAGAAGTCGGGGCAGCTTCTTCAGCAGCAATCCCTATTGGATCGCGCCGTAGCGCCGGGGCTGGAGGGGTTGAACGGGCCTTTGGGCGGGCCGACGAGTCCCTTCTATGGCGGTACTGTCGAATCGCAGGCGCAGCTGGTAGCGCGCTCGAACACGGCGCAGCAGCACGCGACGATGAGCGACATCGGGCTGGTGCAGGGGAACCGCCACATGCAGCGTTTGGTTTCGCATTTGCAGACAAAGTCCGAGGGAGATGCGCTTTCGAGCGACCCTTACGCGGTTGAGGACGGCGGGGAAACGGCTCAGGTGATGGCGTCGCCCTTGCGCGGCGCGCTTTCCCGCGCTGCTTTTTTGCCGGTGATGCCCAAGCTGTCGGTGAGCCAGCCGGGCGACCCCTACGAGGTCGAGGCTGATGCGGTGGCGGATCAGGTGATGAAGATGCCGGCGGCGCCCACGCCGGCGGTGGAGAAGGATGCCGCAGGAGACGGCGGAACATCCGACGAACAAACCATCGCGCCCCAAGTTTCGCGGGCGTTGAAGATCAGCGGCGTCAGCCGGAGCCTGAGCGACGGCGCGTTGCGCACTCACAGCCCGCATTCCATTACGCATTCCCCGGCGTTGCAGCGCCTGACGGTCAGCGAGCCGGGCGACGCCTACGAAGTGGAAGCGGACAAGGTGGCCGACGAAGTGATGAAGATGCCGGCGGAAGCCACGCCGCCTCCGCCAGCGGGCAACGGCGACGATGACGGCAAGCCCGTCAATCGCGCGACGCGGGTGCAGGCTGACGGCGGCAGTCGTGACGTGGACGGCGGCGTCGAGCAGGACGTGAATTCGCTGAAGGGGTTGGGGCAGCCGTTGCCGGACGGTGAGCGGGACTTCTTCGAGTCGCGTATGGGCTACGACTTCGGCAACGTGCGCGTCCACACCGGCGGGAAGGCGGTACAGACGGCGCGCGATCTGAGCGCGCGCGCTTACGCGGTCGGGACGGACATCGCGTTTGGGCAGGGCGAGTACGCGCCGGGGACGACCGAGGGCCGGCGATTGATGGCGCACGAGCTGACGCACGTCGTGCAGCAGGGCGGGGCGGGGATCAAGGAGACGCCGGAAGAGCCGCCGGCGCCGGTGACGCCGGTCGAGCCTGATACCGCTGCGCGCGAAATGATTGCGCGTGAAATGGACAGCCACGCGCTGCGCGCATTGCTCGAACAGAAGCGGGAGGAGGCGCGCGCGGAGGCGCAGCAGAAGGAAAGCGGTTGGCGTTCGCGGGTGTTGCGCCTGGTGAGAGCGTTGCAGGCGCAGCGGCGCAAGACTCCGATCTCCGATATGAACCAGATGAATGGGGAATCCATTGCATTCCGTGAGAGCGTGCGCGCTGTGGTGACCGAAGCGGCGGGTCATATGTGGAAGGAATACAAAGTACAGATAGTGCTGCCGCTGATTGCCGATGTGTTGGCGCAGTCCGAGAGCACCGACAGCGCCACGGTCAGCTCTAGCGACCTGAAACTCAAGCCGGGAGACTATCCCGAATACGAGCGGATGTTTGATTCTATCGGCGAGCAGGCCATCTTGCAGACGCTGCGACGCGCGTTCCGTCATTCGGACGTCGAGAAGGAGATCGGGACGCTGATCACGATCCCGAAGGAGGAGTCGGCGGCGCCGGGGGCCGGCGGCGCGCCGGACGCGCCGGGCGGCGATGCTGCGGCGGCTGGGGGTGCGGCCCAGGCCGGCGACGCCGCCGGGCAGGCGCAGGATCAGGCTGACGCGGACATTCACGGCGAGGATGAAGCCGCTTCTGGAGCGCCGGAGGGCGGCGCGGCCCAGACCGGCGCAGCGGAAGAGGCCGCCGGGGAGTCTGCGGCTTCCGCGCAGCCTGACGGTGCAAAAGACCCCCAGGGGCAGAAGGAAGGCGCGTCTCAGGACGAGAAGCGCGCGGCGATGATGGCCGAAGAGGAGGCCATGGCGCAGGCCGAGCAGGAAGCTGCCGCTCAGGCGGGCGCCGACGCTGTGGGCGAGGCGCAGCATTCTGCGCTGTGGAGCGAGGAAAAGCTGCTCAAACCGGAGGAGTTGCGCCAGCAAAGTTTGCCCGAGGCGCGCCATACCTTCAATGAATCGGTGACGGAGATGGGCGTGGTCGGGGAGAACTTCGGCGCGGCCCTGACCGACGCTGCGGGGCAGTTTAGCCCGGAGGAAGGACAGGCGGAGGCTGAGCATCACAAGCGGATGGCCGAGGAAGAGCGGGCGCATGCCGAGAAAGAGGCTGCCGCCGCCGAGGCGCGCATCCAACAGGAGAACGCTGCCAAGACGGATGCGGCGCGCGGCTCCCTGACGGTGTCGAAGGTGGAGATTCAGGTGGATGGGCAGCCGGTCGCGGCCGAGACGGCTGCGCCGGAGAAGGCCGCTGCCGCCGAAGTGGGCGTGCACAGCGACGGCGAGACGCAGGATGCCGACGAACAAGGCAAGAAGTCTGAAGAGGAACTTGTCAAGGCGATGGTAGATCTCAAGAGCCGCATCGAGGCGACAGACGCGATCGCGGAAACGTTGGGCACTGCGCCGGAGCAGCCGGAGGAGCCGGACGTTGACGACGGCGACATCCAGGATGAAAGGCAGAAGATTGAGGACGAGAGCAAGGCCGCCGATAAGGAGAAGCAGGAAGAAGGCGAGATCGCCGACCTGCCCGTGGCCGAGCCGGTGTTCGATTTGCAGACGCCCAATCCCACGGTCGTTTTCCGCAAGACGGCGCCGGGCGCCGGCGCCGATGTGGCGGTCGGCGCCGAAACCGAGGGGCAGATCGCGCAGTTGCAGACGACCGGCGCGCCGCTGCCAAAGGGGGAGCGAGCTTTCTTCGAGGCGCGGATGGGGCAGGATTTGAGCGGGGTGCGCATTCATACCGGCAGCGAGGCCAATCAGCTCAACCGCGCGCTGCAATCGGATGCGTTCACGGTGGGCAACCACATCGCGTTTGCCGAGGGCAAATATCAGCCGGGCACCGAGGGCGGACGGCGGTTGATGGCGCACGAGTTGGCGCACGTGCGACAGGGTGGCCCGCAGGTCAAGGGCTGGGGCTTCGATTGGAAGGCGTGGGCGCGGCGTATCCTGAAATTCGTGCAGGCCATTGTGAACGCCGAGTCGGTGCTGCTGGGCGTGTTGCAATTCGCCAAGAGCATGGCGCTGAGCTTCCTGGAGCGGCTCAAGACGCGACTGCTGGATGCGCTCAAGACCGGCGACATCAACGCGATCAATATGCAGATGATGACCGACGAGCTGACGGTCGAGAATCTGGAACAGTCGTTCGACGCGGCGTTGCAGGCGGACTCGCAGCAAAGCGGGGCCGAGGTAACGGCGGAAGGCGAGGCGAAGGCGGCAGAGACCGAGTCGCAGTCGCAGAGCGACATCGCGGCGTTGGAAGCCGAGCAGCAGGAGAAAGAGGCCGCGTTGCAGGCTGAGCAGCAGGCTGCCGAGACGGCGCTCACGACTGACGCCCAGACGGAAGAGGAAAAGTTGCGGGCTGCGGAAGCGCAGGCCGAGACGGACGTGCAGATCCAGCAGCAGCAGGCCGAGGCCGAGAGCCAGACCAGGGTGGATGCCGCCGAGACGCAGGTCGAGACGGACGTGAAGCAATTGCAGAGCGACGCCGAGGCGTTGCAGGCGGATAGTGACGCGAAAGTGCGGGCGGAGCAAGAAGCGGCGCGGCAGAAGCTGGACGCCGCGAAGCAGCAGGCCGACGAGCAATTCGAGCCGCAGTCCGTGGCCGACCAGATTGATTTGAAGGGACGCCTGGAAGAAGCGAAGAAAGTCTCGATTGACCAGTTCCCATCGTTCAAGGCACGGCTGTACGACGAGATTGTCGGCGAGGCGCAACAGTTGTGGGACGACTTCAAGACCTCGGTGATAGACGCAACCGTCGGCGAGATTCAGACGGCTTTCCAGGACTTGCAGACGTCGGCCACCGAAGCCTGGAAGGCGCTTCAGGATCAGGGTAAGGCGCTGATGACCACGGCGCAGACGATGTTGAAGGACGTCCAGAAGGAGATCACCGGGATCTGGACTGCTGTCACCGACAAGGTGAATGTGCTCAAGGGTGGGTTGCAGCAGATGGCCGACCAGGCGTGGGCGACGTTGCAGGGCAAGGCGACGCAGCTTTGGACGGATCTGCAAGGGAAGGCCGTCCAGGCGTGGAACGATCTCAAGACGCGGGCCGCCCAGGTGTGGAATGATCTGAAGACCAAGGCCACGGAGTTCTGGAACAGCACCAAAGAGCTGTTCACCGGGGGCATGGACAAGTTGAAGGCGCTTGGATCGCAATTCCTGACCAACTTGAAGGATACGGTCAAGGGTGCGCTGACCAAACTGAAGGACCAGGCGCTGGAGTCGCTGAAGAAGATGGGGCAGGACCTCGCCAAGAAGATGGGCGAGCAGATTTTCAAGAACGGTGTGTCGGCGGCTGCGCAGACGGGCGCTTCGGTGGCGGCGGTCGGTGTGACCACGGCCAAGGTCGCGCCGGCGGCGCCTTTTGTGCCGACCGAAGCGGCGCGCATGGTCGGGCAGACGATCGCGTCGGGTGTGCAAAACCTGACGGAGTTGGGAAAGAACGCTTTCGAGTCTTTGACGCAATTGTTTACCAATGGCCAGAAATTCATCGAGGAACTGCTCCAAACCGGGCAGCAGGCGACGGGCGCGCTGCAAAACTTCGGCAACCAAATGCTGGGCACACTGAAGTCTCAGGCGACCTCGGCGTGGGGCTGGCTGAAGACGCAGGGCACGGACGCGCTTTCGAACCTGGCGACGCGGGCGCAGACGGCGGCGGATGGCCTTTTCAAGATGGGCGAGAACGCCTGGAACAACTTGAAGGGCTACGGCGAGCAGGCGTGGAATAGCCTGAAGACCTTCGGCGAGCAGGCTTGGGGTAGCCTGAAGACCTTCGGCGGTAATATGCAGAGCCTCTTCGAGAAAGGTTGGACGAGGGTGCAGACCTTGTGGGCTAACCGCGAGTCCTTGATCAAAGAAGGCGCGGGCAAACTGTTGGAGTGGGGCAAGAACATCGCCGTGGAGCAGATATCGGGCTTCCTGGGGATGGAGCCGCGTGAAATCTACGACATTTTCACTACGGCGGTCAAGCCGCAGGCGGATCAGGAATTGCTCTCGCTGGGCACGACCAAAGTGACGGCCTTTATCCAGAGCCTCTTCGGCGCGGCGGGCGGCGGCGCCGGCGGCGGCGCTACGGTGCAGGCTAAGCGCCAGCCGGGCGCGACGGCGGCCCGCACCGTACAACGCGCAGTGGATGAAGAAGTCGAAGTTTGTGCGCCGTCCGCCCAGGTCGAGACGGCGCCGGTGAAGATCGAGAAGGCAGAAGTCGCGCCTGCTGAGGAGACAATCGAGCCGGACGTCGCCGGCGCGGGCGAGAACGAAGAGAAAGCGAAAGAAGGAGAGGAAAAGGCCAGGGAGACCGAGGAGGAGAAGAAGAAGGCTGAGGAGAAAGCCAAGAAAGAAGCCGGAGAGAAAGAAGCAGGCAAAGAAGAGCCGAAGGAAGGGGAAGAACTCGCAGAAGAAGCGGCCAACCCTGAAGAGAAAGCGCTGGTGCAGGGAGAGGACATCTTCGAGGCGGCGATGGAGCCGGAGCTGCCGGAGGAGAAGGTTCCGCAAATTGCGGATGAGGCGGCTGGCGTGAACGCCTCCCTGTTGGGCATCCGGGAAAACAAGCTGTGGTCGCGGATTGACACTCTGGTCAACAAGATGGAGGGCCAGGACAAGCAGATGGTCGCTCAGGCGACGGCGGCGGGCGGGGTCAGCCGCAAGACGCTGGCGCGGGCCGGCGCGGAAGCGGGCGGCGGCGCGCCGGTGAGCGGCGCGGTCGAGACGCAGATCGCCGGGATGCAGGGCGGCGGGTCGCCGCTGCCCGACGCGGATCGCGGGTTCTTCGAGCAGCGGATGGGCGCGGACTTCAGCGGCGTGCGTGTCCACACCGGCGGGGCGGCGGAGGCCACCTCGCAGCAGTTACAGGCACGCGCCTACACCGTCGGATCGGACATCGCCTTCAACCAGGGCGAATACCAACCGGGGACGGACGAGGGACGGCGATTGATGGCGCACGAACTGACGCACGTCGTGCAGCAGGGTGGCGCCGGGGAGGCGCGGCGGGTGGTGCAGAGGGCGGATAAAAGCACTCAGGGTAGCGATGCGATAGCAGAAACCAATCATTTGGTCGAGATAAAAGGATGTCAAGACCCCGCTGAGCGCATTCGCAAAATTATTTCATATTATGGAGACAAGTTAACAGATCCGTTCTGGGAGGAAGTTCCAACGGATTGGGAGCAGATTTGGCAAGACAAGGGCGTGGCTGAAGGTATCAAGGCGAATAAAGAACTTTGGGATGATTGCTTGAATGTTCATACTCTTATACCGTCTCTATCCGCTGCCTTGGAAGCTGCTTTAAATCCGACCGAAAACCCGGACGACTGTATTGACACGGCTATTTTTCTAGCCTGGCCTATGTTGTTAGGGCCTGGCCTTGTAGTCTGGCGTAAGGCGTTGGATGCTTGGGAATATCTCGGTTCATCTGCCCCTGAAACATTGTCCGAAATTGAGGTCCGCTTGGAAAAGTGGGAAGCTACTGAGCGGCTGATAAATGTGGAGGATCTCTACGGTATACCTTGCATTCAGGCTGCGAAGGAAGTTTTCAAAGTTGATGTAAAGGATGTGGCAACACTTTATTTGGCGAAGAATCGGGAACTGCTTACTGCGGAATATGAAAAACTGGGCCTAAATCCGGGGTCCGCTGACACCGTAGAGCAACGACAGGCAGTAATTCAATATCTTGAACAATTACAGGAAGTGGCACGCTTCGTGCAGAGTCAACGAGAAAAGGCCAGTCAATTGGAATTGCTGTATGTGGGATTTAACCCCGGAACGACAGATGATCCCAAATCTCAACTCTGTTTCATTGACGAAGAAAACGGCCCTGTCGAAGGACATTCCGTAACTTTTTCTCCTAATCCTGCTGCGAAGCCTATGTATGGTCCTAGTGTCAAGTTATTCCCTCCAAATAACGAAAGCACTGATTGGCCTGATTGGGATGGTGTTAACAAACAATACCAGCAGATTACTTTTGTTGTGAATTTGTTATCTAATGCTTTCCCCAGCATATATGTGATGCTCGATCAAGAAAATCCTAATGAATCGCCTCTTGATGCGCCGTTAGAACAGTTTTTGTCGGCTCCACTTCCAAAAGAAGGCGATCCTTTCCCATGCACGGCTAGAGAAATTGTCCAGATCGGTTTGGCGAGAGTTGAAACTGCAATCACGGATGCAGAAGGTGTGTTGAAGGGTGAAATTGACGCGAGCTTGTTTAATCCAATTTGCGAACAATTGCTGAACGGAAGCTTGAATGTTTCTCCAGAGGAAGCTAATGTTGGGATGGATTGGTCCCAGCCTGTTGCTAATCTAGTTGCCAATCGTGCGTTGGAGGATGCCGGAGCGGGCCGGCGTAATTTAGATGCCCTTGGAACGATGGCTGGTGTTACCAGTTTGATTCTCGCTTTTACTCCGTTTAACACATTAACATTGTTGATTGGCGCTTTGGATCTTGCTTTGAATATTGCTTCCGCTGCCAAGAGCTGGGACGATTACGTTACTCTTGCCGCTCCCGCTGCCGCTAACATGAATGACAGTTATGAGATGGCTTCTGATGACGATGCGGGCGCTGCCGGCCTCAAAGCGGGTTTAAGCGTTGTCTTTGCTGTGCTTGAAGGTTGGAATTTTGCCAAAGATATTACCAAACTTATCCCTGATTCGGCGGCAGCGAACCTCGTCAAGAGCGTTTTAGACAAGGCATGCAAGGCCACAGGGCAGACGATGGGTATCATCCTGAATCGTTTGAAAACATTGCCGCTGGATAATTTGGTCAAACTTCTCGGTCGGTTGGATTTGTTAGAACTGGGAGTTTTGGGGAAGTTGTTTAGCCTTGATGATGCGCTCTTTGCTAAGCTTTTTGCTCTTGATGATACGGTATTTAGTGGACTTGTGGCTTTCATTGGGAATTTAGATGATAAGACCGTGTCCCCAATTGTGAAGCTAATTACAGATTTGGATACTGGCATGATGGCGCCTTTTGTAACAATACTTGCAGGGTTGGGAGATAATGCTGCGCCGTTCGCCAGATTGATCACTGGATTGGGGAATGATGCATTGCCGTTCATCAAGGTGATCACGGGCCTAGGCGATGGACTAACATTGCCGTTCGTTAAGGCGATCACGAGTCTTGGCGATGAACTGACGTTGCCGTTCATCAAGTTGGTCACGAGCCTTGGCGATGAACTGACGTTGCCGTTCGTTAAGGCGATCACGGCTTTGGGAAATGATGTTGTGCCGTTCGTCAAGGTAATCACGGGCTTAGGTGATGAACTGACGTTGCCGTTCATCAAGGTGATCACGGGTCTAGGCGATGGATTGACATTGCCGTTCGTCAAGATAATCACGGGTTTGGGTGACGAATTGACGTTGCCGTTCATCAAGTTGGTCACGAGCCTTGGCGATGAACTGACGTTGCCGTTCGTTAAGGCGATCACGGCTTTGGGAAATGATGTTGTGC
>DAOUFX010000094.1:0-15157 GCA_034429675.1 Anaerolineae bacterium | reverse complement strand
CCCCCAAGCCCCCACCCCCAGATTTTGAGAAGATACTAAAAAGCGTTTTTTTACCCTCTGCCGCGCCGGCAGACTGTTAGACTTTTGGACTTTGGACTATTTTTGAAGGAGCCCGCCCGTGCCATCGTCCTTCCGCTACGTGATCATCTACAAGCCGTTCAACGTGGTCAGCGCGCGCCGCGACCATCTGGGGCGCGCCACGCTGGCCGACATGGGCGCGCCGCGCGATCTGCCAGCCGCCGGGCGGCTGGATCGGGACAGCGAGGGGCTGTTGCTGTTGACGGACGACGGGCAACTGCTGCACCGCATCACGCACCCGGACTTCAACCATCCGAAGACGTACCTGGTGCTGGTGCTGGGACAGCCCGAGGCCGAGGCGCTGCGCCTGCTGCGCGAGGGCGTTGAGACGAAGCTCGGATTGACGCAGCCCGCCGGCGTCGAGGTGTTGCAGAGCGCGCCGGCGCTGCCGCCGTTCCCGCAAGGGCTTCCCCCGGCGGAAAAAACCACGTGGCTGCGGATGACTCTGTACGAGGGCAAAAATCGCCAGATCAAGCGCATGACGGCCGCCGTCGGCCATCCGACGGTGCGCCTGGCGCGGACGGCCATCGGCCCGCTGAGCCTGCCGCCCGACCTGCAACCCGGCCAATGGCGCGATCTCACCGCAGACGAGCGCCGCGTCCTGCTCGACTGGGTCTGGCCTCACGGACGCCCGGCGATGCGCGGCAAGAAGCATGATTTTGGATTTTAGATTTTAGATTTTGGATTTTGGATTTTGGATTTTGGATCATTGACCGCACTCCGTCATTCATCGCTCCGCTCTTCAACTTTCAACTTGCCAACCTGCCAACTTTCAACTTCCGCCCGTCCGACTTTAGACTTTTGATTATCCGACTTTAGACTCTTTTGGAGGACCCTTGAAACTTTCCGTTATCATTCCGGCCTACAACGAAATTGACACGATCGAAGAAATCATTGCGCAGGTGCGCGCGGTGTCGTTGGATGTGCGTATCTGGGCCGACCACGCCAACGAGCAGACCATCCACATCGAACGCGAAATCGTGGTGGTGGATGACGGTTCCCGCGACGGCACGCGCGATTACCTGTCCACATTGGCCGATGTTCCCAATATTCAGGTCATCTTTCACGAGAAGAACCAGGGGAAGGGCGGCGCCGTCTGGACCGGGCTGCAACGCGCTACCGGCGACATCTGCCTGATTCAGGACGCCGACCTGGAATACGATCCGCGCGACTACCCGCATTTGTTGCAGCCGATCCTGGAAGGGCGCACCAAAGCCGTGTATGGCTCCCGGTTTCGCGGCGGGCCAACCAAAGCCATGTTTTTCTGGCATATGCTGGGGAATCGTTTCCTGACGTTTGTGACCAATCTGCTCTACAACACCATCCTGACCGATATGGAGACGTGCTACAAAGTCTTCACCCGTGAGGTCGCGCAGAAGCTGCACCTCAAGGCGAGCGGTTGGGGATTCGATCCCGAAATTACCGCGCAGATTCTTTTGTTGGGATATCGCATCTATGAGGTCCCTATCGCCTACAACGGGCGAGAATTCACCGAGGGCAAGAAAATCTCCTGGAAGGATGGCTTCACGGTGTTGGGAACCCTGCTGAAGTACCGCTTTCAGGGTTACAAAGCGAAAGTGTGACCGTCCGGCGGGCGCCATTACCGGATGCAGGGGATCAGGTTCGTCGGGCGCACGCGATCGAATGAGCGTGATTGAGAGGATCAATGTCTATGATGCCGACTATCGCCCGTCCCATACGTCACCTGCGACGTTATCGTCACATCCTGACGGTTTTCACCGGTCACGGATTTGGTTTTGCGCTGTCCCACTTTCCCACCGAACCGCTGTGGCTCAGCAACCTTTCCCCATTCCCGACCCAGGAACCGGCCACATTGCCGGCGCATTTCCGCCAGGCTTTGGAGGAATTGGGCCCGGCGTTTGTCAAGTTGGGCCAGATGCTCAGCACGCGCCCCGATATTCTCCCCCCCGATTACATCGCGGAATTGACCAAGCTCCAGGACGAGGTCCCGCCGGTTCCCTGGTCGCAGATTCACGCTGTATTGGAAGAAGAGTTGGGCCGTCCGCCCGAAGAAATCTTCGGCGAGATTGACCCCAAACCGCTGGCGGCGGCCTCGCTGGCCCAGGTTCACGCGGCCAAGCTGCTCCAACGCGAAAAAGTGGTCATCAAGGTGCAGCGCCCCAACATCCTGCCGACCATCCAGACCGACCTGGAGATCATTCAAGACCTGGCGCGCTACGCCGAACAACACACGCCGCTTGGCAAAATCTACAAGTTGGTCGAGATCGCCGAGGACTTTGCCGATACGCTCAAGACCGAATTGAACTACCAGAGTGAAGCGCGCAACGCCGAGCGACTCCGCACCAGCTTTGAGGACGAGCCTTCCGTCCACATCCCCTACGTCTACTGGGAATATACCACTCGCCGGGTTCTGGTGTTGGAATACATCCACGGCATCAAGATCAGCGACGTTGACGCGCTGGATGCCGCCGGCTACAACCGGGAGAACATTGCCAATTCCGCCGCGCGGATGATCATCAAGGAAATCCTCGAAGACGGCTTCTTTCACGCCGATCCGCATCCCGGCAACTTTGTGGTGATGGAAAACGAGGTCATCGGGGCGATGGATTTTGGGATGGTGGGGTACCTCAGCGATACCGATCGCGTCAATCTGATCCGGCTCTACAACGTGGCCGTGCGGTTGGACGTGCGTGGGGTGGTGGATGAACTGATTCACATCGGGGCGGCGCCCGCCGACGTGGACCGCCGCGCGCTGGCCCGTGACATCGAGCGCATGCTGCATTATTACCACGGCCTGTCGCTCCAGGAAGTGCGGGTCAACGAGGTATTTGAGGACGTCATGCCGGTGGCCTTCGAGCATCATCTTCAACTGCCCACGAACTTCTGGCTGCTCGGCAAGACATTGGCAATGATGGAAGGCATCGGGTTGAAGCTGGCGCCGGATTTCGACGTGTTCGCGTTCTCCGGGCCTTACGTCACCAAACTGATCCTGAAATCATCCATGCCGCAACGCCATTGGATTGACGACCTGATGCGCCGGGGCATGGCCTGGGGGGACTTGTTGGGGGAACTGCCGCACGCCGGGATGCTGTTGCTCAACCGCCTGGAAAATCAGGAACCGGTCAGGCTGTCCTTTGATTCACAAAACCTCGCCCGGCTTGACCGGATGGTGACGCGGCTGGCGCTCAGTTTGATCGTCGCCGGGATGATTGTCGGGCTATCCAACCTCATCCCTTCGGCCCTTGCCGGACATTGGATCATTCAGACCATCGTGATCGCCAGTTTTGTCATCGCGATTGTGATGGGGATATGGGTTTTCATCTCCATCGTACGCAAAAAGTGATTCAGTTTGCATCAGCGCTTGACGACACTCATAACCGCATGTTAGATCAGGGAATATAATCCCACGTTTTCCATTTCTACCTCCCAGAATTAACCTCGCCTCGAATGGCCGTGACCAGAAAAAACGGCAAGTGCGCAACATGCTGTCCGTGACTGCCATCCTGCCGGGCAACCTGCTCCGCCCGCTGTAGGGTCACTGTCTCTTCATCCGTCAACGGCAAATCCCGTAGAAAATCAAAGCGCAGCGGAGAAGGCTCGGCCAGCGTGTCGAACAGGCCCACACTGACGGCAAAGCCGCGCGCCGCCAACAACCCCGGCAACCGCCGCCCGATCAAGGGATCGGCGCCGGCGCGGCTCAGCGCGGCGCACCACAGGTCGCGCGCGGCGATCTCAGGCGGATATTCGATCATACCGCCGTAATCCGGTTCGAGGGCCGCCAGCGCCCCCCCCGGCGCGAGCACTCGCCTGATTTCATCGAGAACCGGCTCCACCGGGTTGGTCCAGAGCAGCGTCAGTTGGGTGAAGACCAGGTCGAAGGCGCCTGTTGCAAAGGGCAGGCGCGCCGCGTCCCCGCCCACACGCCCGGCGCCGGCAAACGCTGTTTTGCCCGCGCGCAACGCCGCAATCGCGCGATCCAGCGCTGTGACCGCGCCTCCCGCTCGCCGCACCAACTCCACTGTTGTCGCGCCATAGCCGGCGCCCAGATCGAGCACGCGCCGCCGCCGGGCGACGGCGATCTGGCGCAACAATCGCGCGCGGGCCGGCGCCAGCCAGCTCGCCTGCTGCTCAAGCAAACCCGCAGCGGGCAAAGCGTAAGATTGCGGAAATGTGGATTCATTCATCGCATAAAAAACATTTCCGGGAAGCGGCAACCGCTTCCCGGAAGTTGATCGTTACCGTCCGCCGCCGGCGCAAGCGCAGGCGCAGGCGCACCCGGCGCAGGCGCACGCACAACTGCGCCCACCGCCGCCGCCGCTGCGTCTGCCGCCGCTGCTGCTGCTGCTCTCTGCCGCAGCCTTCCCTAGCGCCTCGAAGATGTCGCCGGTCACGCGATCAGCCCCACTAAGATCGAGGAACCCGCCTTTGGTCGAGGGAACGCTGAGCGAACTGGGCAGAATGGACCCGGCCAAATTACCCATCGTAGACTCGGTCCAGCCGGCAAACGACCCGGCCACGTCGCCGAACCGCGTCTTCCCGCCCACCGACGGTTTCGCCGATCCCGATCCCGACAGCGCCGAGCCCAGCCCGCCGAGGCCGCCGCTGCTGTGGTGTGCGGACAGAGGTCGCGACCAACGCGGCCAGTAGTGATAGTTGTGATGGACGATGACGCTGGGATACCGCTCGTTCATCATCACCCACGGCAGGTATCTGTCCAGATATTGTTCGCGCTGCTCGATTTCGCCGATGGCTTCGGCCTGTTCCATCGCGCGCTCGATGACCCGCCGGTAGTAATCCTGGGTGTCCGAGAGGTCAAAGCCCTTCATTTTGATCGCCGTATTTTGAATCAGTCCCTTCATGGCCGGCCCAAAGTCAATATTCTGGGCAGCTTTGCCGGGATTGGCCTCAATCAGGTCCAGGAACAGATCCTCGTAGGCGTGGATCACCGTTCCCTTAGCCTGAGCCGCCTGCCGGCGGAAATCGTGCAGGGCTTTGGGCGTCGCGCGGTCGGCCTTTTCGGTCGGGCTGAAGCCCTCGGCGATGGCGACTTTCAACGGCGAATCTTCCACCGCCACGATCAGGCCCTTCTCTAGCATCCCAAAAATGACGAGCATCAGCACCTTGCTCAACGGCATTTCCAGCAGCACCGCCGATTCGGGGGCGGTCAGGCCGCGTTTGATGTCGCCGCCTTCAACTTGCGCAATGGGCGGCAGGTAGCTTTTGCGACGTTTCCCTAAGGAAATCTCGTTGACGACGATGCCCACCACCGACGCCGGCAGCGCCAGCAGCGTCAAAAGCGGCATATTGATCATCAGGCACACGAGAAGCGCCATCAGGATGAGAAAAACCGTCACCCCCGTTCCGCCGGAGAACCGGAAGAACAAAATGGCAAAGAAGACGGCCGAGGCGATGCCAAAAAGCACCGGGATGCCGGGGTAATCCGCCAGCCACTTGTTGGCCAGTTCGATCAGCGACATTTTGACGACGCGGGTCATGCCGCGCTGCGGGAAGGAGACGCCCACGCGGTAGGGTTTGCTGGCGCGGACGTTCGACCATTGCCACACGGCGGCGGCGCGGCCTTCGTAGAGCGCTTTCTCGGTAAACTGGACGTCCTGATACAGCATCTCGTCGGGGCTGATACCCTCCGGCATAAAGACGGCAATCTGGATGACGCCGTTGCCGCTCACATATTGGGGATCCCACCAGGTGGTGTTGATCTGCAGGGAGGCGTAATCCTTGCGCGTCGTGTCCTGGTAAACCAGGTCGGGCATCACGCACTCGAAGTGGAGCGTTCCGCTTTTGCCGCGTGGGATGGCCATATTGCTCAGGTGCACTTCGACGCCGTTTTCGACGTACTCCGAGTCGCGAATATCCCCCAGGCCCACCCCGCCGATCGAAGCGCTCATGGTTTTAATGTCGTAATTGCCGTGCGGCAAGCCGATGTCCACGATGTCAATCGCACTGCCGTAGTTCTCAAAGGTGATGTCGTAGACGATCTTGACCGAAGCATCCGGCTGGACGTACACCTGCATTTTGAGGTTGCTCACGCCGAAGCTGTAACTCTGCGCCGTCACCGGCCCAACCCAGGACATGAGCAACATACAGCACACCAGCAGAGCAATGCCACGGAACATACGTGTTGTTTTCATCGAATACCTCCTCATTACTGCGCCCATCCTGCCGGTTCGCGGGGGCAATCTGCCGCGCAAAGCGCCAGTCCGGGACAGATGTCGCAGCGGGTAGATTTCTCGACACGCTCCCGGTATTCACGGAACACTGCGTGATTCCAGATGGCGTCCCACGGGTCGTGCAGCAGATCGCCGGCGCTCTGGTACGGCCCGCGCGCCGGAATGATGCGCGCCGTCCGCGCCTGCTCGTCCACTTCGACGCGCACGGCCACGTCGCCGGAGCAACGCGGGCCGGCCTGCGCCTGCGCGCTCAGCGCCAGCGCCGGGTTGCGTTGCACCGGCGGGTTCCAGATGAAGCGCGCGTTGGCCGCCTCGGTCGCCTCGACGACGAGGGTAGCCACCTGCGGCATAGCGTCGGCGGCGAAGATGCCTTCCTGTCCGGCCAGCGCTGCGTCCTGGGTGACGTACGCCACAAACGAGAAATTGTCGGCGCCCAGCGTGATCAACGCCGCCACCGTCGCCTCCAGCGGCGTGAGCGTCGCCTGCACCAGCGGAATTTCGGCGACGGCGCAGATTTGCTGCGCTTCCAGCCACCCCAACACCTCGCTGGCTGCGGTATGATCCCCCGCGCCGTAGAGCGCGTCGTGAACGTCCGGATCCATGCCGGCAAAGGGGAAGGTCACGTGATCCAGCCCGGCTGCGCGCAAATCATCCAGCAATGACCCGCTACGCAAGTCGGAGGCGCGTCCTCGCACCCCGGCGATCATCCCCAGGTCTTCCGCCCGTTCCACGGCGCGGATCAGGTGAGCCGGATTGGGGTTGGGGGGCGCCAGCAGCGTCATGTGCGGGATGCCGACGGCCCACAGCCGGTCTATGATGGGAACCAGCACTTCCGGCGCGGCCAGCGTCAGCGATGCCTGCAACGGCGCGATCAACGCCGCCCCGGTCGAAATGGCGGCATCTTCCATGTTGTAGACCGGATAAGTATCGCCGGGGGTAACAATCTGCGTGATGAGCGCATGAACTTGCGCGATGTCGTCGCTCAGGGCGTTGTCCTCCGTTCCACGAAAAGCCGCCTTGAGGGATTTCACGATGGCTCCCTGATCTTTGCCATCCAACAATCCCTTGGCAATGATCACGCCCGAAGGCGTGAGCTGCGCGGCGGCGCGGGCGTTGGCGATGAGCATCCCGCAGCCGTCACGTTCCACCCGCAGATGAAAGCGCGTGTACATCCCATTGGCCTCCTTCATCGCGTGATAGAGGCCCGGCGCAACCGGTGTGGCGCCGCCCGGACGCTTGATCGTGAATAAATTCTTTACCCAGTCCATAAGTCCCTCCCGGAAAATAGCGAATCAGCGAGTCAGCGAGTCAGCGAGTCAGCGAATTACGGATACCGGATGCCGGATGCCGGAATACGAATCGTTCACCCTGCCGTCTACCGACCTCACGCATTACGAACCAACCCATGAGCGAGTTACAACACTTCCCCCCCTTACTCCCTACTCCCTACTCCCTACTCCCTACTCCCCTCCCCACCGCATATTTCCTCTCGTACAACGTCGCGTCGTACTCTGCCCGGCGACCGGGGCATTTTTCGCGAGGACAGAGCTGGCAGCTTTCAAAGGTTCCCTCGGTGGGGAAGCGCAGGCCGGAGATGGTTTTATTGGGCGTCATCAGGTAGCTGTCGCTCAACTGCACGCCGATGGCGGTCTGCACGTCGCCCAACAGGTCGAAGAGCGGGCGCTGCTGCGGCAAAGGCCAATCGGGCAGCGAACCGGGCGCCATCGTCGTGGTGTGACCCGGAGCGTAGCGTTCGTTCAGGTCTTGCCGGAGCGCCTGTCGCGCCGCGGTCAACGCTGCTTGCTTGATGCCATCGGCCCAAAAACTGAAGAGCATATCGTCGAACGTCCCGGCCCACGTGTCTAGCTCCGTTCCGCACGTGGCAAGGTAGGCGAACACCCGGTGTGCCGCTTCCAGGTTGACCCGCAGCACACGGCTGGTAAACGTCACGCTGTCTACCGTCACACTGTCCTCGCCTTTTCCCTCGATGTAGGCCACCCGATACAACGCCTTGGGCCGCGCCAGCGAAACGGCCGCGTCAAGCATCGCCAGGAAATCGCCGGCGTAAGGGCCGGTCTCCTTGATGCGCAACTGCCGCATTAAGGAAGTCGGATTGGGTCGAAAAGGAATGTTACTGAGGATGTGCATACCTTGTGTGCTACGAATTGCCGTCTTCACTCCAGTCTGCTATTTCCAGTCCGTCAATTTGCCCAAAATGCTGGCTGTTATGGGTGACTAGCATACATTTATTCGCTAATGCTACCCCTGCAATTAGAATGTCAATATCGTCAATAGGCTTTCCCTGAGCGCGGGTCGCCGCATAAATCTCGGCTGAACAATTGACAGATTGTTCGGTGAGCAAAATCAGATTGTTCTCAGTCGTAAATTCAAGAAATGCAGCCAATTGTTTATGGGCATCACGATGTTTTAAGCCACTCAGTATCTCGTAATAGGTAATGATACTGAAATTAATCTTAGAATGCACGTCTATGTAATTTTGGAAGTGCGAGATCACACATGGGTGACCACGAAAAAACAAGGATAGGATATCTGTATCAATCAATGCGGGTTTCACGAACGTATCTCCTGGAAAATGCCTGATGGCGACGCGTCTGGAGGTCATTGCTCAATTCAGAAAATACTTCTTCGGGCATGTCTTTCCAACATCCAGCGTAGCGCATGATGGATTTCGATTGACCTTGTGTGGTTTCCAAGCCTAATCTGAAATAGTGCAGAATTGCATAGACTACCTCCAATTGATCTTCCGGGATCAATTGGATTTCTCGTAGCACTTGCTCTTGGGTAGATAATTCCATATTTACACCTCTTTATCGGCACTAAACTATCTATCTTTTATCTTACCCCATGAATTCCCATTCTGTAAATTGGCCTATCAATATCGAAGAGCAATGTCGTTTAAGCATCTGGGCTACTTGCTCAATTTGCCGGATTACTTGAGTATTGTAGTCGAGACGTTTTTCGTGCGCAACATGCACAGCTTTAGATTTTCTTATGTTTAGATAGTTTAATAAGACGGGCAAGCTGTAAGTCCTTTTGCTCATATCAAAGGCAGGGGTGAGATCAACCAATACTTCCCCTCTATCCAAGGTAATGGTGATGTCCACATGTTCAGAACTGTATATAACCAAAGCATTGCCAAATGATTCGGGAGAAAAGAGTTCTTCAGTGAGTGAGAAACCATATTCGTCAATCAAGTATAGGAAATTCTGCTTGATTTGTCCGGTAAAGTTGTAGTCTGGTGTAGCATTGCTAGATATACTCATGGGTTATACAACCACCATATACCGTTCATCGCTAATTTCATTGCCCCAAAGCTCAACGCGATCGCTCAAATCTGTGACCGTCGCCTTGCTCAGGGTAGAAGGCAGCGCCTCAACGACTTGCTGTGCCGTCAGACCGACGCCGGTGCTCCAGCGGCCTTCGATCAGCACCAGGCGCCCTCCATCTGCCAGCAGTTGCGCCCAGCGTTGTAATGCAGCCGCCGGATCGGGCAGCGCCCAGAGCAGGTGCCGGCACACGATGGCGTCAAAACGCTGTCCCGAGAGGTCGGGATTGGCGGCGTCCATGATCTGAAACGGGATGTCATAGCCGGCGGCCTGTGCTTTCGCCTGCGCCTGGGCGATCATGCCTTCGGATACATCCATGCCGGTCACCGTGTAGCCGGCCTTTGCCAGCACCACGCTGAGCGATCCCGTCCCGCAGCCGATGTCCAACACTGCCGCGGGTGGAGCCGGGAGCTCGCCGGTCAAAAGCTTCGTCCATGCGGCCAGCGTTGCCGGATCGCGTAGACCGTGATCCGGCTCATTGTCAAAGACGGCGGACTGGGCGTCCCAGTACCGGCATGTTTCTTGAAGGTTTTGTTTTGTGTCCATCAAGGCGTGTGAGTGGTTGTTTGCGGATCGCACCCGCAAACAACCCCATTTGTTAGAACTGAACTACTTCACCAACAACGCCGCCGTCTCCGCCAACCGCGTCGAATAGCCCATCTCGTTGTCGTACCACGCGGCCACCGAGACCAGGGCGCCGTCGAGCACCTGCACCAGCGGCAGGTCTACGATGGACGAGTGCGGGTCGCCGACGATGCGCGAGGAGGCCCACTCGTCTTCCAGCACGGCCATGACGCCCTTGAGCGGCGCCGTCGCAGCAGCCTTGCGGAAGGCGTCTTTGATTTCGTCGGGCGTGGTCGCGCGGTTCAGGACGGCGTTGAGCTCGACGATGCTGCCCGTGCGCGTCGGCACGCGGTAGGCTTTGCCCGTGATCTGCAGGTCGGGCCAGATGAACTTGAGCGCTTTGGCCGCGCCTGACGAGGACGGGATGATGTTCTCGGCGGCGGCCCACGAGTCGCGCCGGTCGCGCATCGGCTGGTCGGTCAGCGATTGGGTATTGGTGTAGGCGTGAACGGTCGAGAAGAAGCCGTTCTTGATGCCGAAGGTCTCGCTCAGGACTTTGACCACCGGCGCCAGCGCGTTGGTAGTGCAGCTCGCCATGCTGACGATGTGGTGCTTCTGCGGGTCGTACCCGTCGAGGTTGATGCCGGGCAGCAGCACCGCGTCGCAGTCCTGCAAGCTTTTGCTGGCGGCGCTCACCAGCACCCGTTTGGCCCCGCGATCCAGGTGCGCCTGAGCGCCCTCGCGCTTGGTGGCCCGTCCGGTGCAGTCAACGACCAGGTCAACGCCCAACGCGGCCCAGTCCGGCAGGGATTGGCTGCTGTCGAAATACCGGATTTCCCGTCCCCCGATGACGAGCCTGTCCCCGACGGCTTTCACTTCTTCCGGCCAGCGGGCATAGTTGGTGTCCACTTCAAAAAGCGCCGCCAGTGTGGGCAGGTCTTTGATGTCGGAGACCGAGACTGGCGTGAAGAGCTTGTCTTTCAACGCCGCTTTGAGCATAGAACGGCCGATGCGGCCAAAACCGTGAATTGCAATGTTACTCATAACAAACCTCCTTTAAAAATAGTGAATGAGTGATTGTGGGATTAGGGGATTAGGGATTGGAGCGTTCTGCCCAATCCCTAATCCCTCAATCCCTAACCCCAAATCCCCTGCGTTTCATTGAATGAGTCCGCGTTACGGATTATTCTCTGCCATCGTGTTTTCCAGCACAACCACCCAGTCGCAGATGTCTTCCTGCGCGTTGCGTTCGATGCGATAGCCCAGGCGCTGGTGAAGATCCAGCGAGCGCTGGTTTTCCAAGACCACGCCGCCGACCAGCCGGGGCAGCCGCAACTCGGCAAAGGCATACGCGATGACCCTGCGGCACGCCTCGTAGGCCAGACCCCGGCCCCAGTAGGCCTGCCCAAAGGCAAAGGCCAACTCGGCTTCGAGGGTGCAGAAAGGCGACGGCGGTTCGCCGGGCAGGCGATAGTAGCGGTTGGCGTAGGGGTTGATATGCACTTGCCCGATGACGTGTCCGGTTTCCTTCAGAACGACGGCCAGATAGCTGAACTGCGCTTCCGGCGGCTGGTGAACGTGATGCAGTAGCTTGTTGTGCACCTGTTTTCGCGTGGCCGTGTCGCCGCAGTACATCTCGCACACTTCCGGGTCGGAGTAGACGTTGGTGTAGATGTCGTCCAGGTCTTCGAGCTTGAAGCGGCGCAGATACAGGCGTTTTGTCTCAAACGGTCCCATCATTGATAGCTGGATGGATCAATCTGTCCGGTCCCGATCAGATACGCCAGCACCAGCGTGTAGCCGATGTCAACGATCAAGACCAGCGCACTGATGACGATAGCGAAGGTGGCCATCTTTTTGCGTTCGGAGCGCCTCCCCATGAATCCCAAAAGCAGGGCTGGCAAGATCGCCGGCAGATTGCAAAAGGGCAAGATGATCGTTAGAAAGATCCCAACTACGCTGAGTAAGAGCGCAACCACCGCCAGTCGGTTGCGCTTTGCGTTCGGATTGGCCGGCGGTTTTGCGTAGGGCGTGAACGGCGAATCTTGCGGCGGGTTCATTGGTTGCGATCCGGGCTGCGATATAGCCTGCTGTTGCGGCGCATACTGTTGTTGCGGCGGATTCATCGGCTGCGACCCGGGCCGCGCGGTGGGTTGTTGCGCTCCGAGTTGTGGCTGCGGCGCGTATGGTTGCGGTGGCGCGTACTGGGGTTGCGCCGCTTGTAATGGCACCGTCATGCCGCGCAACGCCGCCGACATCTCTTGCGCGCTTTGGAAGCGATCAATGGGGCGCAGTTCCATGGCCCGTATCAGTGCTTGTTCCACATAGGGTTGGACCATTGGTCCGATGACGTGCACCGGCATCAACGCCTGCGGGTTGACGATGCGCGTGGTCGCTGTCGGCGGCGCCTGTCCGGCGAGCGCATGGTAGAGCGTCGCGCCGAGGCTGTAAAGGTCGCTACGCGCGTCGGTGTGGCCGGCGTCGGCGTCGTATTGCTCCGGCGGCGCATATTCTGGTGTTCCCATGCCGCGCATCACCGTCTTGGTGTACGGGTCGTGCGGATCCCACAGCTTGACCAGGCCGAAATCCACCAGCACGGCGCGCTCGTCGCTGCGGATGATGATGTTGTGCGGCTTGATGTCGCGGTGGATGATTCCCTGGCCGTGGCAGTAAGCCAGCGCGTCCAACAATTGCTGCGCCCATTGCATCACAACCGCTTCCGGAATCGCGCCGCGCTCCCGAATCCTGGCGGCCATGCTGTCGCCGGATACCAGTTCCATCACCAGATAGGCGTTGTCTCCTTCTTCAAAGGAGTCCATCACGTGGACCAGGTGGCTGTGGCTGAGCCGCGCCAGGATGTTAGCTTCGCGCTTGAACTGCGCGCGCAGTTGTTTTAGCATCTCCGGCGGCAAACCGGGCTGTGGCACCATCTCCTTGATAGCAATGGGAATCTCCAACCCGGTATGCCAGGCTCGATACACGGCGCCCATTCCCCCCTGTCCCAGGGCCCCATCAATGCGGTAGCGATTGTTCTGTAAAAAGCTTCCTCCGACTAACATTTCTCCCCCGATCGTTGAAGTTTCGTGGCTTACCTTGACCCGCGCGCGCGGGAACATCCGCGTTCTGAGGCGCGAACCCGGTGATTGTGGGATTCGCGCTCCAGGCGACACCCGCCGCCGCATAGCGGCAGGTCGGGACAATCCCAACACGCTTTCGGCAATCCGGCAGCCTGTGGATCATCCCCGCGCTGCCGGAAGCTCAAGAACAGGCTGCTGTTCCAGATGTCATCCCAGGAATTTTTCAGCAGATTCCCGGCCGTTGCATAATAGGACTGGCAAGGCAATACGTCGCCGTTTGGCTCGATGCACATCGAGTATTCGGCGGCGTTGCAGCGCTTGGGCGCCAGTTCCAGCGCTACCGGCGAAAAACGGCAGTAATCCGTGACGGTGTACCAGAGGAATTGCATGTCCAGCTCGTCGGCGCGATCGCGCACGGCCGTCAGCAGGGCGGTCATTTCTTCGGCGGGGATGGCATCCGGCTCTTCCAGGCCGCCTCCCGCGTAGATCATGCCGTTCATCGCGAAGGTGCGCAATCCCAAATCGTGCAGAAAGTTGACGATTTCGATGGCGTGGCCCTGGTTGCGCCGGGTGAGGGTGGTGTTGGTGATGGTGTGCAGGCCGCCGGCCAACGCATTCCGGATGCCGGCCACCGTTTCTGTGAAGGCCGGGGCGGCGACGATGGCGTTGTGGACGTCGGCCCGGCTCGAAGCCAGCGTCACCTGGACGTGGTTCAAGCCGGCCTGCACCAGCTCGTCAACCAGGTCGCGCTGCGCCAACTGCCGCCCGTTGGTATTCATTCCCACCATCAGACCCAGGTCATTGGCATAGCGCACCAGCGCGGCCAGATCGGGATGTAGCGTCGGCTCGCCGCCCGTCAGGATGATGTGGGGCACGCCGACTTCGGCCAGTTTGTCGAACACGCGGAACCACGCTTCGCGGGTCAGCGAGCGCATGGTAAAGCGCTCCGGCTCGTTGTAGCAGTGGCGACAGGCATTGTTGCAGGCGTAGGTCAGGGCTACGTCGGTTTTGAAGGGCGCCTTGACCGGAGTGCTGAACAGCGGCTTGAAATGAACCCACGGGGTAATGGCGCAGGTGGGACAGCCGTCCGCGACGCGCAGACGCTCGACCAGGGCGTACATGTCCGCCAGTTCTTTGCAGAACTGCGCCTTATCGCCAACTTTGAAACGGCGCAGCAGGGTGGTCTGAGCCTGGGCCAGTGGGACGTGGTCGAGGGCCAGCTTGGCCATCTCGACCGCAGTGGCATTGAGGTGGATGACCTCGGTGACGTCTATGAACATCACCCCGCCGCCGCCCGAATCCACGCGCAGATGCACCCGGCGTTGTCCGCCCGCAAGCGGAATGGGGTAGGTGTACAGGCCTGGGGGGATAGGTTTGAGCGTCACCGGCGCCCATTCACGGCGCACCGAGTCCCAAATCGTTTGTAACCACGTCATACGCAGCACGCAATCAGCGCCAGGGTTTTACCACTTCGGGGCTTCTTCGATTTGATACGATGCGCCGCAATAGGGGCAGGTCACGAAGATGGCGCCCGCTTTGACCAGGAGATTTTCCTTGCTCAGAGCGCCGCCGCACGACTTGCACTTCATCTCCTCCAGGTGCACGTCGCCGGACAGGTCAATCTTCTGCACGGTGGTGATCTGTGTTTGTTGTGGGCGCATCCGCGAGAGATAGATCAAAGCGCCGCCCGCCACGAGCAGCACCACCCCAACGACGACGCGTATAATCTGTCCCTGCGCGCCGGCAATGAAGATGAAGCCGAAAATCCCCAGAATTGCGGCGATGATGTACGAAACAGTTTTCATTCGTAAATCCTCCTCAGACAGTAGCTTTTAGCCATTGGCTTTTAGCCGTTAGCCAGGAATTATCGCTGAACGTGATGGGCTAAAGGGGGTGTTGGCGCGGGCGGGGATCCCCGCCC
>DAOUFX010000093.1:0-2991 GCA_034429675.1 Anaerolineae bacterium | reverse complement strand
GGGCGGGGATCCCCGCCCGCGCCAACACTTCCTTAATACCTCTGACATGTAAGCTGTGATTTTCGTGCGGGGGTACCCGCACGAAAAAACACGCTCTTTTTATCTTTGATATGTAGCGCCCCCTGTTCTTTTTCAGTATATGTCATCCCACTTTGAAGTCAAAAAGTAAGACCGGCATTTACCTTCAACTCACTTTTATGGTATCATCTAGCTATGGTGAAGGGAAGTGCGATGAACATAACTGCTGCCGATGAGTTGGCATTTTTCGCCCGCATGGCCGATCTTTGCAGTCAAAGCGAGTCCCTGCCCTGGCAAGCCACTTTGCAGCAGATCCTCGCTCTATTTGCAGAAACCGCCGAGGCCCACCGCGCCGCCGTTTTGCTGCTGGATGACGTATCCAACCCGCTGGTCTGCGTCCCGCTTGGCCCTGATTCCGAGCTTTTGTGCGCAACACTCACTGCCGACAGCGCGCGGTGGCAGAACTTCGACCCGGCGGCGGGGCCTGTTGAACTCACCCCGGATAATGCAGCGAATTCCCCGGTTCACATTTTACCCCTTCCCCCCAAGTCGTCCGGAGGCAAGGCATTTTTTGTGCTGTCCGGCCCGGAATCGCCGCTGTTGCTCGAAAAGGGATCGGCGTTGCTTACCCCGTTAGTTTACGCAATACGCTCCCGTTTGTTGGAACAACGCGCCCTAGCGCCGTCAACGTCTTTGACCCTGACGCCGGATTTGAGCCCGGAGCACATGGTGGGGCAGATTTTGGAGCTTAAACGGCGCCAGTGGTACCTGGAGAGTTTCAACAAAGTGGTTAGCGCCATCAACCGGATGGCGGTAAGCGAGAGCCTCGACGATGTTTTGAGTGTGGGAATTCAACAGGCCGTTCAGATTTCCGGGATGACGCGGGGGACGGTCTATCTGATCAAAAAAGATGAATTGGAGTTGCACGCACAATATGGATTTACGCCGGAGGACCCGTCTCCGGCGCCGGTTTTGCATCGAGCCGGTGGGGGCGCCGCCGGAATCAGGCTTGAGTCACAGTTGCCGGGTGGCGCGGATGACATGGAGCAGGAAGCGCCCGTCACTATGCCGTTGCTCATTGACAGTACCAAAATCGTAGGGGTGATGAGTCTAAGCGGTCCCGCCCACATCTCGCCCGACATGCAGCAGCTTTTGAGTGCGATCGCCGACCAACTGGCGCTCGCCATTCAGCGCGAACGGGTCATCGAGCAGATGCGTGAACAGATGCTGTATTTCTCCGAAATCAACCGGGCATTTCTCTCGTTGACGGCGTTTAGCGGCATCATTTTTATTCTGTTGCGCACGCTTGGCGGCGTGATTGAGAACGCCCTGGTGACAGCGTTCTATCGTCGCGCGGATGACGGCCAATGGAGCCGCGATCAGGTCTACAAAACCCCCGCCACCCCCGAACCGGTGCGCCAGAAGTGGACGAAGGAACCGGCCTGGGAAGTTGAAATCTCATCCCTTAATGCCTGCTATCAGGAAAAAATGCTGGTGTTGGCAAGCCGCAATCGGGCGCGCATCCCGACGACCTGGAATGTGCTGGAACTGCTGGGAATTCAGCAAATCATTTATTTCCCGCTCCGTTTCAACGAAGACTTCTTTGGCGTAGCCGCCGTGCTTTTGCCTACCGACCGCCCCATACCGACGCGGGAACTGCTACAGGCCTGGGTGCTCGTCAAAGTCGCGTCCGATGCCTTGATGCGCGACCGGCTGTCCAGTGAATGGCGCATCACCGAGAACCGCCTGCGCGCTATTTTGAAATCCTCACGGGATGGCATTTTTTTGTTGGGAAACGATTTGACGGTCCATTACATCAATCGGTCGGCGATCAGTTTGCTGATGTTGCCGGGGGACGAGGAATCTTGGGGGAAACATCCCCTGTCTGAGGTGGAGGCGCTCGTGCAAAGTGAGGCGCCGCGTTTTGCCGCCTGGTTGGCGCAGGTCATCCAGAATATTAACCGGTTGGGATTGGAAGGACTGGAAGAAGAGGTGCTGTTTGAGACGGCGCATGGTTTGAGTATCCGCTTGCAGCACGAGACGGTTGCTATGCACGGGCACGAGACCCGCCCTTCTTTGCTGCTGCTGTTGCGAGACATCACCGAACAACGCGCGTTGGCGCAGATGCGCGACGATCTGCTCAGCATGCTGGTTCACGATATGCGCAGCCCGCTCTCGGTCATCCAGAATGCCATCCAGTTGCTACAAGACCCGGCCATGCGCGACGTCGGCGATGAGGTGCTCAAGATTGCCATGAGCAACACCGGCAAACTGTTGGAGCTGGTCAACACCATCCTTGAAATCAGCCGGCTGGAGTCGGGACGCTTTGATCTGGCCCAGGAAGCCATCTATTTTCCTGATCTTGTCTACGAGATCAGCAAAGAATATACCCTGGCGATGAACCAGGTGGATTTCCGCCCCAGCATTCCGGCGGATTTGCCCCTCTTGTGGATTGACCCTGCCGTCATCGGGCGGGTCCTGATGAATTTGTTGAGCAATGCCCTGAAGTTTGTGCCGCCTGAGAACGGCATCATTTATATTGCGGCGACCTTGAAGAAGGATTGGGTCACGGTCGAGGTCTACAACAACGGCCCGCACATTCCGACCAACGTCTACAAGCGGTTGTTCCAGAAGTTCGTCGCGGGCAATTACGAGAAACGCGGATACGGGCTGGGGTTATCCTTTTGCAAGCTTGCCGTCGAGGCCCACGGGGGAGAAATCCAGGCGCGCAACCAGCACAACGGCGGGGTTTCGTTTTTCTTCACGCTGCCGGTTTTTCGTGTGCCGGATTTCCCGGATGAGGAGAAACCGGTTTCCCAGGAGACTTTGCCGCCCGCAACCGGGTAATGCGACGGGGTTCTGAATGTCGCGCGTAGAGACGCAAAATTTTGCGTCTCTACATTTGTAATACCCGTTGAAATACCCGTCTGATTTCGTCGAAAAGGGGGTGTTTGCGGATGCGCTCCGCAAACA
>DAOUFX010000092.1:0-4738 GCA_034429675.1 Anaerolineae bacterium | reverse complement strand
CGGGCGGGTACCCCCGCTCGCGAAAAACCTTCCTTTAATTCCCCCGCTTTAGCGGGCTATTTTCAAGGGAGAGAAAAGAGATGTCTACCAGAACCATTGTTCGTGATCTACGATGTGGCTTTGTCGGCGCTTCTGAAAAGGCGTCGGCGCAAGAGTACAAACGGGTTTTGCCAGATGTTGCGCGATGCAGGTTTCTTGGATTACAATATATCGAGTTGGAGCGGATTGCCGAGAACTCCGCGGCGAGAAGCGATGGTAAGAGTCGCTTCAATCTTTGGAGTATCCTTTTCCCCAACCGGGATGGTGAAACCTACCACAACCTTGAAGGCGGCGACATGACGCCCGTGACGACCTACAAATTCGGCGATCGCTACATCATCGCCGATGGAGACAACAGCCTGGCGGCGGCTCGTTCTTTAGGCCAAGCCTATATTCTGGCAGAAGTATGGGAATTGCCCTGACTCGTGGCTTCCCGACCCTGGAAAGTGGGCCAGGATTCGGCTCACAGATATTGACCGTTGGAGAAAAACATGACGACAATCTCAGCACATCCTCTCTTCAAGACATTACGCGAGCTCAGGGGAAATCCGCGCGCCACAGTGCTCGCAGAACCGCTGTTTGGAGTTCCCTGGAGCCTGTTCTCGCCGTTCCTTTCGGTGTATATGCTGGCCCTGGGGGTAACGGACCAGGGAATCGGGACGATCGCCAGCGTGGGATTGGTAATCCAGGTCTTCAGCGCTCTGCTCAGCGGTGTGCTCGTAGATAAGTTTGGCCGCCGCATGACGCTGTTCATCAACGATATGATCTCGTGGAGCGTGCCCTGCCTGATCTGGGCTGTGGCTCAGGACATGCGGTTCTTCATCGTTGCGGCGGCGATGAATGGCCTGTTCCGCATCTCCCACACCGCCTGGACTTGCCTGGTCGTCGAAGACGCCGAGGAGCGCCACCTGGTGCACATCTGGACCTGGATCACGATATTTGGGATCTGTTCGGCCTTCTTCTCTCCGCTGGGCGGATGGGTGGTGGCGCGCTTTGGCCTGGTGCCGGCAATGCGAGGTCTGTCACTCTTTGGCTGCTTTGCGCTAACGATCAAGGCCCTCGTGTTGTACATTTACTCACGTGAAACAGTGCGCGGACGGCAACGCATCGAAGAAACCCGCCACCGCTCTCTGATCAGCCTGCTGGGGGAGTATCGCAGTGTTTTAGGCCAGCTCATACACTCCAAACCTGTTTTGGCGGCTTTATCCTTGATGGTCATTACCAACATCTATTCCACCATCAGCGGCAACTTTTGGGGCGTTTTGTTTACCAGCAAGCTCGGGTTCGCCGAGTCGGAAATTTCTGTCTACGTCGCATTGCGCTCGATCGTCACGGCCCTGTGTTTCTTCCTGATCGGCCCGCGGCTCACCAACATGCTGCATTTCAGGCGGCCTTTGTGGATAGGGTTCGCGGCCTTTTTCATCAGCCAGGGATTACTCGTCTTCATGCCGCCGCACTCGGTGCCGTTGTTGGTAATCAGTGTGCTCCTGGAAGCGGGAGCCCTGGCTCTGGTCAGCCCAATGATCGAATCCTTGCTAACCGTAGCGTTGGAATCGAACGAACGGGCGCGCGTCAGCGCCATCGTGTACGTGGCCCTGATTGTGATCATCTCGCCGTTTGGCTGGATTGCCGGCCAGCTCTCGGCGATTGACCGCTCGCTGCCCTTTGCGCTCAACATGGGCCTTTTCGTCATCGGCGCCGGGTTAGTGTGGCTGATCGGACGGCGGCAGTCATTCACCGGACACCTGACAAACGGCGCTTGACATCCCCTGGGAAACTTACTACAATGGAAGTACCCGGTGGGTTCAGAGGCTTTGGCGTTTTCAACCAGTCGCCATCATTGCAATCATCACTCCATTTCTGAACCATTCCAAACATTCCAACTTACAAGAGAGTGGGCTGTGCAACAAAACCGGCATATTCCACATAAAATATAAATGGATCAGTCTGCGGGACATCTATCTGGTAGGATGTGTCCCGCAGACTGCGTTATAGGACAAGAAAGGAGGTGGAGGCACCTGTAGAAAACAATCATAGAAATGTACTTTGACAAGACCATACCAACTGGGAGAAAGGATAAAACTATGTTCGATGAAAAATCGCTGCGAGAATTGGCTTCTGTGAAGGCCAACGGCCCGATTTTGAGCATCTATCTGGACGTAGACCCAACGAAACGCACCGCCGAAGAGTACAAACTCACCCTGCGCGACTTGCTCAAGCAGGTAAACGGCGCCGCAGATCCCGATGACGTGGATGTGATCAAACGTTACGTGGATCTGGAATACGATCGATCGGGACGCGGCCTGGTTATGTTCTCCCGCACTGCTGAAAACATCTGGCAAGTGTTTCTGCTCTCGTTGCCGGTGCATTCTGGGATCACCGTGGCGCGGAAACCTTACATCTCTCCTCTTGTCGAAATGAACGCCGTCTATGGTCGTTACGTAGTGGCGCAAATTGACAAGCAGGGGGCCCGGTTCTTTATCTTCCACATGGGTGAGATACTCGACTACGAAGGCACGGTAGGCGAAGATATCCACCACATACGCAAAGGTCGGGGCTCTTCTGTCGTAGGAATGCGCGGGGGCGCGCCGGCATCGGGGCGGAAAGAAGCCGAACTTGTTCAGCGCAACCTGAAAGATAGTGCGATCGCGCTGGCCGAATTCTGTCGGGAACACCATCCCTATCGCCTTCTGTTGACCGGTTCAGAGCATACCCTGGCGCAGTTCCAGGAGCTTCTGCCGGCCAGCTTGAAGGAAATCCTCGTGGGAACTTTCACCGCAGAAATGGAAGCCGGCGAGGTCGAACTCCGTGAACATTCGTTGGCCGTTCTGTCGGAACTGAGCCAGGCCCGCCAGCGACAACTGGCCGAGACCATCATCACCGCTTCTGCCAAGGGGCAGAACGGGGTCCTTGGGCTGGATCAAACGCTCAGTGTGGCCCACGACGGGCGCATCCAGATACTCGTGGTTGGACGCGATTACCATGCGCCCGGATACCAATGCGGAAGTTGCGGCTACTTGACGACACAGCCATTGGAGAAGTGTGTCTTCTGTGATGGCGCCATTGAGGAAATTGCCGATGCCGTGGAAGCGGTCGTCAGCCAGGTTGTTGAGAAAGGCGGCGCCGTGGAAGTGGTAAACCACCAGATCATGGGGGAGTCGCGCATCGGCGCACTGTTGCGTTACTAACCCCAACCCTTTCATAACAAACCCCCCGGCTTTTGACCGGGGGGTTTTCTATGCAGCGTCTCGCTTCTACAGCCAACCGCGCAGCCGCATGGCCTGTTCCACCCGGCGGATGGCAACCCAATAGGCGGCATCGCGCAAATACAAGTTTTTTTCCAACGACATTTTCAGCACCCCCTGGAAAGCCTGGCTCATCTTCTGGTCGAGCTTTTGCAGGACTTCTTCTTCGGGCCAGTAATAGTTCATGTCGTTTTGCACCTGCTCGAAGTACGAACACGTCACCCCGCCGGCGTTGCACAAAAAGTCGGGGATCACGAAGACTTGCCGCTCTTTCAGTACCGCGTCGGCTTCTAACGTGGTCGGGCCGTTCGCGCCCTCCGCCAGAATACGCACCCGGCTGCTGATCTTTGAGGCGTTTTCGCCGGTGACAACGCCCTCGACGGCTGCCGGAATCAGGACGTCCACGTCTTGGGTCAACCAGGCGTCGCCGCTTTCGATGCTGTACCCGGCTTTTTGCGCTTGAGCTTTGTCAATCGTGCCGTATTGATCGGTGATGCTTTGCAGGAAATAGGGATCCACGCCGTCAGGATTAACGAAGGAATAGGCGACCCGATCGTTGCGATCCCAACAGGAGACGCACAGAACGCGCCCACCCAGCATATCAATGAAATTGCGTGCCGCATACTGCGCCACATTGCCGAAGCCCTGGATGGCCGCCGTCTTGCCGGTGGAGCGCATCCCCAGGTGCTTCATGGCCTCGCGAACGGTCACAATGACGCCGAAGCCGGTGGCGGCCGTGCGCCCCAACGACCCGCCGCTGCCGACCGGTTTCCCGGTGATGACGCCGGGAACGTATTCCCCGCGCAACTTGGAGTATTCGTCCATCATCCAGCCCATCATCTGCGGCGTTGTCCCGACATCGGGCGCCGGGACGTCGTTGCGCGGGCCGATGTTCTTCCAGATGGCGTCAATCCATTCCCGGCAGAGCCGTTCTTTCTCGTGCACCGACAACGAGGAGGGGTCCACCACAACGCCGCCCTTTCCGCCGCCCAGCGGAATATCGGCGACGGCGCACTTCCACGTCATCCACGTGGCCAGGGCGCGAACGGTGTCCAGCGTTTCATTCCCGGCAAAGCGAATGCCCCCTTTTGCCGGACCGCGCGCGTCGTTGTGCTGCACGCGAAATCCAAAGAAAACCTTGATGCTTCCGTCGTCCATGCGCACCGGAAGCTGAAACCGATACTCGCGCAAGGGCCATCGCAACATATCGCGGACGGCTTGTTCCAACTCCATTTGCTCTGCGACCTGATCAAACTGCGCCTGTGCTAATTGAAAGGGATTCATTGCATCGCTCATCGTTATGCACTCCTAAGATAGTAGGGATTAGGGATTAGGGATTAGGGATTAGGGAATTCATCATTAACCGGCGATTCACCAGCTGTTGGATGAAAATCACAGTCTACACGTCAGAGAGATATAAAGGGGGTTTTTTCGCGAGCGGGTACCCCCGCTCG
>DAOUFX010000091.1:0-16024 GCA_034429675.1 Anaerolineae bacterium | reverse complement strand
CGGGCGGGTATCCCCGCCCGCGAAAAACCTTCCTTTAATTCCCCCGCTTTAGCGGGCTATTTTCAAGGGAGCGTCTATGAACTCTTTCGTTGACCATATCAAAAAACATCTGGAAGTATCCTTGACGGCGTTGCTTCAAGAAATTGATGTCTGCCCGGACGAGTTATGGAGTCAGGAGAAGGGTGGTTTTGTCTTCTGGCAGCAAGTCCTTCATGCGATGGCGGGGCTGGAATTCTGGACGAGGTCGAAGAACACGGCTTTTGTGGAGCCATTCGCAGAGAGAAAAGTCTACCCAGAATTGGATCATGCTCCCGAAGGTTACGTCTCAAAAGACGAAATGAGACTATACGGACAAAAGGTCTCAGCGCAGATTGCGGCTCTCTTCAGGGGGAAAACCGACGAATGGCTGATGCAGGCCAGCGCAGTTTATGCCGGGAGTCTGAACCTTGATGTTCTCGAAGGACAATTGCGCCATGTCATGTACCACGTTGGGCACTGCGACAGTATCCTCAGAGAAAATGGTTTTGCGGCGGTTGAGTGGGTTGACTATCTGGGAGAAGACCTGGAGGCGCGATGATCAGTCGCATCTGGCACGGGTGGACAACGCCTGACAACGCCGCTCAGTACGAAGCGCTACTCAAAGACGAGATCTTTGCCGGCATTCAGGGCCGGCACATTCGCGGTTTTAAGGGCATTCAATTGCTGTGTCGCGACGTTGGCAATGAAGTTGAATTTGTCACGATCATGACCTTCGATTCGTTGGACGCCGTCCGCGAATTTGCCGGGGAGGATTATGAGGCTGCCGTCGTTCCCGAAAAGGCCCGAAAAATCCTCTCCCACTTTGACGCGCGCTCTCAGCATTATGAAATCATTACCGAGCGATCTGGCGAAAACTGAGTCAGAAGAATGGAACTCTATTTTCGCGCTGCGCAGCCCGACGAACTTGCCACCATTCTGCACCTTCTGAAAGAGGCGGCGCTTTGGCTGCGAGAGAGGCACATTGACTACTGGCAGGACTGGTTAAACCCGCCTCTGGCGTATGTGGATTGGATACGCCAGGGGTTTCAGCGGGGCGAATTTTATCTGGTTTACCAGGGCTGTGATCTCATTGGCTGTTTTCGTCTGCAATGGAGCGATGAGCTCTTTTGGGGAAAGCGCGATGAGCCGGCAGGATACATTCACTCGTTGACGACCGTGCGCAAGTTGGCCGGTCAGCGCTGGGGCGAACGGGTGCTGGCTTTGATCGAGGGGTATTGTGCGAAGCAGGGCAAAGAGTATCTCCGGTTGGATTGCGGCAGCGAGCTTGAGAGCCTGCGTCGCTATTATGAGGCCAACGGGTTCTATAAGGCAGGCGAGACGACGGTGAGAGGGGAAATTCTCACGTTATACGAGAAAAAGATCCGCCGGTTTTTGCTGGACGATAACTGATACGAGCTTCTATCCGAACACTATTGATGGAGTCTCAATATGTTGAAAACCGAGCGGCTTATTCTGCGCGACTTTCAGGAAGACGATCTCGAACCGCTGTATCAAATTCAGAGTGACGCCACAGCGATGCGCTACACTTACCATGCGCCGTCACGAGAAGCCTCGGCGCAGCGGTTGCGAGCCTACGCCGCCACCAAAACGCAATGGGGCTATGCTCCATGGACCGTGATCCTGCAGAGCGAATCATGCATCATCGGTTGGGGTGGGTTGAATGTGGATCCCCAAGACCCTGAGTGGGGATGCGAGGTCGCCTATTTTTTCCATGCCGGGTATTGGGGAAAAGGCTATGCAACCGAGTTGGTCCGGGCATCGCTGGCGCACGGTTTTGGGGATCACGGACAAGCGGAGATCAAAGCGTTTGCCCATCCTGACAACGGCGCTTCCATACGAGTCTTGGCCAAATGCGGGTTCCGGTGGATGTGCTACGAAGCCCGGCTACAGCGAAACATCTATCGGCTTATGCGCGAGGATTGGTTTTGCCGGGAGGCGCTGTCCACTCGATGAACATCTTTCAATGGAAGAGATCTGGCTCGCCAGAGACATCCGTTTTTCGTAAATCACCGCTGCGGGAGGATATATTTATGCATTCAGCCTCCGGTGCTTCTTTCCTCAATCCGTTGACGCCCCGTTTCTACGAAACCATCCGCGACTTCGAACAGATGCAAAGTCTGCTGATGGAGGGCCGCTCCCGCACCGACGACTGGCGTTATGCGCACGTCGGCGAATTGATCTTTGGGTTCTGGATGGTGGACTGTCATCTGGATCCACAGCAGCACATCCGTCTCTGGCACGATGCCGCAGGCAAACTAGTCGCCTATGCCATCCTGGGGGACGATCCATCCTTTGATTGCCAGGTGTTGCCGGAGTACAAGTGGACCGGCATCGAGGCGGAGGCGTTGGCCTGGGCGGAAACGGCGCTGGCCGGCCTGCGCGCGCGCGATGCGCAGACTTGGCGCGGCCCTCTCGTCTCCGGCGCCCGCCAGGACGATGCCCCCCTCATTGCATTTTTGGAGCAGCACGGATTCAAATATCGCGGTATGTTCCCCGAGGTCAACATGTTGCGTTCGTTGGATGACCCGATCCCTGACGTCGCATTGCCTGACGGCTATCAGGTGCGTTCCGTCGCTGAAACCGGCGAGGTCGCGAACCGCGCCGCGGCTCAGCGCGCCGTGTGGCTTCCGTGGAGCGTCGGCGACATTAGCGACGACGATTATGCGCGCTTTATGCAGCTGCCCGGCTATCGCGGCGATCTCGACATCGTCGCGGTCGCGCCGGACGGTGTGATCGCCGCGTATGTGAACGCCTGGATTGACCCGGTCAACCGGGTCGGCGACTTTGGCCCGGTCGGCGCATTGCCGGCGCATCGCCGGAAGGGACTGACGCGCGCCGTGATGCTGGAAGGGTTGCGCCGGATGAAAACCCTCGGAATGGAGCGTGTGGTGGTCTCTACCGGTTTCACCAACACGCCCGCCCTGGGACTTTATGAATCGGTCGGGTTCAGGGTTGTGAACAGATTCCTCGATTACGGGAAACAGGAGGCAAGTCAATCGTGAAGACTGCAAATGCGTGGAGCACATCGAACAACACGGAAGGCGCCGTCAGCGCCGCTTATGACAAAGTGTGCCGTGAGTTGGGTGGGCCGCCGGATTGGCTGGTGGTCTATACTTCTGTTGGGCATGACTGCGCGGTTGTGATGAACACTTTGCATAGGCTTGCGCCGACCGTTCCTGTGCATGGCAGTACGTCGTGTCAGGGTGTGATGACCGAGGACGGTTTCCATGCGGTCAATGGTGTGGGGTTGGGGGTGTTCGGTCTCGCCGATCCGAGCGGACGCTATGGCGTCGGTTCAGCCGCGAACACCGAGAACCCCCGCGCGGCCGGCGCCGCCGCCGCGCGCGAAGCGCTGGACGCCGCCGGCGTGGCCGGCAAATCGCCGGCGCTGATCTGGCTGACCAGTACGCCAGGGGTTGAGGAGGACGTGCTGAAGGGCATCGAGGATGTCGTGGGCGTGCACGTCCCTATCGCCGGCGGCAGTTCCGCCGACAACACCATCGCCGGCGAATGGAAACAGTTCACCAACGGGAAGGTTTACTCCCGGGGCATTGTCGTCACCGCGCTGTTTCCCTCAACCCGGATTCACACGTGTTTTCGGAGCGGGTACTTTCCTACTGCGCACGCCGGCGTCGTGACCGGCGCCTCCGGTCGCACCCTTCAGACGATTGACAACAGGCCGGCCGCCGCGGTTTACAACGAATGGACCGGCGGCGCGATTGCGGGGTGTGCGGTCGGCGACAATATCCTGGAACTCAGCGCGCTGCAGCCCCTTGGGCGTCCCAGGGACATCGGCGCCATGACGCTTTACCGGCTTTCGCATCCCGAAACTCTGAGCGCCGACGGCGGGCTGACGCTCTTCACCAACGTTGAGGTGGGCGAGAAGATTGTGCTGATGTCGGGATCGCGCGCGGGATTGGTCGTCCGGTCGGGGGTCGTTGCCGGCTACGCCCTGGAAAGAGCCGGGATTTTGCCGGATCAGGTCGCCGGAGCGCTGGTGATTTTCTGCGCCGGTTGTATGCTGGCGCTTCAGGAGGAAATGGAAAGAGCCGCCGCCCGCATTCGCGATGCGCTGGGCGGAAACCCCTTCCTCGGCGCTTTTACCTTTGGCGAACAGGGCTGCCTGGTGGATAACGTCAATTACCACGGCAATTTGATGAATTCGGTGATTGTCTTCGAGCGTGATTGAAAAACTCTCCGAATAGTGGAAACGATGAAATGGCGCCGATCATTTTGACGATTGTGGTTATTTTGATTGCAGTGTTTCTGGCTGGCCCCCGGGTCAAAGTAGACACGCGGCTGAAGCCCGTCGCGTTGCCCGACGACCTGGAGCGCTACCTGGCGGAGTCCGAAGCCCGCTTTACCGACATTACCCCCGGCGCGGAGAAAACCATCGTGTGGGCGAACGCCGCAAAGACGAAGACGCCGCTGGCGATCGTCTACCTGCACGGCTACTCGGCCACGCGGCAGGAAGTGGCGCCGCTGTGTGACCTGGTGGCGGCGCGGTTGGGCGCCAATCTGTTTTACACGCGCCTGACCGGCCACGGGCGCAGCGGGGCTGCCATGGCCGAGGCTGACGCCAACGACTGGCTCAACGACACCGTCGAGGCGCTGGAAATCGGCAAGCGCCTGGGCGACAGGCTCATCGTCGTCGGCGTCTCGACGGGGGGAACGCTGGCAGCTTGGCTGGCCACGCGGCCTGAATCCGCAGCGGCGCTGGCTTACGTCCTGATCTCGCCCAATTTCGCCCCCAAAGACGCCAACTCCCAGATTCTCACCTGGCCCTGGGGCGAACAGCTCGCGCGGCTGGTTGTCGGGCCGGAGTACAGCTGGACGCCGCACAATGACCGCCAGGCGCGCTACTGGGCCCACCGCTATCCCGCGAAAGCGCTCCTCCCGATGATGGCCCTGGTCAAATACGTGCGCGCACTCGAATTGGAAGCCGTCCGCGCGCCGCTTCTCGTCATCTACTCGCCCAACGATCAAGTCGTCAACCCGCGCGAGGTCGAGCGCGCCTACGCCCGCTTTGGCGCGACGGTCAAGGAAATCAAGACCGTCACACGAAGCGAAAACCCCGAATCCCACGTCCTGGCCGGCGACATCCTCGCCCCCGGCGCCACTCCGGCAATGGCGGAAACGGTTCTGGAGTTTGTGTCGCGGGTGAAATGAGACTACGATGGAAGAAAAAGGAAGGATGAGGGTGCTCTGAAATTGACATCCTTGGATGACCATCCCGAACGCCGGGAAGATGTGTTGGACATCGGGGTGTGCCGGGGCGACGACGGGTGCCAGGTTTGTCTTCTTGTGTGCCCCTGGACAAAAGTATAGTTCTCATACGGCTTTGGAGGGAATGGAGAGGATGACGCTCAGAAGTAGTAAGCAATGCAATATTCGAGCTGTCATTGTTTGTTTCATGTTGGCAAACGCCTTGCTTGCCTCCGTGATTTTGAGCCATCCGGCGATTGTCGTTGCTGCGCCGGTGCGCAAAGCCGTCCTGGTGTTGTATCCTTACCAGGTAGACCTCCCGCAGAGTGTGTTGTTTCAGAGTGCGATTCAGGCAGAGCTGAATAGCGCCGCCGATTTGACCATTGACTGGTATCACGAATACCTCGACGCCAACCGTTTCCCCGGCGAGGAGTATGCGCAGCAATTGGTGGAGCTGTACACGACCAAATATCGCCAGAAGCAGATTGATCTGGTCTTCATCGTTGGCCCGACGACGCTGGAATTTTGGTTGCAGCATCGTGAGCAGATTTTGCCCGGCGCGCCGGTGGTTTTTTGCGACGTTACCCCGCAGGCTCTCACCGTAAAAGACCTCCCGGCAGATGTGACCGGCCTTATTTCGTTCATAGATCCCACACAATTTTTGCCGTGGATTGCGCATGCGCTTCCCAACGTGACTGAGATTGTGGTGGTGCAGGGCGTCAGTGCGGACGATCAGGCTTTGAATATTCCATTGGATATCCTGGAAGAAAACCTCGACGGACGGTTAAAATTGACCGATTGGAGCAGTCTACCGCTGGCTGAAATAAAACAACGGGCGGCGACGTTGCCGTCCAACGTGATCATCTTTTACCAGCTGATGCTCGAAGACGCCGCCGGCGCCAAATATCGTCCCGTGGATGTGCTGCGCGAACTGGCGAGCGTCTCGGCGGCGCCGGTCGTCAGCAAGTACGATCACTTCATCGGCCTGGGCACGATCGGCGGGTATATGTACAGCCTTGAGTATGTGGCCGGGGAAGCGGCCCGGCTGGGCGCGCGCATCCTGCACGGCGTCCCGGTCGGCGATATCCCGGTGGCCAGTGTTCAGAGCTGTCGTTTCGTTTTTGATCACCAGGTTGTGCAGCGCTATCGAATTCCCCTCTCAGCTTTGCCCTCCGACAGTGTGATCAAAAACCGGCGTTACACATTTTGGGAACAGTACCGTCCGCAGGTAATATTTTCAGGGGCGACTATTGTCTGCCTGACGCTATTGGCGGGATATTTGTTGATCGTGTTGCGACAATTGCGCCTTGCGCGCCGGGCGGCGCTCCTGGCTAACGCCAATTTGGAGACGCAGGTGCAGGAGCGAACCGTTGCGCTCAGTGAGATCAATCGTCAACTGGAAGCGGAGATTGTCCGGCGCAAACAGGCGGACGACATCATTCAACTGCGCCTGGCTCTGTTCGAGTTCGCCGCCGATCACTCTCTCGGCGAATTGATGGAGCGGGCTCTCGATGAAATTGAGCGGTTGACCAACAGCCTGGTCAGTTTTTTCCATTTTGTTGACGCCGATCAGAACTCGCTCGTGCTTGCCGCCTGGTCCAAACGCACCAAGGCCGAGTTTTGCCAGGCGTCGGGCCAGGGACTCCATTACAGCGTAGACGAAGCCGGCGTTTGGGCCGACGCTATTCGCGAGCAACGACCCGTCATTCACAACGATTACGCGGCGTTGCCCAATCGCAAAGGTATGCCGCCCGGCCACGCCGAGTTGGTGCGAGAACTGGTGGCGCCGACGCTGCGCGAGAAGCGCATCGTGTCCATTCTGGGTGTGGGCAACAAACCTACCGATTATACCGAGAAGGACGTCGAGCTGGTCACTTACGTCGCCGACATCGTCTGGAGCATCGTCGAGCGTAAGCTGGCCGACGCGAAGTTGAAGGAATACCAGCAGCGCCACGAGTTCGAGCTGCTGAAGGCCAAAGATGCCGCCGAAGCCGCCAACCACGCCAAAAGCGAGTTCCTGGCGAATATGAGCCACGAGCTGCGCACGCCGCTCAATGCCATCCTGGGGTACGCGCAGTTGTTGGCGCGCGATCCGCAGATCACGCCCGCCCAACAGGAGTCCCTGGCGACCATCGCCCGCAGCGGCGAGCACTTGCTCGGCCTGATCAACGACGTGCTCACGATGTCCAAGATCGAAGCCGGGCACGTCACGCTGCAAAAGAGCGCGATCAACTTGCGCCGTCAATTGGCCGAAATGCAGGAGATGTTCCAGATCCGCGCTGTCGGAAAGGGTCTGACGTTGTTGTTCGACGTTGCGCCGGAAGTTCCGCCTTTTGTCAGTGTTGACGAAGGCAAACTGCGCCAGGTCCTGATGAACTTGCTCAGCAATGCGGTCAAGTTCACCACAGAGGGCGGCGTCACTTTGCGGGTAGGCGTCAAGGGGCCGGCGGCAGGAGGCGGAGCGGAGCCTTTGCTCCCGCTTTCCGATTCTTGTCTCCTTATCTTTGAGATTGAGGACACCGGACCGGGCATCGCCTCGGAAGATCTGGAGGCGATCTACCAACCGTTCGTCCAGGCCGGCAACGGAAGGAAATCGCAGGAAGGAACGGGGCTGGGCCTGTCCATCAGCCGGGAGTTTGTCGCTTTGATGGGCGGAGAGCTTACCGTGAGCAGTATCGTGGGGCGCGGCTCGGTTTTCCGCGTGCAAATTCCGGCAACGCTAGCCGATGCCGTCAGCGCCCTCGACGTGCAGCCCCAGATGCGCGTCATCGGCATTGAGCCGGACCAGGTCGCGCCCGACGGCGGCCCCTTCCGCATCCTCATCGTCGAGAATGACCCGGCCAGCCGAACCTTGCTCTACAAATTGCTCACGCCTTTCGGATTCGCTGTGCGCTGCGCCGCCGACGGCGCCGAAGGCGTCATGATGTGGGAAGCGTGGCGGCCCCATCTGGTGTGGATGGACATCCGTATGCCGGTGATGGACGGTTACGAGGCAACCCGCCGGATCAAGGCGCTTGCGGCGGCCGGCGGATGGCAAACCGTCGTGATTGCCCTGACCGCCAGCGCGTTCGCGGAGGATCGCGATGCAATTCTCCGCGCCGGCTGCGACGATTGCATTCGCAAGCCCTATCGCGAGCGCGAGATCTTCGACATGTTGCAGCAATATCTGGGCGTGCGTTTTGTTTACGAGACGCTCATCCCCGCACCTGAAACGATCAATCAGGCATCTGCCGAAGTTTTGAACGTCGCCGTCGCAGCGTTGCCGGAGTCCTGGGCGATGGATTTATACCGGGCTGCCGTTGATTTGAACGTTGATGCAATGCTCGCGCTGATCGAATCCGTGCGCCCCCAATCGCCTTATCTGTCCGACATCCTGACGAAGTGGGTTCACAATTTTGAGTATGACCGGTTGATGGCGTTGATTTCGCCGATAACCAGACAGGAGGGAGAGCTATGAGCGGAACCTCAGTTGTGACGGAAACGCCGGTTGCCGGCGATATTCTCATTGTGGACGACACGCCCGCTAATTTGCGGCTGCTTTCGAGCATGCTGACGCAACAGGGCTACAAGGTGCGGATGGCTCCCAACGGCAGGCTGGCGCTCCTGAATGCGCAGGCCACTTCGCCGGATCTGATCCTGCTCGATATCAAGATGCCCGATATGGACGGTTACGAGGTTTGTGCGCAGCTGAAAGCCGACCCGCGCACGTCCGGCATCCCCATCATTTTTATCAGCGCGCTGGATCAGATCGAGAACAAGGTGAAGGCGTTCACGTCCGGCGGGGTGGATTACATCCTCAAACCGTTCCGCCTCGAAGAAGTGCTGGCGCGCGTCAACACCCACGTCGCGTTGCACGCTTTGCAACGCCGGCTGGAAGCGCAGAATCTGGAGTTGCGCAAGTTGTCGCTGGCCGTCGAGCAGTGCGCCAGCAGTATCGTCATCACCGACACCCACGGAAAGATCGAATACGCCAACCCCTTTTTTGAAATAACCAGCGGATATACCCTGGCCGAAGCTGCGGGAGAGAATCCGCGCATTCTGAAATCGGGCGAGCAAACGCCAGCGTTCTACCAGAACTTGTGGCAAACCATCAGCAGCGGGCAAATCTGGCGCGGCGAGTTCCACAACCGGCGCAAAGACGGCTCGCTGTATTGGGAATCGGCGACGATTGCGCCTGTCCACAACAGCGCCGGCCAGATTACCCATTACATCGCCATCAAAGACGACATCACCGAACAGAAACATGCGCAGGAGGCGTTGCAACAATACGCCGAGCAGCTTTCCGCGCAGAATGCGGAACTGGACGCCTTCGCCCACACGGTCGCGCACGACCTCAAGGGGCCGATCGGGGTGATTACCGGCTTCGCCGAAGTGCTCATCCGCGATTTGCGCGAGTTGTCGTTTGAGGACCTCGACGACTCGCTCCGCCGCATGCTCAGGGTCGGGCAGAAACTTGACGCGATTATGGAAGAGCTGATGCTGCTGGCCGGCGTCCGCAAGCAGACGATCGTCCCCGAACCCCTGGCGATGGGTGGCGTCGTCCGGGAAGCCATTGAGCGATTGCAATCGTCCATCCAGCAACAGCAGGCGCAGATAACGGCGCCGGATGACGACGCCTGGCCGGTCGCGCTGGGACATCCCGGCTGGATTGAGGAAGTGTGGGCCAATTACATCAGCAATGCGATCAAGTACGGGGGACAGCCGCCGCAGATCGAACTTGGGGCCACGCTGCAAGCCGACCATGCTGTATGTTTTTGGGTGCGCGATAACGGCGCCGGCCTGAGCGAAGAAGCGCAGCAAAAGCTCTTCAGGCCGTTCACGCGGCTGGATCAGGCGCGCACCAAAGGCCACGGCCTGGGCCTGTCCGTCGTGCGGCGCATCATTGAGAAGCTGGGCGGTCAGGCGGGTGTGGAAAGCGCACCCGGCCAGGGCAGCACCTTCTACTTCACGTTGCCGGCAAAAGAGGACTGACTCTTATTGGAGACAAGACCGGCATGTAGAGACGCAAAATTTTGCGTCTCCCTCTGCGCGAAGAAAGACGCAAAATTTTGCGTCTCTACAAAGATGCGATTTCGCCCCCCTTCGGAATGCCATCCCCTGTCTTACCAATCTGGTTGGTAACTTGCGTTATAATATCCCCTGCTTTTGCATGACATCTTGTTAGGAGGACCGGCTAACTAGCCCTGAACGAACTATGAAAATTCACGTGAAAACTTATGCTTTGTTATCTGCTTGCCTCGCTCTTCTCATCGTTTCCCTCGTTCCCACTTCCACGTTGGCCCAAAACGGCGCCGATGGCTGGCTTGCTTTCGCCGACATCCCGGCGCCACAACCGCCCACGCTCACCGTCCACAGCGCCGACGCGCGGCAAATTGACCTCGTCGCCGGGCTGCCCGGATGCGAGACGGAATCGCTCACCGTCGCGGGCCAGGCCTACACCCGCCTCTTTGGCGCGGGGTACGGTTATTCCACCGACCTCGGCCTGCCCAATGTGCCGGTGATGCGCCAGCGCGTCGAGATTCCCTTCGGCGCAAACGTCACCCTTGAAATCCTCAGCGCCGACTATGTGGACGCGCCGCTGGCCGACCTCGGCTTGAGCCCGATCTATCCCACCCAGCCGCAGGTGGTCAAGGCGCCCAATGCGCAGGCGCCTTTCACTTTCGACGCCGCCTTCTACGCCAACGGCGCGCTCTATCCGGCGACGCCGGTCACGCTGGGCGACGTCTACGTCGTGCGCGGCCATCGCATCCAGACGCTCAACATCGCGCCGGTCGCCTACGATCCCGGCGCGGGGACGTTGCGCCTGTACAAGAGCCTCTCCCTGCGCTTGCATCTCAGCGGCAGCAACGCGGCGTTGACCCGGGCGAAGGCCGAACGTTACGCCTCCGCCGCCTTCGACGCGACCCTCAGCCGCGAGGTTCTCAACTACAACCAGGGACGCCCGCTCCCGGCGACCAAGCTGAACGGCGGCTACCTCATCATCACTGCCGACGCCTACGAAGCTGCCATGCAGCCCTTTGTTGCGCTCAAGCAGAGCCAGGGCTTCAACGTCACCATGACGCCTCTCTCCAACATCGCCAACGGCGGTACGACCGCCGGCATCAAGGCTTACATCCAGAATGCCTACGACGCCTGGCCCACGCCGCCCAGCTATATCCTGCTCGTCGGCGATACCAACACCGTCCCCGGCTGGACCGGACAGGATGCTACCGAGATTACCGATCTCTACTACGCCACGATGGACGGCGCGAGCGATTGGCATCCCGACATCGGTCGCGGGCGCTTCCCGGTGCGCTCCGCCGCCCAGACCACCGCCATGGTGGATAAGTATCTGGCCTATGCCGGCGTTTCCGAGGAAGATTGGCTGGATTGGGCCAGCTTCATCGGCACGTGCGACAGCGGCAACTATCAGACCGCCGAGGGCACGCACAATTATGTCATTGATGCCTACACGGAGCCGGAAGGCTATACCGGCACTTTCCCCAACAACCCGCAACCCGGCGGCGATAAGCTGTACTGCATCACCCACGATGCGGAGCACGCCGATGTGGTCGCGGCGGTGAACGAAGGCCGGGTGATGGTCATCTATTCCGGCCACGGCGGTCACGATGGCTGGGAGATCGGCCACGACCAGAGCGACGTGCGGGCCATCACCAGCTACGGCGTCTTCCCCTTCGTGGCCAGCCACGCTTGCGTCACCAACGACTTCGAGGAAACCGAGGTCTTTGGCGAAACCTGGGTTCTCCAGCAGAACAAGGGCGCGCTCGTCTACTGGGGCTCGGCGGATAATAGCCTGTGGGGCCCGGACGACACACTCGAACGCGCCATGTTCGACGCGCTTTTTGACGACGGCCCGCAGCCGGATGTCGCCGCGATGACGGATTATGGCCTCGCCGAGACGGAACTCGACTATCCCGGCGAGGCACGCTATTACTGGGAGACCTACAATGTCCTCGGCGACCCCGCCCTCAAAGTTTTCCTGGAACCCGAAATCCCCACCTTCAACATGGCGGTCACGCCTACCGAACATTCCGTCTGCAACGCCGATCCGACCGGCAGCAGCGCCACGGTTGCCATCAGCAGTATTCTCAACTACGCCAACACCGTCACGTTGCTGGCCGGCGCGACGCCTGCCGGCGTCAGCGCTACCTTTACCCCCGCTTCCGCCGTTGCGCCTTTCACCGCTGCGCTCGATCTGACCGTCGGCGCCGGCGCGCCCCAGGGCGACCATACCTTCGTCATCACGGCCACCGACTCTACGACCAACACGAAGGCAACCCCCATGCATCTGCGCGTCGTCAACGCTGTCGCCGCCGCGCCCGACCTGGTTTACCCCGCTGCCGGCGCGTCCGGCGTAGCCCGCGCCCCCTCCTTCACCTGGGACGCCGCCCCGCTGGCCAGCGACTACAATTTCCAGCTTTCTGCCAGCCCGCTTTTTAGCGATCCCGACATTGACGTTCAAGCCCTGCCCGGCGCTCAGTATTCTCTCGCGACCCCGCTCGCCGGCGGCACGTGTTACTGGTGGCGCGCGCAGACCGAAAACGCCTGCGGCGCCAGTCTGTGGGCGACGCCGTTCCATTTCGCCACCCTGGCATTGGAAGATATTGTCTACGATGACATGGAATCCGGGGGCGCCGGCTGGGTTCACGCCGCTACGACCGGCTCCGACGGCTGGGCTTTGGTCGCCGACGATGCTCACAGCCCCACCCACGCCTGGCACGTCCCCGACGCCGACGTGACGACGGATAGCGCCCTGCGCATGAGTGCGCCGGTGGTGGTCGGTGACGGCAGCCAGCTGCATTTCTGGCACCACTACGCTTTTGAAGGCGATTCCACCTTCTACGACGGCGGCATGCTCGAAATTTCTACCAATGGCGGCGCTACCTGGAGCGACATGGGCGCTCATATCATCGAAAACGGCTACACCGGCGCGCTCGGCGGCGACAATCCCAACGCCGGGCGGCAGGCTTGGGTCGCCGACCTCGACGTCTGGACCGAAGTTATCGTTGATCTCAGCGCTTTCGCCGGGCAGAGCGTTCAAATGCGTTGGCGGCTCAGTTGCGACGGTTCGGTCGGCGACGACGGCTGGACCATTGACGACGTGCAAATCACCGCGCCGTTGCCGCCCAACCCTGCGCCGATTCTGGACGCCATCACCCCCGCCGGCGGCACGCCCTTCGTGGATACGCCGGTGCAGCTCACCGGCAGCGGCTTCACCGGCGCGCCCAACGTCTTGCTCGCAGGCCCCGATCTTACCCCGGCCTGGTTGATTTCTGTTACGCTCGTCAACAGTACGACGATTGACGCCGTCGCGCCGGCTGACCTGGATTGGGGCACCTACACCGTGACGCTTTTCAACGGCGATTGCCAGCAGGCTGTCCTGCCGGAAGCTTTCACCCTCCTCGGCACCTGCGACGTCTCGCCCACCGTCACCCTTGCCAGCCCCGGCGCCACCGAGCTGGACGAAGCCCCTGCTTTCCACGCCGTCGCCACGGGCACATATCCCCTGCGCTACACCTGGGATTTCGGCGGAGCGGGAGCCGGGAGCGCGCTCAGAACCGCTACGCCCACCTTCTACTACGACGAACCCGGCGAGTACACCGTCGTCGTCACCGCCACCGATCCTTGCGGCGCCAGCGCCGTCGCCACGACGACGGTCGAAATCACCTGCAACGCGCCCACGGTGAGCCTCACGGCGGGCGCGGCTACGGTGGAGTTGGGGCACGCGCAGCGCTTTACGGCGACGACCACCGGCACCGGTCCGCTTGCCTACGTCTGGAACTTCGGCGGGCAGGGAACGGGAACCGGGTTGACCACCGCTACGCCGTCCTTCACTTACGCCGCTGCCGGCGTTTACACGGCTACCGTCACCGTCACCGGCCCCTGCGGCGTTGACACCGACACCGTCGTGGTCGCGGTCACGTGTGATGCTCCCGCCGTTACCATCGCCGTGGACGCGGCTACGGTGGCAATCGGTCAGATTCAGCATTTCACGGCGACCACTACCGGCACCGGGCCGTTCACCTACGCCTGGGATTTCGCCGCTCACGGCGGAGGAACGGGATTTGATACCGCTACGCCGTCCTTCACTTACGCGGTTGCCGGGGTATACACGGCTACCGTCGTTGTGGTCGGGCCCTGCGGCGCTGACACCGCCATCGTCGTGATCACGGCCACTTGCGACGCTCCCGCCGTTACCGCCGCCGTAGATGCGGCTACGGTAGAAATCGGTCACGCGCAACGTTTCACCGCGACCGCTGCCGGCACCGGCCCGTTTACCTACGCCTGGAACTTCGGCGGGCAGGGAACGGGGACGGGGCTGGCCACGGCCACGCCGTCCTTCACCTACGCCGCCGCCGGGGTGTACACGGCCACCGTCACGGTCACCGGGCGGTGCGGCGCCGACACCGACATTGTCGTGGTCGAGGTCACGTGTGACGCCCCCGCTGTGACCGCCGCCGTAGATGCGGCCACGGTGGAACTGGGGCGCGCGCAGCGCTTCACGGCGACCACCACCGGCACCGGGCCGTTCAGCTACGCCTGGGACTTTGGCGGGCAGGGGACGGGGACGGGGCTGACCACGGCCACGCCGTCCTTCACCTACGCTGCCGCCGGCGTCTACACGGCGGCTGTCACCGTCACCGGGCCGTGCGGCGCCGACACCAACGTCGTCGTCGTCGAGACGATCTGCGCCGCGACGCAGGTCGCTGTGACGGCAGACACGACGTCCGTCGAACCGGGTGAGACGGTTCACCTCAATGCCGTCATCACCGGCTCTTACGCTTCGAGCTACGTCTGGGATTTCGGCGGCAGCGCTGTTGTGAGAGACCGTTACACCTTGCATCCTGCCGTTACCTACAATGCGCCGGGGGTTTACACGATCACGTTCGCCGTCGTTGACGTGTGCAGCAGCGTGCAAAAGACTCTCGTCGTAGAAGTCGTTGGTCGCGCGCCGCAGGTTGTCATCACCGGGACGCACGCGGTAGCGATGGGGACGCCCGTGCAACTTCTCGCCGTGGTTGACGGCGCCGGCCCGTTCACCTACGCCTGGGATTTCGGCGGCGACGGGACGGGCGGCGGGTTGGATAGCGTTGCGCCTACCTTCACCTACGCTGCGCCGGGCGTCTATACCGTTTCGCTCACCGTCGGCCATGCGGGGGACCCTGTCGTCGTCTATGACCAGGTGCTCGTCTACCAACCCCTCACCGGCGTTGCCATTGCCGGTTCAACCCTGGTGGCGACCGGCGAGGACCTCGTTCTGACCGCTGAAACCTTGCCGCTCACGGCGACGCAGCCGATCACGTTTATCTGGGACAACGGCGCCATCGGCGCCAGCGCCGTCTACAGTTGGACGGAAGCGGGCGCACACACGGTTGCGGTCACGGCCACCAACGGCTACGGTACGCAGACCGCTGCTTTCAACGTGACCACTTTCGACGCCGTGCGCATCGTGAGTCTTGACAGCGACGGCCCGGTGACGTTGGGCAGCGCTCTTCACATCACCGCCGTGCTCACCGGCGCGGCGCCGTACACGTATACCTGGGACTTCGGCGGCGCGGGGAGCGGCGTGGGGCTGGACACGGCGACGCCGGTCTACACCTACACCGCCGCCGGCAACTACACGCTCACTCTCACGGCTACCCACGCCTATCCGGCGGTGGCCGTGCGCCACCTCGTCGTAACCGTGCGAACGGATGCAGCCAACACCCTGCTCTTGCCGCTGGTGCTGCGGCATTAACCTGTTTGCCAGGGATTTATGAAAGGGTTTTCGCGGGCTGGT
>DAOUFX010000090.1:0-18138 GCA_034429675.1 Anaerolineae bacterium | reverse complement strand
TACGGCCTCTTCTTCAAAGAGGGGGTTTGCGCGGGCGGGGCCGCCCGCCAAACCCTTCTTTTATTTTTGACCGGCGGATTTCTTGGGATTGCTCAATATCCCGTCCAGTTCTTCCGGCTCACTGCAATAGTCGGCGCCGTGTTCCAGGGCTTTGGCGACTTCGTCGGCGGATTTGTGCCGGTTCATCACGACGATGCAGGCGGACGAGGTTTCGCGGGTGCATTTGAGGGTGCGCAGGATTTCGTAGTCGTTGGTCTTGGAGAGGATGTCGCCCAGGACGATGTAGCGCGGGCGTTCGGAAAGCGCTTTGGTGATGCCTTCGATGCCGTCGTTGGCGTTGACGACCTCGAAGCCCTTTTCGCGGAAGACGCGGGTCAGGGTGTCGGTCAACGAAGCGTCTTCTTCGATGATGAGCGCTTTCTTGTACCCCTCGCCGCGCGCGGCGCGCGCCAAGAGGTTCCCCACGGTTACCAGGACTTCGACGGCGTTGATGGGTTTGGTCAGATAGGCATCCGCCCCCAGCCGGTAGCCGCGCTCGCGATCTTCCAGCACCGAGAGGATGAGCACCGGGATGTGCGCGGTGCTCTCGTCGCTGCGCAGCGCGCTGATCGCGTCGAAGCCGCTGATGCCGGGCATCATCAAATCCATGATGACCAGATCGGGGTGTTCTTTGCGCGCGATTTGGATGCCTTCTACACCGTCGGCAGCCTGGAGCACCTGGTAACCGGCCTCGCCGAGCTCCTGCTGGAGCAGAGTGCGGATGTTGGCCTCGTCGTCCACCACCAGGATGCGCGCCTCTTTGGGCGCGATCGGCGTGATCGTCTCCTGCGGCTGCGCGCGGATGCCTTCGATGATGGGCGCCAGGGTGGGCAGGGCTCCCTTGACCGGCAGAACGAAGGTGAACGCGCTGCCTACGCCCAGCGTGCTCTCGGCCCAGATGCGCCCGCCGTGGTACTCGACGATCTCTTTGCAGATGGTCAGGCCGAGGCCGGTGCCCTTGGGCCGATTGGTCATCAGGTCGCCAACCTGTTTGAATTTCTCGAAGACTTTTTCGAGGTTTTCCTCGGCGATGCCGATACCGGTGTCCTGGACGGTCACGGCGATCCAGGGGCCGGGCTCCAATTCCTTGAGCCGCGCCGCCAGGGCCGGATCGGGCACCGTTGCTCCGTCTCTCTGCAACACGATCACGCGAGCTCGCAGGTAGATGCCGCCCGCGTCGGTGAATTTGATGGCGTTCGAGATCAGGTTGGTGACCACCTGGACCATGCGGTCGCGGTCGGCGTAGACGCAGGGCAGGGCGTCGTCCGTTTCTACTTCCACGCTCAGTTTCTTGTTGCGCGCCAGGGCGTTGGTGGCGACGGCGGCGTTCTGGAGTACCTCGCCGATGGTGATGTTGTCCATGTGCCATTCCACCTTGCCGGCTTCGATCTTGGCGATGTCCAGCACGTCGTTGATCAGCCGCGTCAGCCGTTCGCCTTCCGAAACGATGATGGCCAGATTTTCCTGGATGCGTTGGGACGCTTGCTGCGAGCGTTTGTCGTCGGGCACTTGCGGCGCGATCTGGCGCTCGAAGGTTTTCAGGATGAGCTTGGCGAAGCCGAGCACCGAGGTAAGGGGCGTGCGCAGTTCGTGCGAGACGGTGGAGATGAAGTCGGTCTTCATCTGATCCACTTCGGCTTCGTGGGTGATGTCGTGCAGGATGGTCACCGCGCCCAGCACATCGGCCGTTTCGCGTTCGACCAGCGCGCAGACGACGGCTTTGTAGACGTGGTTCTGGGAAACACCGGCGGGTCTCCAGGTGATGTTGACGTTGAAAACTTGATTGGGTGCGTTGAGACTGTCCAGCGTCAGTGTGGCCAGTTCCGCGACCGGCATGACCTTGTAAAGCTGTTGTCCCGGCAATTCCTGCGCCGGGCGGGCGACGATGCGCGCCATGGCGGGGTTGACCACTTCGATGACGCCCGCCGGGTCGGTCACGATCAGGCCGTCGGCAATGTTTTCGAGGATGGTGGTGAGCCGGTTGCGTTCTTCGCGTAGCTCGGCGGTGCGTTCTTTGACGCGCGTTTCCAGCTCGCGGTTGTAAGTCTGGAGCTGTTCGTAGAGGTTTTTCAATTCCAATGACATGTGGTTGAAGGTAGCCGCCAGGTCGCCCATCTCGTCTCTGGCCTTCAGCGGGATCGTGTACCCGAATTGTTTCTCGGCGAGCGCCTGGGCGCCGCGTTGCAATTGTTGCAGTGGATGCTGGAACACCAGGCTGGTCAGCAGGACGGCGGCCACGACGGCCAGGACGATGCCGATAATCAATGTGGGGAGCACAACGGCGAGGGTGCTGCGTTCGAGCAGCTCGCCGGCCTCGGCGCTGACGGCGGCTTCGACGATGCCGATGACCTTGCTATTGCCGCCGTCCGGATCGGCGGCGATGATGGGGGCGATGAAGCCGTAGTAGGCGCCGAATTCGTCGGTGTAGCGCACGCGGTGGACGTTCCGGTCTTCAAACGCCGCGCGGTGTTCTTCGGTAGCGTAGAAGAAAGGATAGCCCACGCCGCTTTCGTCGCTGTCGGCCCAGTAGTAGAGAAAATCGCCGTGCCGGTAGTAAATGCCGATCCACTGAATGTTGCCCACGGTGGCGGCCTCGCTGAGCGTGGCGGCGATGGTCGCGTAGGCTTCGCCGCCGGCGTCTGTCGGTTTCTGGATGGTCTGTAACGCTGCCACGTCCACGTTTTCGGCGACCCAGGTCGAGGCCTGTCGCAGCCGCCGGTCTGTTTCCGCCTGCCAGCGTTGTGTGCTTCCCTGATAGACCCGATAGCCGGAAATGCCGACGCTCAGGGCGATGATGATAATCAGCGGGGCGATGATTTTGACGAAGACCGGCATGCGCACTTTCACGGGGCTACCTCGATTTTGTGGCGATACGCGCCGTCGGCCGCGAAAACCCAGACGGCGTTGTTGTATCCGTCGGTGACGTACACTGCGCCGTCCGGCCCGACGGCCAGTTGGAGCGCCTGCCAGACGCGCACGTCGGGCGGGGCGAATGCGGCGACAACGTTGCCTTCGGGATCAAATGCCTGGATGCGCCGGTTGGCGTTGTCGGCCACGTAAAGCAGGCCGGTGGCGTCGTTCACCGCCAGGCCTTGCGGATAGGCCAGCTGTCCCGGCTCCTCGCCGTATTCGCCGAAACTGTGACGGTATTCCAGCGCCGGCGCGCCGGCGGCGTTGTAGGTCAGGGAAAATTGTTGGATGCGACAGTTGACGCTGTCCGTGAGGTAGATCAGACCGCGTGTGTCGTCTACGGCCACATCGTTGATACCGTTGAATTGCCCCGGTTCTTCGCCGGTCTCGCCGAAGAAGGTGCCCAGAAGGTGGCCCTGTACATCGAAAATGCGCAATGTGTTGGTGTTAAAGTCAACGATGTAAACCCGATCCTGGCCGTCCACGTCCAGGCCATAGGGAGTATTGGTAGGGCTGCCGGAGCCGGGGAAGTAGTCTTTTCCACCGATCTCGCGCAAAAACTGGCCTTTGTCTGTGAACACCCGGACGCCGTCGTGGATGATCTCATCTTCTTCCGAGCGCACAAAGTTGCAGATCAGAATATTGTCGTTTGAGTCTAGCGCCGCATCCCAACCGGTGTGGATATTTTCTGGCCCCGTCCCGAATTTCCCGAAAGTCCCCAAAACGGCGCCATCTGCCCCAAAGTGGACGACCCGGTAATTCCCGCGATCCATCACGTAGACGTCGCCATCCGGCGCGACCGCCACGCCGTTGGGCCGCAAAAGCGGCTGAGGCGCGCAGGCGGCAAGCAGCGCGAGCACCAAAATTGCCGGTGCGATTTTAGATTTTAGATGTTGGATTTTGGATTGTGTGTTCATTGGTGACGTGAAACGTGAAATCGGAAATTGGTAATCGGTAATTCGCTGACTCGCTCACCCGTTGGCTCGCGGTTTGGCTTTCCACCAGAGCCCGGTACATTCCGGTGGCATGATACCATATTGGGAGACAATGTTGGTCGCCATTTCTTCGCCGAAGAAAAATTCGATCAGCGATCGGGCCTGTGTTTCTGACGTGAACTTGTAATCGGTGCGGATCCAGGTGAAGGTGAAGCCCTGGTTCTCCAGGAATTCGTAGTAGGGATCGAGTCGCGGGTGGCTCTGCGGCGTTTCGGCGCCGGTGCCTTTGGTTTCGATGATGATGGCGGTTCCGCCGGGGCGCAGGACGCGGAAGAATTCGCGCAGCGATTGCGTGACCTCGGCGCGCCACGTCTCGGTGTAGTTGATGACCAGCATGCACACGCTCCAGCCTGAGATGACCACGTCGGCGCAAGCGTCCGGCAGGGGCAGCGCGCGGTGATCGGCGACGGCAAGCTGCGCTCTCTGCGTCTGTGCGGCCTGCGCGAGCATGTGCGGCGAGAGGTCAAAGGCGTAGAGCTTGCGCGCCAGGGGGGCCAGTTGCCGGGTGATGCGCCCCGTCCCCGCGCCGCTTTCCACCACGTCTAGCCCGGCGACCGGCGCGATCGCCTGGATGGCCGGTAACAGGCGGCTTTCATAGTCTTCGTGAGCGACCAATTCCGCATAGCGCGCGGTTTGTTCTTGATAGATTCGGTTGAGATCGGGCATGGTGCAAGTCTCCCTTGAAAATAGTCGGATAGTCTTTAGTCGTGTAGTCGTATAGTCAAAGCTGTGTTCTGTCGTTTCATTTTCATCCAACCGCTGGTGAACCGCAGGTTAATGATGAATCTGTCAACAGCTTTCATTATAGCAAGAAACGAGAAGTCGCCCAATGCGGCAACTTGCGTTATAATCACGGCGTGAAAGCAAACAAGAAGGGTTTTGTGGGTAAAACACATCCGCAAAAACACCGCCTTTGAGTTTGCCGTCCTGACGGCTAACTTGAAACTTGAAACTTGAAACTTTTCTTAGGAGGTTCTCAGTGCAATACGGTCATTTTGACGACAACGCAAAGGAATACGTCATTACCCGCCCCGACACGCCGCAATCGTGGAGCAATTATTTGGGATCTACCGACTATGGCGCCATCATCACCAACAACGCGGGCGGCTACGGTTTCTACCAATCGGGAGCGCGCGGACGCTTTATGCGCCTGTTTTTCAATAGCATCCCGATGGATCAGCCCGGTCGCTATTTCTATCTGCGCGACCGCGAAAGCGGCGACTACTGGTCGGCCTCCTGGCAACCCGTGGGCAAGTCCCTCGATCAGTACCAGTCCACCTGCCGCCACGGCACCGCCTATTCGATCTTCGAGTCGCACTACGCCGGCATCGCCACTGAAACCACCTACTTCGTGCCCCTCGGACAGACGTTCGAGTACTGGCGGCTGAAAGTCACCAACGAAAGCGACCGTCCGCGTGAGATCTCGCTTTTCACCTACTGCGAATTTACCAACCAATGGATGACATTCCAGGACCAGGTAAACCTGCAATACTCGCTCTTCATCACACGCGGCGAACTGACCCAGGATAAGCTGCTGCGCCTCTCCATTGAAGACAACCTGGCCCCGAAGGACGAGGAATCTTTGCTGGCCTACCGCCGCAACCAGGTCTGGATGACGCTGTTGGGCGCGCCGTTGGAAGGCTACGACACCAGCCGCGAGGCATTCCTCGGCCCGTATCGCAGCTATCACAACCCGCTGGCCGTGGAACAGGGACGCTGCACGCAGAGCAACGCCTACGGCGACAACGGCTGCGGCAGTTTGCAGACCACGCTGACCTTGCAACCGGGCGAAAGCCGGGAAGTACTGGTGATGCTGGGGATCGGCGATGCGCGGGTGGTCGGCAAGCGCGCCGTGGCCGAGTTCGGTTCGCTGGAGCGCGCCGCCGCCGAGCTGAAAAAGCTCAAGGATAGCTGGCACTCACATCTGGGCAGTCTGATGGTCGAGACGCCCGACGAAGAACTGAACCACACCGTCAACGTCTGGGGGCTCTACAACTGTTTGATCACCTTCGCCTGGTCGCGGGCCGCCAGTCTGGTCTACAACGGCGAGCGCGACGGGTTGGGCTTCCGCGATACGGTGCAGGACATCCTGGGCGTGGCCGCCGCCATCCCGGATGAAGCGCAGGCGCGGTTGGAGCTCATGCTCACCGGGCAGGTCTCCACCGGCGGGGCCATCCCGGTCATCCAGGCATTCGGCCATCGCCCCGGCCACGAGAAAGCGCCGCACGCCGAGGAATACCGCTCCGACGACTGCCTGTGGTTCTTCAACACCATCCCCGCCCTGGTCAACGAAACGGGGGACCTGAGCTTCTACGACAAGGTGCTGCCCTACGCTGACAAAGGCGAAGCCACCGTCTTCGGACACCTGCGCCGCGCGCTGGAATTCAATCTGGAACGCACCGGCAAACACGGGCTGCCCTGCGGGCTGGCCGCCGATTGGAACGACTGCCTGAAGCTCGGCTACTACGGCGAAAGCCTCTTTGTAGCCTTCCAGGTGCGTTTCGGCCTGACCGTCTACGCCGACATCGCCGAGCGACTGAGCAAGCCGGAAGAAGTCGCGTGGGCGCTGGCGCAGCGCGAGAAACTGGAGACCGCCATCCAATCCTGCGGATGGGACAAAGACCGGTTCATCTGGGCCATCGGCGAGGACGGCACGGTGTACGGAACCGACGACTACGAGGAAGGCCAGATCTATCTGAACACCCAGGTCTGGGCGGTCATCAGCGACAGCGCCACGCCGGAACAGAGCGTGCGCTGTATGCAAACCGTCAAAGAACGCCTGGCGACGCCTTTCGGGCTGATGCTCGCGGCGCCGCCCTTCGTCAAGTCGCCCATTGACGTGATGCGCGCCGTGGTTTTCAATCCCGGCATCAAAGAGAACGCCGGTATCTTCAACCACACCCAGGGCTGGGGCGTGATGGCCGAATGTCTGCTGGGGCACGGCGACCAGGCTCACGCCTATTATCGCGCCTTCATGCCGGCGGCCTACAACGATCGCGCCGAGATTCGCCAGTGCGAACCGTACGTCCAGGCGCAGACCACCTACTCGACCTTCGCGCCGCGCGCGGGCAACACCCGCACCTCGTGGTTGACCGGCGCGGCGGCCTGGGCCTACTTCAGCGCCACGCAGTACATCCTGGGATTGCGCCCCGAACTCGACGGGCTGCGAGTGGACCCCTGCATCCCCTCAACCTGGCCCGGATTCAAGGCCACCCGCCGCTTCCGGGGCAAGACCATCCAGATCGAAGTCAAGAACCCCAACGGCGTCTGCAAAGGCGTCAAATCCACCACCCTGAACGGCAAAGCGCTGCCCGACAACCTGATCCCGGCGGGCCAACTCGGCGAGGAGAATCGGGTCGAGGTGATTTTGGGCTAGAATCCACACTGCCGCGCTTCGGAATTACACTGAGAAGACACTGAGAAGACACAGAGATACACAGAGAAAGAAACGCTGTGTATCTCTGTAGGACTCGGTGAATCTCAGTAAGAAAAACCTCTCAACGAAAGGAGAGCCATGGAAAATGGAAACGGCAACGTCATCCATTACCGTCGTCATTGCCGACGATCACGAACTAACACGCACAGGCATTCGCGCAACCTTGCAAGCAGCGCCGGACATCACCCTCGTAGGAGAAGCCACAGACGGGTTTGAAGCACAGCAACTCATCGAGCGCCTGAAACCTCATGTCGCCATCCTGGATCTGATCATGCCCGGATTATCCCCGGTGGACATCACCCGATGGGCTTATGAACATCATCCCGAAACAGCCATATTGGTTTTAACCGCACACGACCGCGACTACTACCTGGCGCAAATGCTGCAAGCAGGCGCGGCGGGCTACCTGGACAAAAATAAACGTTCGCAGGAATTGGTAAACGCCATTCGACGGGCGGCAGAAGGACAGGCGCTCTTCACGCAAGAACAACGGCGGCGAGCGCAAGAATGGCAAACCAACATCCAAGATACCTGGGAACGCCTGACAACGCGAGAGCAGGACATTCTACGCTTACTTGCAGACGGCTTGAGCAACCGCGAGATTGCAGAACGGCTTCAGATCAGCGAAAACACGGTGGGGAAACATGTCAGCCACATATTAACCGCCATCGGCGCAGCGTCGCGCACAGAAGCAGCGATATGGCTGCGCGAATCCGGGTTGGAGTGGCGTTAAAATGCGGGAAGGAATTCACCATGTAGAAATGATGAATTTTGGGGTGGACGACAAAGAACATTTCGATATACCATTTTGAGGGTACTTAGGACTCAATAACTGTAAACTTGGGGGTTAGAAATGTTCAGGCTCAAAATACAGAAGATATTAAATTTGACATTGTCAATAATCTTAATCCTAGGAAGTGCAGGGGCAATTTCCGCTCAGAGCCCACTTAAGCGTAAACAAGACACATTTTGGAGCCAGTTAATAAACATTTATGATGGAAAAACTAACATAACATCTCACAATGAGGAAATATTTGATTGGTTTGGCTACTCACAAGCAACCGGAAAAAGTCTCTACTCTATATGGGGTGAAGAAAACGGTTTGGCGCTCTACACATCTGAGGCTAACAACACCTACGGAACAGTACTACTAAAAACAGGACTGAATTGGGCATCCTGGAATCCCGCAGGGAATCAGATCATCTATTGGACAGTCGAAGGGAAACTATTCATCACCAATGTTGAAAGCAAACAACCATATACTGTACAATTAGCAGAAGAGGTCACATCAGCAACATATTCCCCAACGGGGAGAACTCTGGCAGTTCTAAGAACAGATCAATATACAGTGAAATACTCTCCTGGCATCTATCTCCTTGATCTCGACACAAAAAAAGAAATACTGCTTACAAATAATGTTGCTTCAGGAATTGGTATTCGCGGCTACACCCCCCTCTGGAGCCAAGACGGCGAATATTTGATCTTCCTACAAAAAACTCCCCAAGATACTCGGATACAATTTGGCATCCTCAACATCGCTCAACAACGCCAATACACCCTGACTTCTGTTGACAGTTTACCCATACCGGTCAGCCCACCCATTCTGCAGGACGAGCAATTAGTATATCAATCAGACTACCTAAATGAATCCAGCAAAACATGGGTGGTAAATATTGATTTCGATCAAGGGAAAACGACCAATGTACAAAGCAAGGAAATCAGCCTAAAAGATATCAGTATGTTGTCCACCACTCTCTATAATGTCAAGTACCAACGCCCAACCGGAGGCAGTATTACATCTTTCTTTTCCCATTCCAATACGATTCCTAGCAATGACGGCCCATACAATTATTACTGCACCAACCAAGGCAGATCTGGACACAGAGGAACCGACTTTTCCAATCCATTGAACACAGCCATTCGTAGTGGAGCTTCCGGAGTTGTAGAATTTTTCAACAATACATGCACCCCCACCAACTCATGTCCCAATCAACCAGGGGATACGTGTGGCAGTGGTTTTGGCAATTATGTGCGAGTTCGTCACACAAATAACACGCGAACATACTATGCCCACATGTCACAAACTAACGTCGCGACATCACAAAATGTCTACAAATCGACAACCATAGGCTACGTTGGTAGCACGGGCAGTTCTACTGGATGTCATTTGCACTTCGAGATTCGTTATCCAGACACCAACTCCAGTAATGCAGTAGACCCCTACTATGGCCCTTGTAACTGGATAACGCAAAGTCTGTGGGAAGGGGCGCAGCCACAAAACTATGATCAGGAACAAAATCAATGAAACCAATTCATTGGCTCACACTAGGCTTACTAACCGTCACAACAAGCATAAGCATGCTCGGATGTCGTCCTCAGGCGCGCACCATAGAGGATAAAACGCCCTCGCCGCAGTCACAGGCAACTGCGTCGGCAATTACAAACGCGACCGCGACTTCGGATACAACCAACCCTTGTTTCCCCTGGCACAACCCCGCACTCAACGCAACACAAAAAACGACAATCATCGGGCTCGATCAAGGGAATGTGGTGTGGAATGATAGCGGCAAAGAAATTGATGGTTGTTTCAGGAAGACTTCGGGAGAATGGTCGCGCCTGTACGACGTCTCACCGTCGGGTCTGCGCTTACTAACCGGTTTTTCTCTGAACGAACTCTTCGCTTTACAGCTCACCGATTCAAGCGCGAAACGATTGACGCCAGAAGCAGCAGACGCCATCTGGCTCGACGAAAACACTTTTATGGTGTGGAACAACTCCGGCGATCTCTGGTCAGCGCGCAACGATGACGGCGAGCCATGTAGGGTGGCTTCAGGCGTGAAAAGCGCTGCCTACTGCGCCAATTCAGGATGGCTGGCTATTGAGCGACAGCCCGGAGTCACAGCGGCGCACAAACCCGGCCTCTATTTACTCGATGTGACGCAAAATACTCAGGAAACGGTATTGTTGACGGACGAAATCGCCACAAAATGGGGAATCGCTGGCCCCCACATCCTATGGGATTCCAAATGCGAACACATCCTCTTTCCGATCAATCCAACAGAACCGGAGCAGGAGGTGTCGGACTACCTTGCCATGATGAATGTCGAGACCCGTGAAATCCGCCGATTGCGTGTACAACTTCCATCGGGGCCATTGTACCTCTCGACTTCGGGAAACCGCTTGTTTTACAATAGCGAAGGTCTGGATCGCCCCACCGTCACATGGATCATTGATCTGGACTGGAGTGCAGGAACCGCAACGACAGCGCAAACGCTGCCTAACACCCTGGTACTTGAAGGCGCCAATCACAACGCGAAGGCGCTGCTGAGAACGGAAGAAGGGGTGCAAATGCTGAATCTGGATGACCTGACACTCCAACCGATACAGATGTGTAATAACTGAGCGAGTTTTTCCGATAGCAGTTCATTTGACGACCCTTTCTTGAGTAAATCAACATGATTAACAGTCAACAGGACGTCCACAGGAGAAGTACTTGGCAATGGGAAATATCGGGGACGATCAAACACATAACAGATCGGTGTCATCCCCCCACAATAACCAACGGCCCCATCGGCGGCCACAAATTGCATCCATAGTTTCAAAAGCATTATGGGCAGTGACCGGCCCATACATTCGCGGAAAGGACCGAGACAGCAGCATAAGTTACTTGCTCGTCTGGCCGTCAACTCTGACCGCAACCATTCTGACACAACAAACATCCCCATCACGCCGCACTCCCAGGCGACGACTTGCTAACCCCGATGCCTATAAGTATAATCACGAGCCGAGAACTAAGCTATGGAAAAACAAACCGCTCCTCTTACCATTAACACCACCCACCTGACGCGCAGGTTCGGAGAGGTCACGGCAGTGGACAATCTGACCTTACAGGTGCCAGCGGGCTGCATTTTCGGGTTCCTCGGCCCGAATGGCGCGGGCAAAACCACCACCATTCGATTGCTCCTGGGACTTCTTGAGCCGGATGACGGGCGCGCCGAGATACTGGGCTGCGACACACAGACCCAGGCAACCGCAATTCGCAATCAAACCGGGGTTTTGCTTGAGCACAACGGCCTTTATGAACGCCTGAGCGTAGCGGATAACCTGGAATTCTTCGCCAGGATATGGCGGATTCCCACAGCAGAGCGCCAGACCAGAATCAAGGATTTGCTAGGACATTTCGACTTATGGAATCGCCGGCGCGATTTTGCCGGGACGTTGAGCCGCGGGATGAAACAGAAACTGGCTATCGCACGCGCCCTTTTGCACCGCCCTGCGTTGGTATTTTTGGATGAACCAACGGCAGGTCTCGATCCTGCTGCCGCCATTGACCTGCGAGAACACTTGCTGGCGCTATCGAAACAAGAAAAGGTCACGGTGTTTCTTACAACGCACAACTTGTTGGAAGCAGAGCAACTCTGTAACCAGGTCGGCGTCATCCGCGATGGTAAGCTTATTGCAAACGGAACGCCCAAAGAATTGCTTGACGCGCGCCGGACGCCCAGAGTCGAAATCCTCGGAGCCGGTTTTGAGGAATCGTTGATTGCAACGCTGCAACAAAGACCAGAAGTCGCTGCGGTAGCGCTTCAAAATGGCAAGTTAGCGCTTACGCTACAGGAAGGGGCAGATCTGACGCCCTTGCTGACGCTCCTGGCGCAAGCTGGCGCCAGAATAGAAGAAGTGCACAAAGATGGCGGCAATCTCGAAGAACTTTTCCTGACTCTCATGCAGGAGGCGGTATGATTGCAGACATCCAGACGGTTGTATGGAAAGAATGGCGCGAGGTGCTCGCGCAACGCTTCGGAGCATGGGGAAATAGCCTTAGTTTTCTCATCATCATTGCCCTTTTTGGCGTAGTTTTTACGCTAGACATCGGCAAAGATTGGGACACATCGCCTATGCTCTGGGTGTTATCGGGATGGATAGCCTTTACCATGACGGCCAACGTGGTCGCGGACGCCTTCGCCGGCGAACGCGAACGGCGCACATTGGAAACCCTGTTAGCGACGCGCCTTTCGGACAAAGCAATCTTTATAGGGAAAGTATGCGCCGCCGCCGGCTATGGCAACAGCGTAGTTTGGCTCATTTTGTGTATAAGGCTCATCACAATCAACGTTACCCGACAGGGCGGACCGCTCGTGTTCTACAATGCCCCCATCCTCCTGGGCGGCATCGCTTTTGGAATTTTGGGGGCCGGACTTGCGGCAAGCATAGGCGCGTTAATCTCATTACACGCGCCAACCGTCAGGCAAGCGCAACAGCTATTAACCTTAAGCGCCACGTTGTTGCCGTTCATATTCGGGTATGGCAGCCGAATCCTACCTCTCGATTGGAGAACAGCGCTGTTTCAGAGCATCGCCCAATTCAATCTGACACAAGTAGGGGTTGTTGCAGGAGCCATTATGCTCCTACTCAACATCGCCATCAACGCCTGGGCCATCAGTCATTTCAAACGTTCCCGATTGATCTTGAAACATTAACACAACAAACATCCCCATCACACCGCACTCCCAGGCGACGGGATGGGACGTTTACGAATCAGCGAGTCAGCGGATTACGGATTACGAATTACGGATTACGGATTACGGATTGTAACTGTACAGCCGTGAATCTATTTCAACGTCACCCTGAACGCAGTGAAGGGTCTTTGCCGTGCAATACAAAGATTTCTCGCTTCGCTCGAAATGACGGCGGTGTAGTTAATACGGATTACTAATTTCCGATTTCACGTTTCACGTTTCCCGCCCCACCCTACGTAATCATCTCCCCCGGTATAAAATCCGCCCGGTTCAAATAGGCCACCGAAAGCGCTCTGCCGTCGCTGTCGAAGTCAAAGCGCGTGACTGCGGCGTTGTTCATGTAAAACCACACCCGGCGCTCGTCTAGCTGCTGAAAAGCCGTCAGCAGGTAGTTGAAGAATCCCCCGTGGCTGACCATCGCCACACGATCGTCGCTGTTGCCGTGTTTTTCCAGCAGCCGCGCCATCACCCGTTGGGCGCGCGGCAGGCGCTCCGTTTTGTCCTCGAACGGACGGCTCCACCAGCCGGCATCGTTCATGTCGTCCGGCAGAATCAGATCAGGGAAGTGTTCGGCAAAATAGGCGCGGCCCTTGCCCGGCAAACCGACCAGCTCGCCGGTCTCCTCATTTTTGAGATAGATTCCGCCCGTCTCGTGAATATCGGCCCACCCCGTCAACGGCAGACCCACGGCGCGGGAAATGATCGTGCCGGTCATCACCGCGCGCAATGTTAAACTGGTGTAAAGATGCGTCAGCCCCACGCCGGCGACGTTCTGAAGATCGAATCGCGCCTCGTTGGCCGCGCGCGCCGGGGCCAGAAAGGCCGCCGCACACTCCGCCTGCCGCACCCCCAATTCGGTCAGCGCCGGGTCCTCGCAACGCCCCTCATGCGACCCAATCTGAGCATGCAACGAATTGTTTTCGGACTGGCCGTGTCTAATGTAATACAACTGCATCAGCAAACCTCCCCAGATTCAGAAGTTAGAAACAACGGGCTCCATTCTACCGAAGACAGAACAAAAGGCAATACCCAATACCAACCAAGAATGGTGTCTTCCTCAACATTGCCGTATAATGAAACCGATAAACCCAACGCTAACCGGAGGAACCGCATGATCGAGTATCTGGGTAGCAAAAGAATGCCAGCCACTTACATCCCACTGGATCGGCGCCGCGCGCTGGCCCGCCACGAAGCTCTCCCCGACCGGTGCCACGGCACGGCGCTGTTCGCCGATATTTCCGGGTTCACGCCCCTGACCGAGGCGCTGACGCAGGCGCTCGGCCCCAAACGCGGCGCCGACGAACTGACCAAACAGCTCAATCACGTCTACGACGCCCTGATCGCCGAGGTGAACGGCTATGGCGGCAGCGTCATCGGGTTTGCCGGCGACGCCATCACCTGTTGGTTCAACGCGGAAGACACCCTGGACACAGAAACCGCATTGCAGGCCGTTGCCTGTGCGCTGGCCATGCAGCAGGCGATGAAATCCTTTTCGGCCATTCCCCTGCCCTCCGGCGACGCGGCCAGCCTGGCCATGAAAGTGGCGTTGGCCAGCGGCCCGGCGCGGCGATTCATCATCGGCGATCCCAACATCCAGCGGATGGATGCGCTGGCCGGCGCAACGGTGACGCGCATGGCGACGGCGGAACATCTGGCCCGCCGGGGAGAAATCATCGCCGACGCGCAAACCGTGGCGCTGTTAGAGGACCTGCTGCAAATCCAGGAATGGCGCGCCGCACCACACCATGACCCCAACGTCCCGCCGGAAGAATCGTTCGCCATCATCGCCAGCCTGAACCCGGAAGCCGTGGCAATCCCCCACCCGATCAGCCTGATTCCACTGAGTGAAGAACAGGTGCGCCCCTGGATGCTCCCCGCCGTCTACGAATGGCTGCGCGCAGGATTGGGGGAATCGCCCCTGGAGCTGAAAGCCGTGGTAGCGCTCTTCCTCAACTTCCAGGGACTCGACTACGACCAGGATATGGATGCCGGACAGAAATTGGATGCCTACATCTGCCGGGTGCAGGAGATCGTGGGGCGCTACGATGGCTCGCTGCTGCAACTTATCATCGGCGACAAAGGCAACTACCTCTACGCGACCTTCGGCGCCCCCAATACTCACGAAGACGACGCCTACCGCGCCATCAGCGCAGCGTTGGATCTGATACAGATCCCCGCAGACCTGGCCTTCATCACGCAAGTGCAGATCGGGATCAGCCAGGGCGCCATGCGCGCCGGCGCCTATGGCAGCCGCACCCGCCACACCTACGGCGTCATCGGCGACGAGGTCAACTTGGCCGCCCGTTTGATGCAAAACGCCCCCCCAGGCACCGTGTTGGTCAGCAGCCATGTGCAAGAAACGGTCATGCAGCACTTCACCTGGAAACAACTGGAGCCCATCCGGGTCAAAGGAAAGGAAAAACCGGTGCGGGTCGCGCGACCGCTGGGCAAAACGCAACGCCGTGGCGGCGCCTCCCGTTACGCCGGCAAACTGATCGGCCGCGAAACGGAAATCCATGAGCTCATGCAACACCTCGATCCTCTGTTCAGCGGCGCGTTCGCCGGCATCATCTATATTGACGGCGAAGCCGGCGTGGGCAAAAGCCGTCTAATCTATGAACTGCGCCAACGACTGATGACCGCTCACGCCAACCTTTCCTGGTTTACCTGTCCGGCCGATCCCATCTTGCATCACTCGCTCAATCCGTTCAAATACATGGCGCGCCAATACTTCAGCCAAAGCCCCGAACAAAACGATGCTACCAACCGGGCCAATTTCGATGTGCTGCTCGACGCGCTCATCGCCGACCTCAAAGCCAGGGAGAGCGCCAATGCTCAAAAATCGGAAACCCTGTCGCTCAGCCACGAACTAAAACGTACCCATTCAGTTCTGGGGGCGTTGGTAGACCTGTACTGGCCGGATTCTCTCTACCAGCAATTGGAGCCCGAATTGCGCTTCCGCAACACGCTGGCGGCTTTCAAAACGCTCATCCAGGCCGAAAGCCGGCGCCAACCGGTGATCTTGCACATCGAGGACGCCCACTGGCTGGACTCTGATTCCCAGGAATTGATCCGAACGCTCACCCGCAACATTCAGGATTATCCCTTCGCCTTATTGATAACGGGGCGTTACCGCGACGATGGCAGCGCCTTTCGCGTGCAGGTAGATGAAACGACGCCGCAACACGTGCTCAACCTGAATGCGCTCACCGTGGAAGGGGTCAGCGCCCTGGCCGCGCAAGTTCTAAGCGGGCAGGTCTCACCCGCTCTTGGAATTTTTCTGGCGCAACGCACCGAGGGCAATCCCCTGTTCATCGAACAACTGACCCTGGATTTGCGCGAGCGGCAATTGCTCGTCCTGGAAAGGCGCCGCGACGAAAGTATCGCCTGGACCATCGCCGGGAAGGACATTGAGACGATACCGGCGACCGTCAGCGCCGTGCTCATCGCGCGCCTCGACCGGTTAACCGCGCAGGTAAAATCGGTCGTCCAGACGGCCGCCGTCCTCGGACGTGAATTCGAAGTGATCATTCTCTCGTCCATGCTACGCGAAGATCAGGAACTCAACCACAAAATTCAGCGCGCCGAAGACGAGATGATCTGGTCGGCCCTCGGCGAAATGCATTACATCTTTCGCCACACGATGATGCGCGACGCCGCCTACGACATGCAACTGCAGACCCGGCTGCAAGAGCTGCACGCCATGGCCGCAAAAACCATGGAAAAGGTCTATGCCAACGATCCCGGCCCACACTATGCCGATCTGGCCTATCACTACAGCAAATCCGGGGACCTGAAACGCGAATTTCATTATGCCCGGCTGGCCGGAGAATTTGCCGCGGCCCGCTTCGCCAACCAGGAAGCCATCGAGCACTATATGCAAGCGCTGCGTTGCGTGACCACCGCCGATGCCGTCGAAACTAACGAACAGCGCCAGGCCGTGCACGCCTCTCTAGGCGAGCTGCTCATCACCGTCGGCCACTACGAAGCGGCGCAGGAACACCTGGACCAGGCGCTTTCCCTGGCCATCTCGCGCCAGGACCGGGACGGGCAAACCCACATTTACCGTTGGCTGGCCCGCATGGCAGAACTGCGCGGCGACTACCCCGCCGCGCTGCGCTGGATTGACAAGGGATTGAACACGCTCGCCGACCGGGAAACCGGCGAAACCGCCGAACTGCAATTGATCGCCGGCCTGATTCTTAGCCGGCGCGGCGACTACGATGAGGCCCTGCAAAAATTTCAGAACGCGTTGCGCATCGCGCAAAAGCTGGAAGAGCTCACCGTTTTAGCCCGCGCCAACAACGGGCTGGGTGTTATTCATTTGCGCGACAACGCCGCCATCGCCATCCGGCACTTCCAACAAGCCTTCGATCTATACGAACGCGCCGGCAATATCCCCGGAAAAGCCACAACTTACAATCTCATTGCGAATGCCTACTTCGACACCGGCCAGTGGCGCGACGCCGAGCCGCACTATCGCCAGGCGTTGAATATCTTCTCGCAGATCGGCGACGTGTACAACGGCGTCATTGTAGAAAACAATCTGGGGGAAATCGCCCTGTCACAAGGCAACCTGGATGAAGCGCAAAGCTTTTATCGCCAGGCGCTCCGCAGCATGGAGGAAATCGGCGGATCGCTGTACATACGCGGCATCCTCAATATGAACCTGGGCCACGTCTTTATTCGCCAGGGCGAGATTGCCACGGCGCGCAAGTATCTCAGCGCTGGACAGCACCACTTTGTCCAGGTGCAAGCCCGTGACTTTCTCCCCGAACTATACCGCCACTTTGCCGAAGCGGCTCTCTACAATGAAGAATTCCCCGAAGCCCACGATCAGATTAAACAGGCGCTGGACCTTGCCTGCGAACTGAACATACGCGGCGAGCAGGGCAACTGCCTGCGCGTGATGGCCGAAATCGCCATGCGCCAGGGACAAACAAATGCCGCCGCACAACACCTCCGACAAAGCCTTGTTGCGCTCCAGGAGACCGGCGATGAATACAACACCGCCCGCACCCAATTTGTCCGAGCGCTCCTTTACGCGCAAACCGGCGACTTCCCTGCCGCCCAGCAGGACCTTGCGCAGTGCATTCCGGTCTTCGAACGCCTGGGCGCCGCCGGCGACCTGCAAAAGGCGTATGAGCTGCAAAAGACAGTCGGTTCACCAGCGGTTGGATGAAAATCGCGGTCTACGTGTCAGAGACATAAAGGGGTTTTTCGCGGGCGGGTACCCCCG
>DAOUFX010000089.1:0-5230 GCA_034429675.1 Anaerolineae bacterium | reverse complement strand
GGACTTTCTCTAACGCCTGCACAAGCGGCAAGAGCTTTAATTACTTCCCAGCTATTTGGATTCGGTGGCACAAGTGGCGTTAAAGAAAATTTTACCGATGCTTTTGGCTCAAAAGGTGTATTGTTCTTGGCCCAGGGGCAAAATCTTTTTGAGACGTTGATGCTCAATATGATTGAATATGGTGAGGATAACCCGCTTCCTACCCCTGATAGCAACGATCTTCCCGCATGGGAAATGGCTGATCCATTTCTCCCAGATCGCGAACGTCCGAAAGGATATTTGGATTATTTGACCTGGCATAACAGACGTATTTGGTTACGCCCACAAGAAATTGAGGGGCAAGTTATTGTCCGAGATATGTATTGGGCGCCAGGATTAAAATTGGATGTTGAGGACGTGGATCCTATGATGCACTACTTTGTAGACAAAGAGGGTGGCATTCGCCCCTTAAGCTTTACCGCCACCCGCGCGCTTTGGCGTGATAGTAATGTGTTATTTGAACTTGAAGGGGTAAACAAGCCGCCCAAAGTTGTACGATGGTTGGCTGATCTTGCTCACCCTCCGGTTATGATGTTGGACACGACACAACGCTATAAGTTGATGGCATTGGGCATAGCAAAAAACAAAGCCAGCCTCGAATTTTTGCGCTCAGAGAGATTACCTCTTCCCATCGAGTTTCTGAAAAACCCGGACCTCGTAGGCGAATTAAGCCGCGCTTTGCAAATAGCCGACAGTTGTATTTCTGCTATACGTGTGGCTGTATTTGTCCTTGCCTGGTTGACCCTATATCCAACCACAAAATCCGAAGATCTTGCAACATCCGACAAAATCAACACCAAGATCAAATTCGGTAGTTATAAACAAAGCAATGACGAGCAAGCCAAGCGTGTCTACAACCTCTTTACATCTTGGGGCATTGAACGCTACTATTGGAGCGATCTGGGCGTCCATTTCCATTCCCTGGTTGAAACCCTTCCCCATGCGCCTGAACTTGCGTTACAAACCTGGCGCGATCAAGTGCGCCGCACGGCGACGGCAGCTTTTCAACAAGCTGAGAAATGTGCCGGCAAGGATAACCGCACGATGCGCGCGGCAGCGGTCGCGCGCCAGCATTTTTACATCGGACTGGCGAATGCTGTAGGCAAGGCCAGCACAAATCATTCTACAGAAGGGGGTGAAGAACTATGAAAGAACCTTATGAATTGATAGCGGCTTTAGAACGACTGCGTGATGGCAATGATCGCGCCAGGCTATCCTCGCTGAGACGCGGGTTGGGACAACCGCCGGGCGCGGTATTAGAAGCCAGTCGCGTAGTCGAACATCTGCTGGACGAAGAGGATACTTCCTGGGTTGGGGATACATTGTATATCATCGGCTCGTTATTCGCCTTTCACTCGTTACCCTACACAGGTGAACGCCGACATAATATGGGCGACCACTTCCGCGTATTGTATCCTGAAGGCGAAGACCCGCCCCCCAATGTTGAGCGACGCTTTCTAGCCTTGTTGTCCAGCGAACCCGATGATTTGCCAGATATGCTGCGTCAGGCAATCTCGCTGCTCAAATCCAAAGCGGTTCCCGTTAACTGGCTACGACTTTTTGAAGATGTTCAACAATGGCTTGACTGCCGGCCAGAAGGCGAAGAAAAACGCCAGGAGATACGCTTGCGTTGGTCCCGCCGGTTCTGGCGCTTACCCGGTCGAAAGACAAATTCAGATTCACAAAACCAAAATTAGCCCAAAGGAGAAAAGACCATGTTTATCGAATTACACATCATTCAGAACTTTCCGCCCTCGAACCTGAACCGTGATGATTTAGGGCAACCCAAGACTACTGATTTTGGCGGCTATCGCCGCGCGCGTATTTCGTCGCAGTGTATTAAGCGGGCCATACGTTACGCGGGTCAAAATTCGGCGACCGGAACTAAGCCGATTTTTGAACGGTATACTGGGGTGCCGCTGGGCAAACGAACCAAGTTGATTGTAGAGGCACTCGTCAAACATCTGGTGGACTTGGGAAAAGATGGAGATATTACAACTCGTATTTCTCAACTCTTTGCAGAAGCCTACGCCGGGAGTATGGATCGAAAACGCAAAGAGGAGACGGCAGTCCTTCTCTACCTTAGTGATGGAAGAGATGGTGAGATTACTTGGATAGCTGAACGCCTTGCGGAATCTTGGGATGAGTTCATTGCCTATCTCGATGAATATACACAATGGGAAGACAAGGCGAAAGAAGCAAAAGCCAACAAGAAGGAGGCCCCGGCTAAACCTAAATGTCAGGTGGCAGATGATTTAGTCAGCCAGTTGATCAAAGAAACGCATCAACGTACCGGCGCGCCTGACATCGCCCTCTTTGGTCGTATGCTTGCCGACAAACCCGACACCAACATTGACGCCGCTTGCCAGGTCGCGCACCCTATCTCGACCCACGCCGTTGACGGGCGCACGCCCATTGATTACTTCACCGCCGTGGACGACATCAAAACTGACCCCGGCGCCAGTTTTCTCGACGTGGCTTATTTCAACAGTGCCTGTTTCTACCGCTACGCGCGCATTGACTTCGAACAACTCAAGAAAAACCTGGGCGGGGACCACGGCTTAGCTTGTCGCAGTGTTGAAGCCTTCCTACGCGCGAGCGAAGCCGCCATCCCCAGTGGCAAAAAGAACGCCTATGCTCAAGAATGTCGTCCTGCCTTTATGCTCGCCGTACTTCGCGGCAAAGAAAGCGCAGGGTGGTCATTGGTCAATGCCTTCCAAAAGCCCGTGAATGTGCAGAATGAAGGAGATTTGGTGGTCGCCTCGGTTCAACGCCTCGAAAAACACTTTGAACACACCCTCAATTTCTATGGCGATGACACGATCAAGGCATTGGCGGTAGCCTTGCCCGATGGCACAGTAGAAGTAGAACATCTCAATGAGCGCCTCCAGCCCGAGGTCAAAAATATGCAAGGTTGGATAGATGCCATTTGTAAGCCATTGCAACAGGGAGCATAGACGATGGGAACCCTACTGTTGCAATTAGTGGGGCCGATGCAGTCGTGGGGCGTGCAAAGCCATTTCACCCATCGTGATACCAGCTTAGAACCGTCCAAAAGCGGCGTCATTGGCCTGATCTGCGCGGCATTGGGCAAACCCAGAGATGAAAACCATCCTGATAACGCTTGCAAACCATCGCTAGAGCAGTTGGCAAAACTCTGTATGGGCGTTCGTGTGGATCGAGAGGCCCTGGTACAGCGCGATTACCACACCGCAAATAATGTAATGACGGCAGGCGGCAAACCCTTCAGTAGCTTAAAAGGAACCGAACTTTCAGAGCGCTTTTACCTTGCCGATGCAGCCTTTTTGGTGGGGCTGGAAAGCGATGATGGCGATCTACTAAGCCAACTCGATAATGGTTTACAGAATCCCGTGTGGATGCTCTACCTTGGGCGAAAAGCATTTGTGCCGGGATTACCGGTGAGACTAAAGGATGGACTAAAACTGGGGCAAGACTTAGAGCAAGCCTTGCGCACGTATCCTCGAATAGCGCATCCTAGAAAACAACAATTTAACGCTGAAACTCAACAGTATGAAGCGCGAATGATGCTAGAAGATTCGGAACAGGGGAGCATTGTCTGTCCTGATCAACCTATCTCATTTGCTAAAGGCAATAGGAAACACATGGATCGGCACATCCGCGCTACTTTCTGCGGGCTACCTGAAGCACAGGAGGACACCCCATGTACCTCACCAAACTAACCCTCAACCCCCGCGCGCGCCGCGTGCAGCGCGACCTGGCCAATCCTTACGAGCTGCACCGCACGCTGATGTCCGCGTTCCCGGCGACCTTGCCCGACGGCGAGCGCGTGCTCTTCCGCGTGGACGTGGACGAGCGCAGCGGCGTCCCAACGGTGCTGCTGCAATCCTACAGCGCGCCGGATCAAGCCCGGATGGGCGATCTCTGGACGCAGGGCTATCTGCTGTGCGCACCGGAGTCCAAGCCCTTCGAGCTGAGCTTCGCCCCAGGCCAGACCCTTGCCTTCCGCCTGCGCGCCAATCCGACGGTCAAACACTCGGAGCCGGGCCAACGTCAGGGGCGGCGCGATCCCCTCTACCGGGAAGAAGACCAGAGCGCCTGGCTGGAGCGCAAAGCAACGGAGGGCGGATTCCGCATCCTGCGCGTCGCCATCGCCAAAGAGGGCAACGCCTACGGGCGGCAACCGCTGAAGGAACCTATCGGCGATGCGGAGAAAGGCCCCAAGACGCACACGCTTACCTTCCACGCCGTGCGGTTCGAGGGCATCTTGGAAGTCAGCGATCCCGCGAAGCTCTGGGAGACCGTCCAGAAAGGCATCGGCTCCGGCAAAGGCCTAGGGTTCGGGCTGTTGTCGCTGGCGCCGCTGCGTCAGGCATAAAAAAAGCCCCGGCAGAAATCTGCCGGGGCTTATCATCCACTAACCATTACCAGGCATCACAAATCAAATCCTTGAATTGTCTGACGGAGAGCACTGTGGTATTCACGACCTTATACGCTTCGACAAAATCCTTGTCGCCGGTCATCAAATAAGCGGCTCCGGCAGACAGCGCACAAGCCAGAAACGGCTCGTCCTTACGGTCACGCAAGAACACTACGTCATCCTGCGCTTCAACCGGCGTGATGTATTGCGCAAAAAGGGCCTGCCAGCGTGACACAATCGCCTCCGGCAATCCAAACTTTGGACGCTTAAGCACATTCACATATTCTGCCACAATCTCGGTCGAGGCCACCCACTCGAATTCAGGCTCCTCCACCACGAACAAGATCACGTCTTCGGGAACCCGATCGCGCAGAATCGCAGAAACGACTACGTTAGTGTCAATCACAACCCGCACCGTCACGACTTAACTCCGCGAAGCAATAGAGCTGCGATAGACTGCGATCTCGGCTGCGATCTCGGCATCACTCAAAGCCCTAAGCTGTGGCAAAGCTTGCGTTTCCTTCAACAAGGCGCGGAATTCCTGACTGGCGCTCTCGTCCACTTGCGGCTGAGAGATGAGCAACACCTCAACACGCTGACCCGGTTCAAAGGGTAAATCCTTCAACACAACCCGGGTTGGGTCGTTAATCGTCAAATAAGTGCGATAGGCTCTCATCGTAACTCCTTTAAGCAGCTGTAAGCCATTGGCTTTTTGCTTTCAATAGTTTTACTTCAGCTTACTATAAATTCGAGCTAAGACAATAGGTATCATCTCAATAAAAGGGGGAGAAG
>DAOUFX010000088.1:0-3163 GCA_034429675.1 Anaerolineae bacterium | reverse complement strand
GGGCGGGGGTACCCCGCCCGCAACCATATTTCCAGGGAGCTACGGAACGGAATACTGCCGCAGGGTCAGCGGCAGATAGACGCGGAACGACGGCGCGCTCGCGGTGAAAGTCGCCGTGATCGTCCGGTCGGAGTTCAGCGTGATGTGCGCGGGGTTGGCGTTGCCGGTCAGGCTGCCCGACCACCCGCTGAAGACCCAACCGGTCGCCGGCTGCGCCGTCAACGTGATCTGCGTGCCCGGTTCATAGCGATAGCTGATCGGCAGCACCACCGTCTCGCCCTGCGGGTCGCGGGTCACAGCGCCCTGCCCGATGGTGTTGACGGTGAGCGTGTAAGCCTCGGCGGGAGCCGTCTGGTCGAACACGTAAAGGTAGACCGTTCCCTGCGGCATGCCGCCCGCGACGCCGCCGGTATCCGGGCCAATCACCAGTTCCCCGGCAGCGCAAAGCGCCGTGTCCAGCGAAACCGACGTAAGGGCGATGTTCTCTTCATCGGTGTTATTCACCCGAGGATCGGTCGGTGAACCATCGGGGGCGGTCAGCGCATAGCGCGTCAACGCGGCGCAGGATCGCGGCGGGAAGTGCACCGTCACCGGCGTCGTGCCGTCGCCGAAGTCGGCGTTGTCGTGGACGCCGCCCAGCTTGCGCGACAGCACAAACAACGACAGCGAATCCGTGTCGCTGATCGTGTACGCGGTCAGCAGCGGCACTTCGACGCCCTCGCGGGTGTAGCTGGGGTAAGTGTTGAGCGTGGTTTGCAGCATCGTGTCGCCGGAGGCGTAACGGTTGCGCATCATCAAGGACAGCCAGCCGGAGTGGCGGCGGAACCCGCCCGCGAGCGGCATCGTGTGCGAGGTCCAGTTGTCGCCGCTGGCGAAGCCGAACATCTCCTGGTGCTTGTAACCGTTCAGGCTGGAGTAGAGCCACACGTCCATGGCGGCCACGCCCATGCCCTGCGATTTGCCGTAGAGCTGCGAGATGGCCGTCTGGGTGACGGTGCCCTGTCCGGGGACGTAGTAGCCGCTCGGGCCGCCTTCGTAGGCGATCGGGGCGTAGTCGGCAAGGCCTTGCGCCATCAAATACTCGCGCGTCTCGGCCACTTTGTCAATCAACCCGTACATATCGGTGTAGGCGGCGATGAGCGTCTCCTGCATGCCGTGATCGTCGAAGGCCTGATGCGGCGTCTCGCCGGTTTCCCATTTGGGGCCGACGTAGTTGGCGTGGCCGAGGTAGGTCGTAAGCGTGGGCACACCCTGCACGGCCAGCTCGCCGTAAGAATCCAGCTCCGCGCTGTAGTTGGCGTTGAGCGCCAGGCGGATCTTCGCATCGAGGTTGTACTCGTTCCACCACGGTTGCGCCATGACATTCTCGACAAAATAGTAGTGAGCGAACAGGCCGTATTCCCGCCCGCCGAAATGCACCCAACCGGGGCGGCCAAAACCATGCCAACCGCCAAAAGCGCCGTTATGCCAGCTTTCGTTGCCGAATTCCAGCACGATCTCGCGAAATTCGTCGGTCCACGGCGTCCCGATGCCGCGCTGCTGATAACGCAGATAGGCCCACGGCTTGCTTGTGGGCGTATCCGTGGCGGGATCGTAGGGAACGCCGAGGTATTCCACCAGCTGCATCCATTCGATTTCGGTGTATTCTTCCGAGACCGTGATGTAAGGGATGATACGTTCCTCAGGCGTGTCACCGGTCGCCATAGCGTATCCCATAATCTGCGGGATCAAGACGCTCTTTTCCCCGGCCTGGATGTTGTAAATGAAATCAATACGGCTGTTTCCGTAATTGGAGAGGAGGTGCGCCATGTCGTCGTGTCCGGCGTAGGAGGTGGGGTAGAAGCGAACGGCGGGCTTGGCGCCGGTCAAAGGCATGGCGGCCATCAACTCATCGAACGACACCCGATTCGGCGTGAACGGCGCGAAGTTGTGGGCGGCGTCATACTGGTAGACCAGGAAATTGTCGAACCAGACCGTGCCGGGGCCGGTGAGTTCAAATCCCAAGCCGGCGTGAGAGCCGCCGGTGGGGTAATCCGGGGCGACGAAGTCGTAGGTGTATTGCCGCCATTCGCCGGTCACCGTCCAGGGCGTCTGCTGGGCGAGGGCGCTGTAGGGGCCGTTGATCACAAAACGCACCTGGCCGTTGGGGAGCCCTTCCTGGCGCAGCCAGACGGAAGCGCGGTAGTGCGCGCCCGGTACCAACTGGCCGTACCACTGGCCTTCGCCCTGGTCGTAACTGTGGAAGATATACTGGCCGAACCAACCGCTGTTGCCCTCCGGGAATGTCATCTGCAGGCAGGTTTCGCCCGGATCGGTGAATTCCGCCGGGATCGTTCCGGGGTGCGGCACCAGGGTCGCCGATACGGTGTCCTGATACCAACTGAAGGTGCGGTTGCCCGATTCAAACCACTCATACAGACGCGGGTGAACCTGCTCGGCGGGCAATTCGGTCTTTTTGACGATGATGATGGCGTAATCGCCGAAAGCCAGATCCGGGAAAGAATCGGTCAAATAAACGCGGTTGTTCTCGCTTTCCGAACCCTCCGCAATCCAGCCGCCTGCGGGCACCGTCGTTTCGCCCAGGAAGATCACGTGGTCGGCGCCGGTCGCATCTTGCATGCCTTCGGCGTAAGCCAGCGGTTGCCCGTTGGCATCCACCAGACGATACAGCCGGACGACGGCGCCATCGCCAAAACCGGTGGCGTTCACATCCCACATGTGCACATTGCCGCCGTCCAACTCCCAGGCGATCCAGGTGCCGTCGGTGTCAACTTCGGTCGCCTCGATCCGCACCAGGTACCGCGCAATCGCCGGTTCCATGCCCGATCCCCACACGTAGTTGTTGATGGCATAATTGGTGCCGCCGGCAATTGTGGATATATTCATGCCGATGGGCTCAATCCCCGTGATCACCACAGTATTGGAGATCGTAATGTCTCCCGGCGTGAGCGGAGCGGCCAACGGCTTCGCTTCCACCGGGAGAGGGCGCGCGCTGCCCCACGCCAGACCGGCTATCAACAGCGCCGACACAAGAAGAAAAGAGACAACTACAGTAGACTTCAATCGCATAGTAAACTCCTGTAAAATGGTTTTTAGCTTTCGGCTTTTGGCCCTTAGCTGTTAGCCGGACATAAAGAGTGTTTTTTCGAGCGGGGTACCCGCT
>DAOUFX010000087.1:0-5861 GCA_034429675.1 Anaerolineae bacterium | reverse complement strand
CGCGGGGGTACCCGCGCGAAAAATACATCATTTTTACCCTCTGCCGTGTCGGCAGACTTTCGACTCTGAACTTTAGACTATTCTCAAAGGAGGAATTCCATGACCGGATGGATGGGAAAAACGACAACGGATCTCAACATGCGCAAAGGCGCGGACGTGAGTCAAGAACTCATCTGCGTCCTGCCGCAAGGAACGTTCTTCGACATTCTGGAAAAAACCGGGGATTGGTACCACATCCAGGCAGGCGAGCAAGAGGGCTTCGTCTATCAAAACTACGTCCAATTGCCGAAAGCCGCCAAGACTACCGTAGAGTTGGGCGTCCACGAATCCCCAGGAGCTACGGCCGCAACGGTGATGGCGCTCTACGAGGACACGCAGGTGATGGCCTTCGACAAAGCTAACGACTGGCAAGAGGTGATCGCGCTGGGCGAACACGGGTTCGTGAGCAGCGACAGCCTGGCCTTCCCCGACGTCGGCAGGACCAGCGGCGAGGTTAACCTGCGCGCCGGGCCCAGCACCGACAACAAAATTCTTGAGGTCTTGCCGCCGGGCACACAAATTCACATCTGGAAAGATCTGGGAACCTGGGTCTACATCGCCGACACCATCCGCTCCGGCTATCTCCACAAAGACTTCGTCCAGAAAGGCGGCGAAATCCCGCCGGCGACCAGTAACGCCCCCATCACCCCCGGTGCTACCACCCCAACCGCGCCGGAAGAGGCGGCCAAGATCGTCCTGGGCGCATCACCCTCCGCAGTTGAGCGCCAGGTAGCGACCATCTGGAACCGGGTGGGCGGCCTGCTGCGCACTCTGTCCGCACAACTGGCCATTGACCCCGCCGCAGCCGTGGCCGTGCTGTCGGTGGAATCGGGCGGGCGCGCTTTCGACGCTAACGGGCGGACGATCATCCGCTTCGAGAATCACATCTTCTACGACCGCTGGGGCAAACAAAATGAGGCGCGCTTCAACCAGTTCTTTACGTTCGCCTCGGGCCAGCGCTGGACCGGGCACTCCTGGCGCAGCGATCCGGCACAACCGTGGCAAACGTGTCACGGCAGCCAGGACAACGAGTGGGCCGTCTTTAATTTTGCGTGCACCCTGGACGACACTGCCGCCAAATCGTCCATCAGCATGGGGGGGCCGCAGATTATGGGATTCAACTACGCCACCCTGGGGTACGCCTCGGTGCAGGAGATGTTCGATGCGTTTGCCAGAAGCGAGCGGGAACAAATCATCGGCTTCTTCAACTTCGTCAAAGGTCGTCAGGCCACGTCTGCGCGCATCACGGCGCTGCAAACCCTGGATTTCGAGAGCTTCGCCCGATCCTACAACGGCCCCGGCCAGACCGAATACTACGGCAACCTGATCCGCAGCGTCTACAACGCCTTCCACCAACTGAAGCCGTAAGAAAAAAAGCTGACTCTCTCGATGCACGATTCGTAATTCGTAATTCGTGGCCTTGCGAATTACGAATTACGAATTACGAATTACGAATTGCCGACCCCAACTCAAAAACGAATCCCCAATTGCTCCAGACGTTCCGCCTCAGCGAGAGGTTTTCCGACGGCAGCATCCACCGCCACGCACGCGCCGCGCGCATCCACCAGCGTGGCCACGGCGCCGCGCGCAAAAGCGTTGTTGCGCAGATGCGGCGCGTCGAGGATGCCGCTCGTCACGGCCCGCGCCAACGTCGCCGGGTCGGCCAGCGGATCGGCGACCCCGGCCTCGGCCAGCGCGCGGATGCCGGTCAGGGTGATCCCCACTTCACGCAGCAATTCGGCCTTACGCGCCTGAACCGCCGGATCGAGCGTCATGTCCGGCTGGCCGCGGAGCGCATTTTCGATGGCGCGGCGGGCCAGAGCGGACGCCTCGATCACGTCGTCGTCCGTCGCGGCGTGATGCGCCTCGGTGTGGCCGACGATGTGCACGATGTCCGGCTTCAGCGCCATCTGCACGTAGACCGAGGTTGCCAGGTGCGCGCGGGCGGCGCTCGGGTCGAGCGGATAGCTCAACAACCCGGTGCGCGTCTCCTTCCAGATGCGGAAATCCGGCCCGGCCAGCGGCGCAATGATTTCCAGGCACGCCAGCATCTTGGCGAGGTCCATCGCGTCGGAAAGACCGGGCGGGCTGTTGAACATGAACTGGGCAATGTAATCGCGCACCCCGAAAGCTTTGGCGTTGTAGGCCGAGAGATAGGCCGCCACCACCGACACCACATCCGGCGCATCGCGCATCCCCCAATGATGCGGCTCGTTCAACTCCACCGGGATGTCGCGCGCGCCGTACCAGGCCATCACCTGCTGGTGCTCGCGGATGGAGCCGGCCAGATTCCACGGGCCGCGCCCGTCCATCTGATTGAACCAGAAAATGGGAATGGCGCACCAGGCGATGTTGAGCGTCTCCACGTACATCTCCGCCAGCCGCACAAAGTCGTCGGTGCCGGAGTAAGTGCGCATCAGCGGGTAGTTGCCGCAGCGGCTGGCCGCGTACAGGGCGCGGTAGTCGTCGGCGGAGCGCACCGGCGTTCCGCCGGCGCCCTTGCGGCGCGGATCCTGTCGCTCAGGATGGAAGAAGTTGGCCTGCGCGTCCTGATCAATGCCCAGTGAAATCAAGTCCAGCGCGTGCGCCTCGGCGATCTTGCGAACGCCCTCCACTGTGGCCGCCAGGGTGGGCAGGCCGAAATGATGGCGCAAAATCGGATAAGGCGCTTTCCAGCGCATGCGCGCCACGGCCGTCTGCGGGAAGTCCGCCGCCGAGGGCTGAGCCGCGGCCTGCCCCTTCAGATAGGCCAGCGTCGCATCCGGCGGCTCGCTTCCGTCGAAAACCCGCTCGAAAAAGCCCAGCACCCGCGCCCGGTCGGCGATGGGCGGCGTGCCGCCGAAGGCAAAGCGCGTCCCGGCCTGGCGCAAATCGTCGGCGGCCTCGGCGAAATCGGCCAGCAGCCGCTCGCCGGTCTCCGGCGTGAGCCGGTACGACACCCCGACCAGGTCCGCATGCTCGCGTTGCGCCGCCTCCACAAACGCCTCCACCGGCACAGCCGGGCCGAGAAACACCGTCCGCCAACCGGCGGCTGCCGCCAACCGCAGAAAATTCATCACGCCGGCTACGTGCACACACTCGCCCAAAGCGCCGGCAACAACCGTCTTCATCGCAACCTCCTTCGGAAATAGCGTTTAGCCTTTAGCTTTTAGCCGTTAGTCGGATATAAGGAGGTGTTTTTTCGGGCGGGGTACCCCGCCCGGAAAAGCACTATCCTTAACGAATTACGAATCGCGCACTTCACATCCCAAATCCAAAATCCAAAATCCACTCACCGTTCGCCGGTTTCGACGTAGTGGTGCAATTCCGTCACCGACAGGCCGCGAATTCCAAGGTGTTCCAGCGTTCGCCCTTTGTGCAAATAGTCCGTCCCGTGAACGATGTTCGCCAAAGCGATCATCGCGTGAATCGTCACAGTTTCCACACCGTACTGCTGCCCGATGAGCGCCACCGGCACCAGACTGCACGGCACGTCCTCGAAGATGTAGCGATGCTGCAAACGGTTGGGCGCCTTGATGCCCTTGTAACCGCTGTTCGCGTGCATCGCTTCGTACAAACCATCTCCGGTGGCGGCGTAGGCGCGATCCAGCCATTCCAGGGCGCTCTGCGCGCGGACGCCGATGGCCGCCGCCACCGTCACCCGTTCGCGGTCCAGGGCCGACAGCACCCGCGCCGTCGCCGGCGTGACGCCGTCCATATAAAACTCGAAATCGCCCTGCGTCGCCTCGATCCAGCCGGCGTTGAGCAGAGAGAGAGCCGGGTGGAAGATAGCGCCCATGTTGTTCATGCTCGTGTGAAGGACATTTTTCGCCGGAATAAACTGCGGGTAAACGGTACGCACGACGTCCAGCGCCGCCTGCGTCCGGGTCGCCGGGAATGCGGCCAGCGGCACGGAATACTTGGTGCGAAAAATCTGGGACTCGGCCGGGCCAAGACTGCGCGCCGCAAACAGAAACGTCTCCGCCTCACAGATAATAGGGTGACAGGCACACCCGCCGTGATCCAGCGCAGCACGAAACTCCAGCGCCCCCCCCGTCCGGCCCGGATTGAGCACGACCACCTGGTCGTCCCGCAAATAGGGAGCGAACGTCACGCCGACGTCATAATGCCCGGAGGCCGGAATCGCTATCATAATCAAATCGGCGTCTTTTACCGCTGCTTCCGGGTCAGAAGTAGCAGCGCGCAACGTCGCGAAGACCTCGCGCCCTTCCTCCGTCCTTAACTCGACGCCGCCGCGCATCGCGATTACGTCCAGCCGTTCGGGTGAGCGGTTGTACAACGTGACGCTGAACCCGCGCGATGCCATCTCCGCCGCCATGGCTTTTCCGCCATGACCGGCGCCAATCACCGTGATGTTTTTCGTTTTATCCACAACAAATCCTCCTTAGAAAATAGCTTTTAGTCATTAGTTTTTAGCCGTTAGCCAAGAATCGCCGCTGACGCGGCAAAGGTTGAAAGGGGTGTTTGTGCGGGCGGGGGTACCCGCACGAACAAACACGCTTCCTTTATCTCTTCCGTTGAATCACGATCGACGCGGCAAAGGTTGAAAGGGGTGTTTGTGCGGGCGGGGGTACCCGCCCGCGCAAACATCCTCCTTAATCTCTTCCGCCAAAACAAGAGTAGCACAGTTAGGGAGAGATGCAAAGAAAAAACACGATTGGGCTGTTTGAACTTCCGGTGTAAAATAGGCCAGATTTAACCAATGAAGGGGGAAACATGGGAAACTACTTCGCTAAAGATTGGATTGGAGAACCGTTTGTCATATTTGGGCCTGCCCACTTGATATCGCTGGGAATCATCGCGCTGTGTATGGCCGCGATCTTTTATTTCGGGCGCAAGGCTTCGGACACAGGGAAACGCAACATCCGCTACGGCATGGCGGCGCTGCTCGTCGTCGTCGAATGCTCGTGGCACCTCTGGAATTTCACCACCGGACAGTGGACCATTCAAACGATGTTGCCCTTGCATCTCTGTAGCGCGCTGGTCTGGCTAAGCGTCGTGATGTTAATTACCAAGAACTACACGATCTTTGAATTTGCCTACCTGTTGGGAATGGCCGGCGCGCTGCAGGCGCTGTTAACCCCCGACGCGGGCATCTACGGATTTCCGCACTTCCGTTTTTTCCAGGTGCTGCTTTCTCACGGCACTCTGGTAGCAGCGGCACTCTATATGACCATCGTCGAGGGGTTCCGCCCCACCCCCAAATCCATCGTGCGAGTGCTCCTGTTCAGCAACCTCTACGGGGTAGCCGTTTTTGTGATCAATTTCCTGATCGGCAGCAACTACCTCTTCATCGCCCACAAACCCACGACGGCCAGCATCATTGATCTCATGCCGCCCTGGCCCTGGTACATCGCCATCATCGAGCTGCTCGGTGTGGTCTTCATGCTGCTCTTCTACCTGCCCTTCGCCATCAAGGACTGGAGGGCGAAGGCCCATGCGTGAAACGAAGAATTGATATGGACACCAACAATTTTGAACGGATTTACGCCTTGATTCGCCGCATTCCCGCCGGCAAAGTCTCAACCTACGGGCAGATTGCGCGCTGGCTCGGCTGGCCGCGCGGCGCCCGCACCATCGGATGGGCCTTGCGCGCACTGACCGACGGCACCGACGTTCCCTGGCAGCGCGTCGTCAACGCGCAAGGGACGCCAAGCCTGGACGCAGAAGGGTCGCGCGTCCAACGCTCGCTGCTGGAAGCAGAAGGCATCGCCTTCGACAAAGACGGGCGCATTGACTTGAAAAAATACGGATGGGAAGGCCCCCCACCGTGGGAAACAGAGTAGTTTAAGGGGGTTTTTCGCGGGCGGGTACCCCCGCCC
>DAOUFX010000086.1:0-10991 GCA_034429675.1 Anaerolineae bacterium | reverse complement strand
GGGCGGGGGTACCCGCCCGCGCAAACACCCCCTTTAACCCATCCGCGTTTAGCGGTAATTCCTGGCTAACGGCTAAAAGCCAATGGCTAAAAGCTATCTTCAGAGGAGCGTTTCGATGACCAAAGAACTGCTCAAAGGCAACGTCGCGTTCGCCGAGGCGGCGTTGCGCTATGGATTGCAAGCCTATTTCGGTTACCCCATCACCCCCCAAAGCGAGGCGTTGGAGCATCTCTCCGGGCGGATGCTCGAAGAAGGGCGCGTTTTTCTTCAGGCCGAGAGCGAGGTGGCGGCCATCAATATGCTCTACGGCGCAGTTTCTACCGGTGTGCGTGCGATGACTTCCACCTCCGGCCCTGGATTCTCGTTGATGGCCGAGGGGCTGTCGTACATCGCCGGATCGGAAGTGCCGGCGGTGGTGGTCAATGTGATGCGCGGCGGGCCCGGTCTGGGCAACATTCAGCCTTCGCAAAGCGACTACTTCTTTATGACAAAAACCGCCGGCCACGGCGATTTCCGTCCCCTGGTGCTGGCGCCGGCCAACATTCAGGAGATGATTGATATGATGGGGCTGGCTTTCGATTTAGCCGAGAAGTACCGCACGCTCGTCATCGTTGCCAGCGACGGTTGCATCGGCCAGATGATGGAGTCTGCCGAGCTGCCGCCCATGCAGCCGGTGCGCACGGAGCGCCCTGCCTGGGCCGTCACCGGCGCCGCGGGGCGCGATCCCAACCTGGTCACCTCGCTCTATCTGAACCCGGATCATCTTGAGGACGTCAACCGGCGTTTGCAGGAAAAACTGGCGCAGATTCGCGAGAACGAGGTCCGCTGGAAGGAATATGAGACGGAGGACGCCGATTTGCTGTTGGTCGCCTACGGCACGATGGGCCGCGTCTGCCTCTCGGTGATGCGTGAAGCGCGCAAACAGGGGCTCAAGGTTGGATTGCTGCGCCCGCAGACGTTGTGGCCGTTCCCCGAAAAACGTCTGTTGGAGTTGGCCGATCAAAGCCGCCCCAACCGCCTTCGCGGCATGCTCGTCGTCGAGATGAGCGCCGGGCAGATGCTCGAAGACGTCGAACGCGCTGTCCGCGGACAGGTCCCCGTTCAGTTCTACGGACGGCTGGGCGGCATCGTGCCGATGGTGGACGAGGTGGCGGCGGCATTGCAGAAGTTGGACGAGGAAGTCCGGGATTAGGAATTAGGTGACTGGGGACCGGGAGAAATGATTCCAGCTCCTAATCCCCTAATTCCCCAATCACTCATTGACTACTTTTGAGGAAGACAAATGGGCTTACATACTGATTTACCTGAAGATATGGAACTGGTTTACGGGTTTCCCGAGGCGCTCACGGAGGTGAGCTCGCACTATTGCCCGGGCTGCACGCACGGGATTGTGCACCGGCTGGTAGCCGAGGTCATTGATGAGCTGGGCATCCGTGGGACGACGATCGGCGTTGCGCCGGTGGGGTGCTCGGTGCTGATCTACAACTATTTCAACGTGGATTTTGTGGAGGCGCCGCACGGGCGCGCGCCGGCCATGGCCACCGGCGTCAAGCGCGTCAACCCGGACAAGGTGGTGTTCACCTACCAGGGCGACGGCGACCTGGCCGCTATCGGCGCCGGCGAAATCATCCACGTCGCCAACCGCGGCGAGTTGATCACGACCATCTTCATCAACAACGCCATCTACGGGATGACGGGCGGGCAGATGGCGCCCACCACCTTGCTCGGTATGGTCACCACGTCTACCCCCATGGGCCGCGATCCACATCTGGCCGGGCTGCCGGTCAAGATGACGGAACTGCTGGCGGACATCGCGGGCTCGGCGTACATCACGCGGCAGATGGCGACGGACGTGCCGAGCATCACCAAGACCAAACGCGCCATCAAACGCGCCTTCCTGACGCAGATCAAAGGACTGGGGTTTTCCTGCGTCGAAGTGCTCTCCACCTGTCCCACCAACTGGAACATGGACCCGTGGAAAGCGATGGAGTGGGTGAAAGAGAACCTCGTGCCGATCTACCCGCTGGGCGACTACAAGATCACCGACGAAGTCAAAGCGCTCGAAGTGCGCTAAAGGAGCCATCCATGCGACACCAAGAAATCATCTTTTCCGGTTTTGGCGGACAGGGAGCGCTGTTTGCCGGACAACTGTTGGCTTATGCGGGTATCGCCGAGGAGCTGCACGTGACCTGGATTCCCTCCTACGGGCCGGAGATGCGCGGCGGTACGGCCAACTGCACGGTGATCCTCTCCGAAGAAGAAATCGGCGCGCCGATGATTTGCAATCCGTCGTCGGCGGTGGTGCTGAATTTGCCTTCGTTGGAGAAGTACGGGCCGCTGGTCAAACCCGGCGGGGTTTTGCTGGTGAACACCTCGTTGGTGGAGGCAAAGTCGCCGCGCGCGGACATCCGCGTGGTAGACGTCCCCGCCAGCGACATCGCCAACGAGCTGGGCAACCCCCGGATGGCGAATCTGGTGATGCTGGGGGCGCTTATTGCCGCGACCGGCATCGTCACGCAAGCGACGGTGGAACAGCAGTTGACGACGCATCTTTCGGAGCGGCAGCGCAAGTGGCTGGAGCCCAACAAGCAGGCTTTGGCGCGGGGCGTGCAGCGGGTCAAATCCTAGACAACGACGAAAAATCTGGGATACTACACCTCTATTATTGCATCCTAACCCATACACGGAGGCGCACTTGTGAGAGTGCGCCTCCTATTTGTAGCCATTCACAATTTGTCGGCCTGAATCTCATGGGATAGTTTGCAGACGCCTGCAAGCTATCCCGCTAATTCTTATAACTTTCAACTCGGAACTTGAAACTTGGAACTGTTTCCGATGGAGCATTCAATGAGCGAACAACCGAAAATCGGTCTTGCCCTGAGCGGCGGCGGCCTGCGCGGGCTGGCGCATCTGGGCGTCATGGAAGTGCTGGAGCAGGCGCACATCCCGGTGAGTTACATCGCCGGCACCAGCATGGGCGCGCTCCTGGGAGGCATCTACGCCGCCGGCGTGCCGCTGAGCGATCTGATCGCCTTCGCGTCGCGGGTCGGCATCATGGATTTTGCCGCGCCCAGCCAGGAGTGGCGGGGTCTGTTCGGCCACGCCAAGATGCAGAAGCTGCTGGCCGATCTCCTGGGGAGTGAGACGCTCACGTTTGCGGACCTGAAGATTCCTCTGTCGGTAATCGCCGCCGACGTGGAAAGCGGGGAGATGGTTTTACTGAATCAGGGGCCGTTGATCCCGGCGATGATGGGCAGCGCGGCCTTCCCGCTGATCTTCTCGCCGGTGCGGCACATGGAGCGCTGGCTGGTAGACGGCGGCGTGGTCAACAACTACCCGGTGGACATCGTGCGCCAGATGGGCGCCGACCGGGTGATCGGCATCAATACGCCGCCCAGCGTCCGGCTCAATATGGACAACGGCAACAACCATCAAGGCCGGCGCCGGCTCTCGCCGCAGATGCTCCTCTCTCTGGTCAATTATGCCCCCGACTGGAAGCTGCCGATGTTGATCGCCGAAACCAGCGTCCAGTTGACGACGAACATCGTGAACGAACGCCGGCTGCGCCTCTGCCCGCCCGACCTTCAATTGGACATCCTTTTGCCCAACGTCGGCACGTTTTCTTCGGGGAAAAACGTCGAGATCATCGAGCTGGGACGCAAAGCGGCGCTGGATCAGCTCAATGCGCTGATGTTGCTTCATCTGACGCCGCTGCCGCCGCGCTGGAAACGGCGCTTATCGGCTTTTTTCAAGCGCCTGCGCCGCGCCTGGGCGGTGTTGCGCGAGCCGGACTGGCAAACCTTCCCCGACAGCCGCCACAGCGTCATCCCTTCCGTTCAAGCGCTCCAGAGCGCACCGCAGGAGGCGCCGGACTTGACCCCGGAGACTCCGAGCGTGGAAGCTGCAAAACCGCCAGACTCCCCGACACCGTAATCACCCCGCCATCGCCCATTTTCTGATTTCGACTTGCTGATTTCCCCTTGCTACCGGATTTCGACGCTTGTCAACAAAATCGCATCATTGGATGGTTGCCCCTCGTCGTTTGCGACCGGCAGGCGTGTCAGATCCACCAGACCGTACATTCCGACCTCCAGGGTGTAGACGCCGGGCGGGGCGGCGGGGTCTACCTGGAGGCGATAGCTGTCCTCAATGATGGCGCCGGGCGCCCAGAGGGTAGTCAACGCCTGCCCGCCTCCCGGCTCGTTGTCCTGCTGCCCCCAGATGAAGTTGCCGGTGTTGGCGTTGAAAACCTCGCCCAAGAGATGGGTAAAAACTTTGTAACGGGCGGGAAGCGCGCTTTGCGTTTGCCAGTACAACGTCAGTTCGAGCGTCTCCCCGGCCTTGAGCGTCGCGCGCGGCAGGTCGTAGCCGATCAGGCGAATGTTTTCGCCCAGACGGTAGCCGGTGGGGAACGGGATGTCGTCCAGGGCGATGTCCGCGCCGGCAGCGACGCGCGCCAGGGTGAAGGCGCCCACGGCCGCCGGCGGCGCTGCGCCGGCTTGCACATAAACGCGGTAACGCCCACCCGGCAAGTCCGGCGTGAGCGGGATGTCCACCCGTTGGCGCGTCGCCGAATGCGCCGCCGGTGGCACGGCGACGGCGAGCGTGAGTGACGCGGGGCCGTCCAGCGTCACGCTCAGCGGCGTGGTCGGCGGCGGGGCCCAGTACAACGCCAGGCGCAGCGTGTCCCCGGTGCGGTAGCGCGGCAGCGGCAGGGCTGCGCTCAGGAGCCGCCCGTCTGCGACCGGGGTTTGCAGCGTCGCCGGCGGGGCAAAATCCGGGGCCAGATCAGCTTGCGTTTGTGCGCGCGCTTCCGTCCGCGCGTAGAACGTCAGCGAGTTTTCGCCGGCCACCAAGACGGTCTGGCTCAGGGCGTGCGCTTGCAACCATTGCGGGATGCGCTGTTGCGGGTCGGTCTGCAGGGCTTCCGGCGTCGTGATCAGCCACAGCCCTTCGGCGGAATCCCAGAGCGGGGCCAGGAGGGCGGCGACCGCGGCGTCGTCTGCGGTCATGCCGTAGGGGACGGCGTCCCTTTCCCCGCCGTAATGCGCCACAAAGACCGGCCAGTCGCGATCCACGTAGAGCAGGACGCGGTCGGCGGGTCGGCGCTGGGCGGCCAGCGTCTGCGCAATAGCGGCGTAATCGTCGCGGCGCGCGCGCCCCGGATAGAGGGAGAGCAGCCCCAGGAGCGCCGTCAGCGCCACGACGCCGGTCAGAGCTGCGGCCAACGGGCGTCGCCAGCGCCCGTCCCCGGCGGCGATTTCGGCCAGACCCCAGGCCAGCAGCGCATAGAAGCAGGCGGAGAGCGGCAGCAGGTAACGCGGCGTCAGCGGGCGCGAAAAGTAGAAGCCGATCAGCGGCAGCGAGACGGCCAGCACCACCAGCGCCGGCAACACCAGACCGGCGAGCAGCATGACCAGCGCGCCGGTCTGCGCCGGAGCGCTTTTTGCTCGCAGGAGGGCCGCCAGCCCCACGGCCAGCGCGACAAAGACGGCGACGACCCAGGGGAAATGTGTTGCGATGTTGACGGGCGAGCCGGTCGCCAGCATGGTCGCGTAGAGTTGAACGAAGAATCCCGGCGAGAAGGCCGAGTCGCTGGCCCAGCTGTGCATACGCGGTAACGCATAGACCAGCCACGGCAGAAACAGCGCGGCGACGGCGGCCTGCGCCGCCAGCCAGGAGATCAGAGAGCGGCGTGGGCGTCCCTGGCGCATCCAGGCGACCAGGAATCCGCAGTTGGCGACCAGGGGCACCGTGACCGTCAGATAGAGTGAGTAGAGGCAGCCGAGCGTCGTCGCGACGTAGAGCAGCCAGGCGCGCGTTTTGCCGCCGCGCCACATCCAGACGGCGGCCCACAGCGTCCCGGTCGCCAGCAGCGCCGACAGCGCGTACATCCGCACCTCCTGCGCCCAGGTGATCGAAAAACGGGAGAGCGCCAGCAGGAGCGCGGCGAGGAGCCCGGCGATTTCGCCAGAAGCCGGAAGCGCGGCGGCGGCAGTTTTGGGGCGACGCGCCAGCAGCCGGCCCAACCGGTAGATGACCGGAACGGTGAGAAAACTGAGGAGGGTCGAGGGGAACCGCAGCACAAATTCCCCCTCACCGGCGGCCTGACGCCAGGCATAGAGAAGCGTATAATACAGGGGTGGGTGGACGTCGCCGGCGGTCCAGCGGATACTTTCGAGCAGCGGCATCCGCGCCAGCCACACGCCGATCCCTTCATCCCACCAGAAATTATGGTCGGCGAGACCGGCGACGCGGAGGGCAAAGGTCAGCCAGAGGATCCAGAGCAGCGCGGACGAGAGAATGCCTTTTCGTTTCATCAATGCGATTATAACCGATAGCAACAAAGCAAAAAGCCACGCTTAAAAAAACGTGGCTTTTGATAAGGACGTCCCCGCCGTGCCGTGCGCCGCTGGTTTTGACCCTGCTTACGCAGGTGGGAACCTGCCCGATGATTTCACCTTGCCCGAAGGCTACCGCGTCCTCATCGTAATGGACGAGGGTTCCCTTCTTATCAACATGTTGGCTCAAAACCCCGTACCGGCTTCACGCACACGGCAGGTGCGAGGGTTATAATACCATAGTTCGTTTTGTTGACAAGGGGGGGGGGAGCCATGATATACTCCAAGACAATGAACTGGATTTTATCACCGATAAAATCTGGCAAACTACTCGATTAGGAGGATTTTAAAAGTATGAGTTATTCACGAATCAAGCCAACAGTTTTGACAGGGAGGAACCAATGACGAGAAAACTTCTTTTAACAACAATCTTACTTTTGTTACTCTATGCCTTTGTGCCGTCCATACGTGGTTTCCTGGGGGAAGACACAGGCAAGTCAGTACAAGCAGCGCCTCTATCAGTAAGTTTTATAGACGGACATGCTACATGGTACAATCTTTGCAATGGCAGCAACGGCGCCTGTGGCAATTGCAACAACAATAGTATGCATGCCGCATGGCCGCATATTGATGCAACTAGTTGTCATAGGTACTGCTCATCTTCCTCTGTCAGCTCTTTGTCATGCGGCGCAAAAGTTACAGTATCAGATCTATGTCCCTATCGCCCTACGGTGGAAGTCACAATCCGTGATTGCTGTACTTGCAATGGTACAGGAGGTTGCGGTGGTACATCTCGATGCAACAATACTGCCTGGTCGAGTGGAAACGTGGTAATTGATCTAACAACAACTGCTTTCCTAAGTTTACATGGCAGTTTAAGTGATGGTCGCATTCCTGTGCGAGCCTACTATGGTTATTAGTTTGAGGTAAGCCATGAAAAACAACAAGACATTTATATCTATCTTTGTGTGCGTGCTAGTATTAGGCGGGATTGTGGGAGCGTTTTCTGTAATACGGGCTTATGCAGGGTTACCCTTGCTTATTCCAACGCCGGATGCGAGTCCCGCCTGTCAAGAATGCACCTCGGACGAAGCGCTGGATATAAAACCACCCACTCCTAATCCACAGGTACCCATCGAGAAAATCATTGATGGAACGGTTGTTGAAGTCAAGGGGAACGAAATAGTGGTGAGCAACACCGTGCGTGGACTGGTCACTTTGCACATTGTCCCGGAAACCCGGATATGGAAGGGGAAGTGGGATAGCAAAGCGCCCATTGAGCCGGGGGACTTTTTCTATGGATATGGTGAACCAAACAAAACGGGGACCGTCTACAAAATGGAGCAAATGGAAGTCAACATCGTCAATTTGCGCGGCGCCGTTCTGAGCGTGAATAAAACCGCCGAGGGAACGGATATCGAGTTTGAGGAAGCGCATCTGGGCAAATTAACCGTGCATGTGACTGCCGAAACGTTGGTGACGACGGAGAAAGGTGAAAACCCCTTCAGCGAAACCCCGATAGACATCAAAACGGGCGATGGGTTTCAACTGATTGGATTACAATTGAAGGATGGAACGGTGCTGGCGACGCGGATATTCTGAGAGGGTTGCGCCAACAAAAACTCGGCCCATTCGTGATGGAATGGACCGAGTTTTTGTTGGTGTAATGCTTCAGGCGGGTTATCCCTTCCCGGTGTACAGGTGGCACTTGACGAGCACATCCTCCACGAGTGTGTCCTGTGGCATTTCGGTCTTGCAGCGCTCCATCACGTGGGGGCAGCGCCCGGCGAACTTGCAGCCGGTGCGCAGGTACTCTTCGTGTTCCAACTCGGAGAGCGTAATCGCGTAGTCCCAGCGCTTCTTGGGATCGGCTTCCGGGATGGATTCGCGCAGCAGTTTGGTGTAGGGATGCTTTGGCGACATCAGCACTTGCTCCACCGAGCCCATCTCCACGATATTGCCGCGGAACATGATGGCGATCCGGTCGCTGACGTAGTAGGCCGTCGCCAGGTCGTGGGTGATGTAGAGGACGCTGACGCCGAGGTCGTCCCGGAGCGTCTTGAACAGGTTCACGATGGACATACGCAGCGACGCATCCACCATCGAAACCGGCTCGTCCGCGATCAGCAGCTTGGGGCTGGTGAGCAGAGCTCTGGCGATGGAAATTCGCTGCAACTGCCCGCCGGAGAACTCGTTGGGGTACTTGCCGGCGAACTCCTGATAGGAGAGCCCTACCAGTTTGAGCGTCTGATCAATCAGAGGGATCGCCTCTTCCTGGCTTCTGGCAAGCTTGTAGTTCTGGGCCATCTCGAAAAAGTAGCGATCCACGACCCGCAGTGGGTTGAACGTCCCAAACGGATCCTGGAAGATCGCCTGGATGTTCTGCGTGAACCACACCTTTTCTTTTTTGGCGGCGGCCTGACCTTTGTGGATGATCTCGCCCGACGTGGGCGTCTCGAAGCCCATCACCATCCTGGCGGTCGTCGTTTTGCCGCAGCCGCTCTCGCCGGCCAGGGTAAAAATCTCCGCCGGTTTGACAAAAAAGGAGACGTTATCCGTCGCGACCAGCTTGACCCTTGAGAGAAGGCTCCCAAAGGAGAAAACTTTCGTCAGATGATCAATTTCAAGCAGCTTTTCCATGGATTCCTTCTCCTACCAGCCAGCAGGCGACGCGGTGGTTTGATTCCAACTGTGTGTGGCCGGGCATTTCTTCGCTGCAAACCCGACGGGCGCTCGGACAGCGCGGATGGAACGGGCAGCCGGAGGGTAGATCGGCCAGGGAAGGCGGGCTGCCGGGCACGCTGGTTCGTTGCGTTTTGTCGCCAAAGCGGGGCAAAGAGTTGATCAGATATTGGGTATACGGGTGCGCCGGCGTATCGAAGATGGTCGCCGTCGGCGCCTCTTCGACCATTTTCCCGGCGTACATAATGCCGATCCGGTCGGCGACGTTGGCGTGAACGCCCATGTCGTGAGTGACCAGAACGATGGTGTTTTTCAGCTTCCCCTGGATATCTTTCAACAACTGCACGACGCCGCGCTGCACCACCACGTCCAGCGCGGTTGTCGGCTCGTCCCCGACGATGATGCGCGGCTTGAGCAACGCCGCCAGAGCGATCGTCACGCGCTGGCGCATCCCGCCGGACAATTGGTGGGGATAAGCATCCAGGATTTTCAGCGGCAGACCCAGCTCCGTGATGTGGCCCTTGGCAATCTCGAAGGCGTCATCTTTCGATTTTCCGGTGACGTGGCTGGCGATGAAGTCGCGGTACGTCTCCCGCAGTTTGACCACCGGATTGAGCACGCTCATGGAGCCTTGGGGCACGTAGGAAATATATTCCCATCGCAAGCGGCGCTTCTCCTCGGGGTCAAGCCGGGACACGTCCACCGCCTTCCCGTCAACGTAGTAAAAGAGGTTGCCGCCGAGCATTCTCAGGGGCGGTTCGACGGCGGCGACCAACACTTTGAGCAACGTCGTCTTCCCGCAGCCGCTTTCCCCCGCGATCCCGTAAACCTCGTTTTCGCGAATGTCGAGATCAATCTCATTGACGGCCTTCACGATCTTCTGGGTACCGTGAACGTCGAGGACATAGTAGGCTTTCAGTTGTTCGGTTCTTAGTATTGTCTTTTTCATAGTGGCCTCACTATGCTCCCACCCGTTGGACGCGCGTCCGCGGATCCAGATATTCGCTGATGCTGACCGAAAGCCAGTAGAGGGCGACAAACAGCAGCACCGATTCGACGATGGGGGTCAAGAGCCACCACCAGTATCCCAGCAGCAAGGCCTGGTAGCTGATCGCCCATTGGAGGGTGGTGCCGAGCGTCGGGATATCCATGTTGACCAGACCCAGAATCGCCAGGGTCATTTCCAATCCGATGGCCCAGGACATGTTGTTGATCAGCGTCGAGAACACCAACGGCGTCGCAAAAGGCATGTATTCGTTCAAAACCAGTTTGATTGTGCCGGTCCCGGAAAGGATCGCCGTCTGTGTGAATTCGCGCTCACGCAGGCTCAGGATTTGCGATCGAATGACCCGCGCGTCCCAGGCCCAGCCAAAAAACGCCAGGAGCAATCCCAACGTCACCAGATTCATGTGCTCGCGCACCAACATCGCCAACATCACAATGATCAAGAACAGGGGAATGACCAGGAGGCTGTCGCTGATAAACATCAAGACCCGATCGGTCGTGCCGCCTTTGTAGCCGGCGACCATCCCCACCAACACCGCGATAATTCTGGAAACCACGCCGGCGATGACCGAGATGATCAACGAGTTGCGCACGGCAAAGGTGGCCTGCCAGAAAATATCCTGTCCTTTGGAGTTGGTGCCCAGAATATGTTCCGCTGACGGCGGCATGTCCCGGGGAACCAGGCTCCACAGAGCCGGATCGTAGGGTGAGAAGAGCGAAAGCAGCGCCAGACCAAGCAGCATGCACAAAATGCAAAAGCTGACAACAAACCGGTAGTCCCTAAAAAGGTCTCTGAGTACTTTCACGGTAAGTGTGCTCCTTCAAAAATAGCTTTTAGCCATTAGCTGTTAGTTTTTAGTCGGAATTGTCGCTCACGCGGCAGGGTGAAAATGGGAGTGTTATTGCGAGCGGGCGCCCGCCCGCAACAACACGTTTGTATCTTCTCAAAATCTGGGTGGTGGG